>NZ_CALDGS010000139.1 GCF_937941905.1 uncultured Mycolicibacterium sp. | reverse complement strand
CGGCCTTCGCGCCGGCGCCGGCCTTCGCGCCGACCCGGTCGCCGCCGCGGACCGAGCGCTCGGCGGCCGCGCTGGTCGGCTCGGCGCGCTTCACCTCGGAGAGCCCGGAGCCCTTGCCGCCGGACCGGCCGTTCGACGCGGCGTCGTCATCGCCACCGCCGACCGCGGCATCGTCCTCGGCAACCTGCTTCAGGGCGTCCTCGTCGGACTCGACGTCGTTGTCCTCGGTGCCGGTCGCACCCGCCGCCGAGCCGTTGTCGCCGCCCGTCGCACCGGCGCCGGTACCGACGGTGATGTTCTCGGTCCCGGTGACGACGCTCTGGGGCACGCTGGCCGCCGAGGCCGCCTGATCGCCGTTGTCGATGTTGTTGACGGCCTGCGGTTTGAGCGCGTCGGCGATGCTCACGCGCAGGTTCTGCAGGAAGTCGATCACGCCGAATTCGGGGGTCAGGATGCCGGGCGGCGGCATGAGGCCCATCAGGGGCGGGCCGTACTCGCCGTTGACCAGACCGTCGAAGATGGTGCCCGGTGCGTTGACCAGCGCGTAGGCGACCTCGAGCAGGTTTCCGGCGAGGGCGGCACCGACGACGTCCCCGATCACCGCGTTGACCGCCCCGAGCGTGCTGAGCACCGGTCCGGCGGTGATCAGGAGCCCGCCGACGATCACGGCGGGGCCTACTTCCTGGATGACGTTGTTGATGTTGTTGAACACCCCCAGTACCGGCGGGACCACGCCCGTGACCAGACTGAGGAACGGCATAGTGGCGACATCGACCGGGAGGCCGAGCAGGGTGTTCAGGGCCGTCTCGACATCGCCCTCGGTCAGGGCGGTGAACGCCGTCTGCAGCGTGGCCGGGACCTGGGACAGCGACTCGCCCAGCGCCTCGGCGGCCTGGCGGACCGCATTGACCACCAGTTCGAAATTGGCGATCTGGTTCTCGACGATCTGCGACAGGATCGGCGCCGGGTCGGCCAGGATGGCCTCGATCACGGCCTGGGCGTTGTCGGCCGTCCGGTCCAGCACCGCGGCGTAGAAGTCGATCGGGTTCGGGACCGCGGTCAGGCTGACGGCGGCCGAGGAGGTGTTCGGGACCGCGACATCGGGCAGCTGCGGCACCACCGGGCTGATCGCGATTGCGCCGGCGCCGACGAGCGCGACGCCGGTGGCCAGATAGGACTTCGCGGCGACCTGCATGGTCACTCCTTTGTGTTGCTCCAACAGGTGTCTTCCTGAAACTTACCTGAGAGTCAATTCGCAGGTGGTTGTTTCGGCAAAATTGACCCTGCCGTCGAGCAACTCTTAGAGGTGCCCAGAGGTCGGCATCGTTCCTGCTCCGTTCCTATCAGTGGGGTCGCTCAGCAACATGAGGAGCTGAGTGAGGCCTAACTGAAGGTAGCTGTGCTAACAAGTTCGGCGGCGGTGCGGAATCCGCTCACTTTGCCGAGGCCCCGGGAGCGACCCCAAATTCCGCCGTGGCCAGCGCCTTTACCAGTGTGACGCAGCCTTTACCGGTGTGACGCAAGGGACATCGGTGCACACGCCGTGCACAAATAGGGCCCCGCCGCCGCGGGATCTCCCACGCGGCGGCGGGGCCTCGGGCCGTACGGATCGGTCGTCTCGGCCGGCCCGTTCGGCCGGTCAGTGGGCGGCGTCGCGCGATCCCGTCCCGCCGTCCCGCTGACCGGGGTTCCGGGCGCCGGCGTCGGTCGCCGGCCGCATGCGCTCCTTGGCCGGGGCACGATCGATACGGTCGTGGACCGGGCGCAGGCGCTCGCCCAGATCGCCGCGGGCGGGCGGCCGGCCGGCGGTGCGGTTGGCGGGTCCGGAATTGGCCGTGGTGGCCGCCTCGTCACCGTCGCGGTCGGCATCGGCGCCGAGTTCGGCTGCGACGGCGGACAATCCGGCGTCGGCACGACGGTCGTCGGCGGTGTCGTCGTGGTCGGCGCCGGTGCCGGGCGTCGCCGGACCGTCCGGCGGTGTCGTGGTGAGGGTGACCAGGCCGGCGGCGGCGCCGTCGACCGTGGACTCGGGCGCCCGAGCGACCAGGGTCGGGTCGATCGCCTGGATCCGGACGGGCTGGAGCGCCATCGAATCGGCGATCCGGCGGCGCAGGTCCAGGGCGAACCCGATCGGGCCCTGGTAGGGCGTGAGCAGCCCGGCGGGGCCGCCGACCCGGGTGGGCCCGTAGTTGCCGTTGAGCAGGCCGTCGAGGACGGTGGCGGGCGCGTTGATCAGGGCATAGGCCAGGCCGACAGGGTCGCCGGCGCGGACGGCGTCGGCCACGTCCTGGATGGCCCGCCCGACCGCCCCGATGGTGCTGACCAGCGGATCGACCAGGGCCCAGGAACCGCCGTTGCGGCCGGCGGCGGCGATCACGCCCAGCGCGGAGATCAGATCGCCACCGGACCGCAGCACCCAGAGGGTCACCGATTCGACCAGGAGCGTGGCCGGGGCGACCAGCTCCATCGGGATCTCCACCAGCGCGTTGAGCGCGGTTTCGATGTTGCCGTCCACCAGGTTTCGGATCGCGGCCTGGAAGCGATCGGGAACCGTGTCGGTGACCAGTCGGATCAGCCGGTCGCCCGCGAGCTCCACCGCCGCGACGAGATTCTCGAGGTTGGCGGACTGGTTGCGCAGAATCCGCGCCAGGATCGGAGCCGGATTCTCCTCGACGACGGCCCACAGTGCGCGCAGGTTCTCGAGCGTCCGTTGCAGCACCTCGCCGTAGTAGGCCAGGGGGTCCGGCATCGTCGTGGCCACCGGGGATACCGGCGGCTCCGTCGGGGGAACCTCCGGCCAGTCGGGCAGCGGGGGTACCGGGGCCTCGGGGTTGTCGGCGGGATCGAGTGGGCCGATCTCGGTCGGCGTCGGCGCGTCGCCCATCGCCTTCCGCAGGGTGTCTGCCAGCGCCGCCACGCGCTCGTCGATCTCGCTCTCCGCCAACCCTTGCTCGCTGAGGAGTTCGGCGTAGATGTCCAGGATCTGCCTCGGGACCAACATGGGCTGCGACTCGTAAGGCTGCAAGAGCTGGTGGAGGTGGTCCCGGAAATCGATCTGTTCGAACGCCGGCTGCCAGGTCGACGGCAGTGTCGAGAGTTCTCGGAGGAGCTCGACGATCTCGGCGATCTGCTCCTGATCCGGCCAGGCCTCGTCGTGGGAGTCGGGCCAGGCCGAGCTCGCCGCCAACGCGACGGCCGCTGCGGGGAGTGTGGCATGCGCTGGTTGCGGTTCCGGCACAACGGGACTGACCACCAGCGCGCCTGCGCCGACCAGTGCGGCGCCGGTGACGAAGCGGGTCTTCACGGGATGTGGCACGGTGTTCCTCCTCTCGGGCTCTCGGGCGTCGAGGCAGCGGTGGGGATCGGGCCCGGTGACGGAGCCGGGCGCGGCGCGCGAGGGGAACCCGAAGGGGACAGCCGGACTCGGCGATCCACCGACGTCGCTGGAGGGTCGGGGAAGCGGGTTCTGCGGCGACCGGCACGGGTTCGCCTCGGCGTCGGCCTCCGGACGTCGCCCCATAATTTACTAGATCGTGATTTTGCTGGAAAGGTGAATGCAAAAGTGGCGGGCGGCCCGATTTCGTGGTGATGCCGGTCACTGGCGCCGAAAACGCGGCAGGTAAACCATGAGCTAATGCCTGACGGTCGGGCTGCGACAGTGTTTTCGGATCCGATTCTTTACGCGAGCGCGGATTTGCTGAATTTTCGCTATGCGGCCATCTGGCTTGGTTCTGCGGATTTGCGCGGCCAATGGTGAAACGCAGGAAAACCAGCGTGGGTCGGAATCACTGCGGAGGTTGCGGCTTTGCCGGTGCGCTCCCCGGCGAACCGGGCATCGAAAGGCGCTGCCTGCGTTGGGAATCCGATGGGGGTGCGCGGTACTGGTGCGCCCCCGGACGCCGAAGGCCCCGCCACCAGGGGCTGATGCACGTGGCGGCGGGGCCTGTCGGTGGCCAGGTTCAGGCGAAGACGGCGTCAGTCGTTCGAACCGCTGTTCGAGCGCTTGCCCGGCTTGGCCGAATCCCGGTCGGCACCGGCCGGCTTCGATGCCGTATCGGTCTTGGCGGCCTGGCGCTCGGCCTTGGCGGCCTCGCGGGCGGCTTGCCGTTCGGCCTTGGCGGCCTCGCGTTCGGCCTTGGCCGACTCACGCGCCGCCTGGCGCTCGGCCTTGGCGGCCTCGCGGGCGGCTTCCCGTTCGGCCTTGGCGGCCTCGCGAGCGGCCTGCCGCTCGGCACGAGCGTCCTGCACCGCCGACCCGGCACCGGCCTCGGTGTCGGTGCCGTCCTCGGTGGCCGGCCGGCGCTCGGGAGCCGGCTGCTCGTCGGCCTTGGTGTCGGCCGTGACCGACAGCTGGACCGTCGGACCGGTGGTGTCGGTGGTGGTCGCGGCCACCAGGGCGGCCCGCGACTCCCGGACACCGGAGATGCTGTTGAGCTCCGGCCCCTCCTCGGGTGCGTCGACGAAGCGGCCGAGCGCGTCGGTGAACGCGTTGGTCAGGGTGGTGTCGATCCCCAGCGCCGTCCCCGCGGCCTTGTCGGTGAGATCGGCCAGCGTGTCCAGCCCGCCGGTGATCCCCTGGGCGATGCCCGCCAGGCCCTGGTTCAGCGCGGTCGAGCCGCCCTGGACCAGCGCGGCGAACGCCGCCACGTAGTTGGCCGGGTTGAACGGGTTGGCGGCCACCGCCTCCAGCGCGGTCAGGCCCGCGGCCACCAGTGTGCTGTTGATGGCCAGCGCGGTGCCGGCGGCGGTGTTGACCGTGTTTGCGATGCCGTCGAGACCGATGGCCACGCCGTCGGCGAAGCCGGCCAGGGCCTGGTTGACGGCGGTCGAGCCGCCCTGCACCAGGTCGGTGAAGGCCGCGAGGAACCGCTCCGGCGAGAGGACCACGTCGCCGACCCGGACGTCGAGGTCGACCGCCGCGGCGGCCAGGACGTTCGCCTCGGCCTCGTCGTCCTCGGCCGGCGGGGCGAACCGCTCGATGGCCGAGATGAACGCATCGGTCAGGCGGGTGTTGACGGCCAGCAGGGTGGCGGCGAAGTCGCCGGTCAGGGCGGTGAGGGTGTCCAGCCCGGCGGTGGCGACCCCGGCGAGGCCGACCAGGCTGTCGTTGACCGCCTGCGAGAACCCGCCGACCAGCGTGGCGAACGCGGCCGCGTAGGCGGCCGGATCGAACGGATCGGCCGCGATGGTCTGGCCGGCCGCCAACGCGGCCTGGGTCAGGCCGGTGTTGATGGTCAGCAGCGTGCCGGAGATGGTGTCGGTGATCTCCTGGGCACCGAGCACGCCGTCGGCCACGGCGATCGCGAAGCCGTTGAAGAGCTGGTTGAGCGCGTCCGAGCCGCCCTCGAGCAGGTCGGCGAACGCGGCGGCGACGGTGCTCGGGCCGGGCAGGCCGTACAGTGCGGCGAGCGCGTCCGGCACGGTGTTGCCCGGGAACAGCTCGTTCAGGCCGGTCAGGAACGCCCCGGTCAGCGAGTTGTTGATGGCGTAGGCGGTCCCGGTGCCGATGCCGACCAGGGCGTCGAGGCCGCCCAGCCCCAGGTTGACGGCACTGGCCGACCCCGCCAGGGACTGGTTGAGCGCGGTGGAACCGCCCTGGACGAGGGCCGCGCCGGCCGACAGGTAGCTGGCCGGGTTGAACGGATTGGCGGCGACCGCGGCCAGCGCACTCAGGCCGGTGGCAGTGAGGGTGTTGTTGACCCCCAGCGCGGTGCCCGCGGCGGTGTCGGTGATGTCAGCGGTGGTGAGCAGGCCTTCACGGACCCCGGCGGCGAAGCCGACCAGGCCGTGGTTGATCGCCTGGGCCTGCCCCTGGGCGAGGGCGACGATCGCCTGGGCCAGACCGGTCGGCGTGTACTCGGCGGAGACCGCGTTGGGCTGTGCGGCCTTGGTGGTGATGTCGGCAGGAACCGGGGCGATCGGGCTGAGAGCGATCGCGCCGGCGCCGACAAATGCTGCGCCCGCGGCGAGCGACGAGCGTACGGCTAATTGCATGGTTTCCCCTCTGGTCATTTCGAACCCCGACTCAGCAAACCATACCCTGAGAGATCCCTGAGTAATCAACAGCTTGCGCTCAGGCAATTACCGTGATGATTCGGCTGACTCGGCAAAATTAGCTGGAAGTGCAATTGCGAGCCCTCGTACATTCCCGGGGCTGTCGCTGAAGCGAAGTAGCTGGCTAATTAGGGTTAGCAACGTGTACAGCGTTGCTGACCGGTCGGTTGAGGTGACCTTTGTGCACGCAACGTCGCCTTTGACGTTGACGTTAATCTGCGCTCGTTCCCCGTCTTCGTGGTGCGTTCGGCGCCGGGCCGGTGCTGTCAGCAACGCTCCCCGCCGCCCGTCAAGATCGGTCTCTAGCTGTGTATTTCTTCGCTGGAACCGAGTGGCTGCGATGCAACCCGCCAGTTGGGGCGGTTCGGGCGCGCCGGGGCCGCCAAGGCGTTTCCCGTGGTCAGCGCGCCGGCGACGGCAGGCGGTGTGATATGCATCACATTGTTGCCGAGTTTCGGACCTGCACGCCGGGATACCCGGCGCTCAGGATTCGCCGGCCGGGCACCCCTGGTCGGCCGGACATCGTGCGAAGGCTGTCGCCTCCAGGACTTATCCCGATAGCTGTATGGTGTTCGGCGACGCCGTCGAAGTCGTCGAACCGCGGTTGCCGGAGTGGGCGACCGCGGGGCTCGCGCGGCGAATTCAAGGTCATCGAGCAAATGTGTCAACGCCTGATCTCGAGTGTGCTCGGCAACGGATGCCCGGGCGTGGGCGGCGGAGCTTCGTTTCGAGGACGGCGGGGCCGGCGCCGTCGTGGGGCTCCCCGGATCTCGGGTCGGGCCGCCCGCCACGGACTAGCCTGAACAGCGATGTCCGCACCAGTACGTCCCCGGCTGCTGTTCGTGCACGCCCACCCGGACGACGAGACGCTCACCACCGGCGGCACCATCGCCCACTACCGCAGACTCGGGGCCGAGGTGCACGTCGTCACCTGCACGCTCGGGGAAGAGGGGGAGGTGATCGGCCACCGGTGGGCCCAACTCGCCGTCGGCGGTGCCGACCAACTCGGCGGGTACCGGATCGGCGAGCTCACCGCCGCGTTGCGCGCCCTCGGCGTGGACGAACCGATCTTCCTCGGCGGCGCGGGTCGCTGGCGCGACTCGGGCATGGACGGCACCCCGCCGCGGCACCGCTGCCGGTTCGTCGACGCCGACTTCGACGAGGCCGTCGCCGAACTCGTCGCGATCATCGACCGGCTGCGGCCGCATGTCGTCGTCACCTACGACCCCAACGGCGGGTACGGGCACCCGGACCACATCCAGACGCACCGCGTCACCACCGCCGCCGTCGAGGCCGGCGGCGCCTGGAAGGTGCCCAAGTTCTACTGGACCGTCGTCGCCTCGAGCGCGGCGACCGCCGGACTGGCGGCACTCACCGAGATCCCCGACGACTGGATCCGCCTCGAGGAGTTCCCGTTCGGCTTTCCCGACGACCGCGTCGACGCTGTGATCGACGTGCGCGACGCCCTGCCGGCCAAACTCGCCGCGCTGCGCGCCCACGCCACGCAGGTGATGGTGGCCCCGGACGGGCGGTCCTTCGCGCTGTCGAACCGGATCGCCCTGCCGCTACTGCCCGAGGAGCACTACGTGCTGGCCGCCGGCACGGCGGGGGAGCGCGACGCCCGCGGTTGGGAGACCGACCTGCTGTCGGGCCTGTCCCTGCACGAGGACACGGCCGGGCGGTAAGCTCCCGAGCGACAGCGGCGCAGCGAAAGGAAGCGGGCATGGATCCGGATCTCGATCCCAACCTGCAGCACTGGCAGGACCGCCTCGACAACTTCCAATGGGTGGTCGGCTCGCTCGTCGGCCTGCTCGACAGCATCCCCACCTGAGCGCGCCCGTCGACGACCGCCCCGCCACCCGGGCGGCCCTGCTCGTCCTGCTCGCCGTCGACGGCGTTCTCTCGGCAGTCCTGGCCGCGTTCTTCCTGCCGCTGCGCATCGGACTGGTGCCGTTCCCCGTCAGCGCGCTGATCAGTGGTGCGCTCAACGCCGCCCTGGTCTGGGCCGGCCTGCAGTGGTTCGGGGACCGGTCACGCGCGGCGGCCGCGACCCCGCTGTGGACCTGGCTGGCCTGCGTCGCCGTGTTCACCGTCGGCGGGCCGGGTGGGGATGTCGTGTTCGGCACCAACGGACTCGGCCAGTACGCGCTGCTGGTGCTGCTCGCGCTGGGCGCGGGCCCGCCGGTGGCGGTACTGGCGCGTCACCGGCGGTGACGGGCGGCCTACCGCTTGCCGGCGGGTGACCCGGTCGCCCGGTGGCCGGCACCGATCCCGTGGTGGCGATCGGCGGGGCGGAGCTTCAGCGCACCGCCGTGCGTCCCCGACCCGCGCCACGCCCCCGGCCGGACCGGGGTGTCCGAACCGGGGCCCTCGGCGGCCCGGTCCTCGAGCGCCGGGTTCGTGGTCTCGGGGTCCGAGATCGCCGGGTCGTCGGTTTCCCCGGGCTCGGGTTCCCGGTCCTGCTCTTCGGGCGCCTCGGTCGCCGGTTCCCCCGCGTCGGGGGGCGCGGCACCCGGATGCTCGGGTTCCGGTGCGGGGTCCTGCGGGCCCGGCTCATCGATCTCCGGCTCATCGATCTCGGGTGCTTCGATCCCGGGTTCTTCGGGCGCCGGCCCTCGGTGCGCCGGGTCCGGGACGCCGGGCTGTTCCTCGGTGTCGGTCTCCGTCGGCGTCTCGGGGGTGGGGGTGCCATCCCCGTCCGCGATGTCCTCGCCGACGCCGGCCCCGGTCCCGACGACCGACATCCCGGTGGCCGAGAGCCCCTGGAACGGTGGAATCGGCGGCAATGGCGGCAGAATCCAGCCGAGCTCGCCCCAGATGAAGTCGATCCCGGCCTGCAGCGTCGCGCGCAGCACGTTCGACACCGCCTCGCCCAGCCCGATGTAGCCGCTGATCAGATCGGCGAAGCTGTAGACGACGCTCTGCGCGATCGGTTCGATGACGTCGTAGTAGAGGATCTCGATCTGGCCCGACAGCCACCAGAACCCGGGAACCCAGCCCACCGCGTAGGCGGCCAAGTCCACCACCCAGGCCACCCACGGCTCCACCGTGTCGTAGGCGGTGATGATCGCCTCGCCCACCCCGGGCAGCCCCCAGCCGGGCAGCAGGAACTGGGCGGTCACCGCACCCGGGTCGCCGGAACCGGCGTCGAACGGGGTGACGGCGGCGGCCAATTCGATCCGCGGCGACGGGCCCGCCTCGGGTCGGGGCAGGCTCGGGCCGACCACGGCGGCCGAGACGGTCGCCGCGGCGAGCCCGGCGGCGAGATACGGACGCAACGACACGGTCACTGGGCCTCCTCGGGGAGCGGAGCCGGGTGGCGGCAACGGCACCGAGTCTACGGGGTGCGGGCCGCCGTCCACGGAGGCCGCACGCGAGCCGCACCCGGCGGACTACTGTGATGCGATATGGCGTGGGTGCGGGATTTCAGAATGTGGGACGCCGGGATGAATCGCGTCGAGATCGAGGTTTCACCTGCGTGGCTGTGAATCCGCCTGAACAACCGCAACGAGCGGAGTTGCCGATGCCGACCGTGCCGCCCCGGTCGGCGGCCCCGGGATCCAGCGCGCTGCGCCGGGTGCTGCGGCGGGCCCGCGACGGGGTCGCGCTCAACGTCGCCGAGGCGGCCATCGCCCTGACCGCGCGCGGCGAGGACCTCGCCGACCTGTGCGCCAGCGCCGCCCGGGTGCGCGACGCCGGACTGGTCTCGGCGGGCCGTCGCGGCCCGAGCGGACGGCTACCGATCACCTACTCGCGCAAGGTGTTCATCCCGGTCACCCACCTGTGCCGGGACACCTGCCACTACTGCACCTTCGTCACCGTCCCGGGCAAGCTGCGCGCGGCGGGCAAGGGCATGTACCTCGAGCCCGACGAGATCCTCGACATCGCCCGCCGCGGTGCCGAACTCGGCTGCAAGGAGGCGCTTTTCACGCTCGGCGACCGGCCCGAGGCGCGCTGGGAGGAGGCCCGCGCCTGGCTCGACGAGCGCGGCTACGACTCCACGCTGGACTACGTGCGCGCGATGGCGATCCGGGTGCTCGAGGAGACCGGCCTGCTGCCGCACCTCAACCCCGGCGTGATGAGCTGGGCCGAGCTGTCCCGGCTCAAACCGGTGGCGCCGTCGATGGGCATGATGCTCGAGACCACCAGCCGGCGGCTGTTCGAGACCAGGGGCATGGCCCACTACGGCAGCCCGGACAAGGATCCCGCGGTGCGGCTGCGCACCCTCGACGACGCCGGCCGACTGTCCATCCCGTTCACCACCGGGGTGCTGGTCGGCATCGGTGAGACGCCCACCGAGCGGGCCGAGACGCTGCACGCGATTCGGCGCTCGCACAAGGAGTTCGGGCACATCCAGGAAGTCATCGTGCAGAACTTCCGGGCCAAGGAGCACACCGCGATGGCCTCGGCCCCGGACGCCGACCTGGAGGAGTTCCTGGCCACCGTCGCGGTGGCCCGGCTGGTGCTCGGCCCGAAGATGCGCATCCAGGCCCCGCCCAACCTGGTCTCCCGCGACGAGTGCCTGGCGCTCATCGGCGCCGGCATCGACGACTGGGGCGGGGTCTCGCCGCTGACCCCCGACCACGTCAACCCGGAACGGCCCTGGCCGGCGCTGGACGAACTCGCCGCCGTCACCGCCGAGGCCGGCTACGAGCTGGTGCAGCGGCTGACCGTGCACCCGCCCTACGTGCTGGGCGGCGCGGCCTGGATCGACCCGCGGGTGCGTGCCCACGTCGACGCGCTGGCCGACCCGGAGACCGGGCTGGCCCGCGACGTCAACCCGGTCGGGCTGCCCTGGCAGGAACCCGACGAGGCCGCCGAGTCGCTGGGCCGCACCGACCTGCACACCGCCATCGACACCGAGGGCCGGCGCACCGAGACCCGCAGCGACCTCGGCGAGGCGTTCGGCGACTGGGAGTCGGTGCGGGCCAAGGTGGCCGAACTGGCCGCCCGCGCGCCCGAGCGCATCGACACCGATGTGCTGGCCGCGCTGCGCTCGGCCGAACGTGACCCGGCCGGCTGCACCGACGCCGAGTACCTGGCCATGGCCACCGCCGACGGGCCGGCCCTGGACGCGGTGGCCGCGTTCGCCGACGAGCTGCGCCGCGACGCGGTCGGCGACGAGGTCACCTACGTCGTCAACCGCAACATCAACTTCACCAACATCTGCTACACCGGCTGCCGGTTCTGCGCGTTCGCGCAGCGCAAAGGCGACGCCGACGCGTACTCGCTGTCGGTGGAGGAGGTCGCCGACCGAGCCTGGGAGGCCCACGTCGCCGGCGCCACCGAGGTCTGCATGCAGGGCGGCATCGACCCGCAGCTGCCGGTCACCGGCTACGCCGACCTGGTGCGCGCGGTCAAGAACCGGGTGCCGAGCATGCACGTGCACGCCTTCTCGCCGATGGAGATCGTCAACGGCGCCGCCAAGAGCGGTCTGTCCATCCGAGAGTGGCTCACCGCGCTGAAGGAGGCGGGCCTGGACACCATCCCGGGCACCGCCGCCGAGATCCTCGACGACGAGGTGCGCTGGGTACTCACCAAGGGCAAGCTGCCCACCGCGATGTGGATCGAGGTCATCACCACCGCCCACGAGGTGGGGCTGCCGTCGAGCTCGACGATGATGTACGGCCACGTCGACACCCCGCGGCACTGGGTGGGCCACCTGCGCATCCTGCGCGACATCCAGGACCGCACCGGCGGGTTCACCGAGTTCGTGCCGCTGCCGTTCGTGCACCACAACGCGCCGCTGTATCTGGCCGGCGGGGCCCGGCCCGGCCCCACCCACCGGGACAACCGGGCGGTGCACGCGCTGGCCCGCATCATGCTGCACGGCCGCATCCGCAACATCCAGACCAGCTGGGTCAAGCTCGGCGTGGAGCGCACCCAGGTGATGCTGCAGGGCGGTGCCAACGACCTCGGCGGCACGCTGATGGAGGAGACCATCTCCCGGATGGCCGGCTCGGAGAACGGCTCGGCCAAGACCGTGGAGGAGCTGGTGGCGATCGCCGCGGGCATCGGCCGGCCGGCGCGGCAGCGCACGACCACCTACACGCCGCTGGCGGCGTGAGCACCCGTGCACCGCTCGCTGTTGGTTTTTAGACGCAACGTCTAGTATCAGGAACCGCGTTGCCGACGGCGCTCCCGGCGAACTGCGGACAGGCGAAGTTAGGGCAGACTTAGCTGGGCGCGTGGTTTGTGGCATCGCATACTGACGGGCGGATTTTGTGGTGCCCACCCCGGACAGGCAGCAGCACCTGGACAGGAGATCGAGGAGACCTTCGTGGCGTACGTCATTGCCGAACCGTGTGTCGACGTCAAGGACAAGGCATGCATCGAGGAGTGCCCCGTCGACTGCATCTACGAGGGCGAGCGCATGCTGTACATCCACCCGGACGAGTGCGTCGACTGCGGTGCCTGTGAGCCCGTCTGCCCGGTGGAGGCGATCTTCTACGAGGACGACCTGCCGGACCAGTGGAGCATGTACCAGCAGGCCAACGCCGACTTCTTCAATGATCTGGGCTCGCCCGGCGGTGCCTCGAAGGTCGGCAAGACCGACAACGACCCGCAGGCCATCAAGGACCTGCCGCCGCAGGGAGAGCACTGACCTGAGGCGGCGCGTCTCGGCGTCACTGCCGGAATTCCCCTGGGACACCCTCGCCGACGTCACCGCGGTGGCCCGGGCCCATCCCGACGGGATCGTCGATCTGTCGGTGGGCACCCCGGTCGACCCGGTGGCGCCGGTGATCCGTGCCGCGCTCGCCGAGGCGAGTGCGGCGCCCGGCTACCCGACCACGCACGGCACCCCGGCGCTGCGTGAGGCGGCCTGCGCCGCCCTGCAGCGCCGCTACGGGGTCACCGGCCTGGCCCCGGCCGCGGTGCTGCCGGCGATCGGCACCAAGGAGCTGATCGCCTGGCTGCCCACCCTGCTCGGGCTCGGCCCGGACGACGTCGTCGTGGTGCCGGAGCTGGCCTATCCCACCTACGAGGTGGGCGCGCGGCTGGCCGGTGCACAGGTGGTGCGGGCCGACTCGCTGACCCAGCTCGGCCCGCGCACCCCGGCGCTGATCTACCTGAACTCGCCGAGCAACCCGACCGGTCGGGTGCTCGGCGTCGACCACCTGCGCAAGGTGGTCGGCTGGGCGCGCGAGCGCGGCGTGCTGGTCGCCTCCGACGAGTGCTACCTGGGGCTGGGCTGGGAGCACGAGCCGCCGGTCTCGCTGCTGCACCCGTCGGTGTGCGACGGCGACCACACCGGGCTGCTGTCGATCCACTCGCTGTCGAAGACGTCGTCGCTGGCCGGGTACCGGGCCGGCTTCGTCGTCGGCGACGGTGCGCTGATCGCCGAGCTGCTCGCGGTGCGCAAGCACGCCGGGATGATGATGCCCACCCCGGTGCAGGCCGCCATGGTCGCCGCACTCGGCGACGACGAGCACGAACGGCAGCAGCGCGAACGCTACGCCGCCCGTCGGGCCCGGCTGCTGCCGGCGCTGCGCGACGCCGGATTCGGCATCGACCACTCCGAGGCGGGGCTGTACCTGTGGGCCACCCGCGGTGAGCCCTGCCGCGACACCGTGGCCTGGCTGGCCGAGCGCGGCATCCTGGTCGCGCCCGGGGAGTTCTACGGCCCGGCCGGCGCGCAGCACGTGCGCATCGCGCTGACCGCCACCGACGAGCGCATCGACGCCGCCGTCGCCCGGCTGCGCGCCTGAAACACCGCTCGGGGTGTGAAACCGCCTGTGCGGCAGGCGATCCCGAGTGGCCGCGGTCAGGCCGGGAACGCCGCCACCGGCATGATCACGCTGCCCCGGCACACCCCGCCCTCGATGTCGGTGTGCCACATCCCGCGCAGCGAGCCGTCGGGCTGCGGCGCGTAGAACGCCCACGACCGGGCCGGCGCCCACTCCTTGGGCAGCCCGTCACCGCGGTGGCAGTCCCACTTCCAGTCGTAGACGAACGTCCACTGGGTGCCGTCCCAGGTGTAACGCTGGGGGTGCGGCACGGTCGGATTGGTGGGCGCGGGGCCCTGGACCGCGGTGGCCACGCACCGGCCACCCGGGCAACTCGTGACGAACGTGTACACCGCGCTGAAATCGGCCTCCGGCTGGCGTGCGGCCACGCTGGTGCCGCCCTTCTGGCTGGCGTAGGTCACCATCAGATAGCGGCCGCTCCAGTTCTGGTTCACCGCCTGCGCCGACGGCGTCGACCAAACACCAACGGCAGCAACGGATGCCACGGCCAGCGCGGCGGCATACCGTCGGGCGGAAGACATCTGGCTCCCTCGTCTGCGTTCGTGTCGACTCTCCGGTTGGCCAGCACAGGGTATCGGCCCCCGGGTGGCAAACCGGGGCAGCGACGCGTATCAGTCCGGTAACGCCGGCGACACCGCACGTCAACAGCCCCGACGGCGCCGGCCCGGCCGGCGGTCCGGCGGGGCGGCCGCAATGCCGGTGCGGCTCAGTTCGGCCCGGTGTGCGCGCGCAGTGCCTCGTCGAGGGTGGGGTAGAGCGCGATGACCTCGTCGAGCCGGGTCAGCTGGATCGGCCGGCTGGTGGCCGGGCCGTCGGCGACCACGGCGAAACGGCCCGCCGCGCCGAGGCGATCGTGCGTGGCCACCAGGATCTGCAACCCGATCGAGGCCAGGAAGTCCACCCCGGACAGATCGATGATCAACGCCGCCGGCCGGGTGTCGAGCAGGTCGTCGATCGCCTCCTGCAGCACCGGGCCGGTGGCCAGATCCACCACGCCGCCCACCCGCAGGACCGTCGTATCGCCGCGGTGATCCACCGCGGTGGTGATCGATTCGGTAGCAGACAAGGAAGTCCTCACTGTCTCCGCGTGGCGGTCACAGGCGAGCCTAGTCGGCGGGCAGCCGGTCGGCAGCCGATTTGCTGCGGCATCCGCATCCGCCGGTGCCGCGCTAGTCTCACTGCGCAGCGTCCCGCGCCCGCCGCGGGCCGACCTCCCGGGGGTGGATGCACGATGCCGGAGCGCACCGCAGGCGCAGCGGCGGCCGAACTGCACCTGCACACCGAAGCGGACCTGATCGCGGTGCGCCGGGCCGCGCGCCGGCTGGCCGAGGCGCTGGGCTTCCCGGTCACCGACACCACCGAGATCGTCACCGCGGTCACCGAGATCGCCCGCAACATCACCGCCCACGCCGGCCGCGGCGTCGTATCCCTGGCCGCCGAACCGCGGGACGGCCGCACCGCACTGGTGGTCCGCGCCGTCGACGAGGGTCCGGGGATCTCCGATGTGGCCCGGGCGCTCGAAGATGGGTACACCACCACCGGTGGGCTCGGGCTGGGACTTCCCGGCGCCCGCCGCTTGATGGATCGGCTGGACATCGAAACCCGGCCGGGACGGGGCACGGTGGTGCAAATGTGGAAGTGGGTGTCCGGTGGCGGCTGAACAAGGCGGGCTGACCGGCGAATTCAGCACCGACTACACCGCGGCGCTGCGCCGCTACCTGCGCACCGGGGCGGAGGCCGAACTGCAGGCCGCCCACGACCTGGGCCGACGGGCGCTGCAGCGGCAGGTCAGCATCCTCGAGGTGGTCGAGCAGCACACCCGGGTGCTCGAGCAGCAGGGCGCCGACGCACGCGCCGCGCTGCCGTTCCTGCTGCAGACGCTGGCCGCCCTGGACGTCGCGGTGCGCGGCTACGCCGAGGGCGCCCGCCGCTACGAGCAGCAGCGCGCCCGCGCCGAGAGCCTGCAGGACCGCGACACCTTCCGCACCGCGCTGGTCAACGCCCTGCAGGAGGGGTTCTTCGTGGCCGGGGCCGACGGCACCGTCGTCGAGATCAACGACGCCTTCGCCGAGATCACCGGCTACGGCCCGGACGGACTGCCGTACCGCTGGCCGCACCCCTGGCTGCCCGACCCCGACCGGCTGCGCGACCGGCTCGGCGCCGGGGCGGAGGCCGGCCGGGCACAGGCCGAACTGCAGATCCGGCACCGCAACGGACATCTGGCCTGGGTGGCGGTCAGCATGAGCGCGGTGGCCGGCGACGGCCGCACCTTCGTCGGCACGCTGCGCGACATCACCGCCGCCCGCAAGGCCGCCGCCCGCGACAGCGCGCTGATGCGGCTGGCCACCGCCGCCGGGGTGGCCACCAGCGTCGGCGAGGTGCTGGCGATCGCGCTGGAGGAGTGCCGCACCGCCATCGACGCGCGCCGCCTGGTGGCGGTCAGCTGGCCCGACGGCGACGCCGAGCCGGTGCTGCAGGTCGTCGGCGAACCCGCCGACCGGCCGGACTTCGACGAACCGCTGCGCGCGGTGCTGCGCCGGGCCCGGGACTGGCCGCCGCTGACGGTCGCGCCGGTGCCCGCCGCGGACGACCCGGGCGCCTCCCGCGGCGTCGTCGCGGTGCTGTCCGGCACCCCGGTGACGGTGCTGTGGCTGGAGCACCGGGTGCCCCGGCCGGTGAGCACCGACGGCCGCCGGCTGCTGGCCGCCCTGGTGGGGCACCTGAGCCTGGCCGTGCAGCACGTCCGGCACTTCGAGACCGCCCGCGAGGCCTCGCTGACGCTGCAGCGCGCCATGCTGCCCGGCGACCGGCCACCGCCCGGGTTCGCGGTGCGCTACGAGCCGGCGGTGCCGCCGCTGGAGGTCGGCGGCGACTGGTACGACGTGCTGCCGCTGGACGACCACCGCATCGGCATCATCGTCGGCGACTGCGTCGGCCGCGGCCTGCCCGCCGCCGCGGTGATGGGCCAGCTGCGCAGCTCCGCCCGGGCCCTGCTGCTGACCGGGGAGGAACCGGCCAGGCTGCTCGAGCACCTCGACACGGTCGCCGAACACATCCCCGGCGCCTACTGCGCCACGGTGTTCCTGGCCGTGCTGGACTGCCGCACCGGCCGGCTGCGCTACAGCAACGCCGGGCACGTCCCGGCGGTGCTGGCCGCACCGGGCGCACCGCCGGTGCTGCTCGACGCCAGCGGTTCGGTGCCGCTGGGCATCCGGCGGCGCCGCGGCCGGCCGCAGAGCGATGTCACCCTCCCGGCCGGGGCCGCCCTGCTGGCCTACACCGACGGCCTGGTGGAGCGGCGCGGGTCGGCGATCGACGACGGCATCGCCCATGCCGGCCGGGTGCTCGCCGCCCTGCCGGGCGCTGCCGCCGAGACCGTCGCCGAGCGGGTGCTGGCCGAGCTCGCCCCGCCCGGCGGCTACGACGACGACGTCGCGATCGTGGTGTACCGGCACGGCCCGGCACCACTGCACCTCGACGTGCCCGCGGTGCCGGAGCGGCTGGCCGACATCCGGGCCCGGCTGGCCGACTGGCTGTGCGCGGCCGGGGTGGACCAGCCGCTGCACGGCGACGTCGTGCTGGCCGTCAACGAGGCGGCCACCAACAGCATCGAGCACGCCTACCGCGGGCGGCCGCCCGGGCGGGTCCGGGTCGACGCCGAGTTCGACGGCACCCGGCTGTGCCTGCGGGTGGCCGACACCGGCGCCTGGCAGCCCCCGGACCCCGCGCCGCGTGCCCGCGGCCGCGGGCTGCCCATGATGCGCGCAGTGAGCGCCGGCGTCACCGTGCGGTCCACGGCGGACGGCACCACCGTCGAGATGGTGTTCGCCGTCGGCGCACCGGGCACGGAGCCGGCCGCGGACTCCGCTAGCCTGCACACGTGAGTAGCGGCAGCGGGAGCCGGACACCCTCGGACACCTCGCCGGGCCGAGCGGAAAGTCCTGCGTGATGTTGGGTTTGGCGAGATCCGGCGGCGTGGATCAGTACTACTGGTTGACCGCGATGTTGGCTGCCCGCGGCCTGCAGTCGGTCACCCGCCGCGTGGTGGCGGTGAGCCTGGTCGTGTGCGCCCTGCTGCCGCCGGCGATGATGTTCAGCTCCGTCGGGGCCCGCGGCGAGGCGCGGCTGCTCGTTCTGGCGACCACCGCCGTGACCCTGGCGGTCCCGGCGTTGTGGCTGCGCGGCCGCTGGCCCACCCGGGCCCAGTCCATCCTCACCGTGCTGGTGGCCACCGGCAACATCGCGGTGGGCTGCCTGACGACCGGCAACCCGCTGGCCGGGCTGCTCGGGGCGACCGCGTTCGCCCCGGTGGCGACCTACCTGGTGCTGTTCCACAGCCTGCGCTACGCGGTGCTGCCGTGGCTGGTCGCCGCGGCCACCGTCGGGGTGCTGGTCGGCCGGGTCAGCGGGGCCGACGTCGCACTGGCGATCTGCGTGGTGGTGCTGCTGGTGGCCGTCAACGCCTTGATGGTGTTTCTGGTGCTGACCATGGTGCGGCTCACCGCCGCCGACGTCGACCACGAGCGCATCGAGCCGCTGACCGGCCTGCTCAACCGGGACGCCGCCTACGAGCAGGTGGCCACCATGCTGGCCGCCCGCAGCCGCGGCGACGACCGCTACCTGGTGTTCGCGGCGGTGTCCATCGACAACTTCGCCGCGCTGGTGGACCTGGCCGGCAGCGCGCGCGGCGACGCGGCCCGGGTGGCCATCGCCCAGACGCTGCGGGAGAACGTGCGCCGCGACGCCATCCTGGCCCACGTCGCCGACGCGGAGTTCCTGGTCGTCGACACGTTCACCGACACCGACCCGTCCCCGCTGGTGCGGCGCCTGCTCAGCGCGATCGCCGCCGCCCCGGCCGGCCTGACGGCCAGCATCGGGGTGGTCACCACGCCGTTGCCGCCGCTGGCCGAACACCCGCCGCACGAGGTGATCGAGGAGGTCAACTCCATCGCCGGCCTGGCGATGTACGAGGCCCGGCTGGCCGGCGGCAACCAGGCCCGCTACGTGCTGCGGCCGTCGCTGCGGTCGGTGGAGGACGGCGGCGCCGACCGGTAGCGGTGCACCAGCTCCGCGGTCTGCTCGCGGGGCAGCGCCGGCACCACGACACCGTCGGCACCCTCGGTGGTCTCGGCGGCGAACAGCGTGTTGACGATCGCCTCCTCGGTGGCCTCGATGGTGGCGTGGAACAGCCCGTCGATGAGCCGGTTGGACAGCATCCGCACGGTGGCGACGTCCGGGCCCGGCTCGGCGGCGAAGTCGCCGGCGAAGTCGTTGCCGGTGGAGAAGCACAGCGCGATGTCGCCGCTGCCGTTCTCGCCGGCGCCGCCGGTGCGGGCGATGCCCAGCGCGGTGCGCTGCGCGAGCCGGGCGCACTGGGTGGGCAGCAGCGGGGCGTCGGTGGCCACCAGCACGATGATCGACCCGGTGCCCTCCGGCGGCCGGCCGGGCAGCAGCACCGGGGTGGGCGGCGCCGGCAGCAGCCGGCCCACCGGCACCCCGTCGATCGTCAACCGTTCGCGGACACCGTGGTTGGCCTGCACCAGCACCCCAACGGTGTAGTCGCCGACCACCCGGGAGGCGGTGCCGATGCCGCCCTTGTAGCCGTGGCAGATCATGCCGGTGCCGCTGCCCACCACGCCCTCGGGCACCGGGCCGGCCGCCGCGGCCGCGATGGCCGCCTCGACGTGTTCGGGTTTGACGTGGAACCCGTTGACGTCGTTGAGGATTCCGTCGTAGGTCTCGCCGACCACGGGCAGCGCGAAGAAGAACTCGCCACCCCCGCGCACCCGGTGCTCGTAGGCGATCAGCGCGTCGTGCACCACGCCGACGCTGTGCGTGTTGGTCAGCCCGATGTAGCTGGTGAGCTGGCCGGACTCGGCGATCCAGTGGGTGCCGGTGAGTTCGCCGTTGCCGTTGAGCCGGTGCACCGCGGCGAACAGCGGCCGGTTCCACGGCTCGTCGCGCGGGATCACCACGGTGACCCCGGTGCGGACCGGGCCGTGGCCCGGCCGGCGCGGGCCGGACCCGGAGACGAGCGTGGTGTGCCCCACCCGGACGCCGGGGACGTCGGTGATCGCGTTGTGCGGACCGGTGGGCAGGGAGCCGATGACGATGTCGTAGTCGCGCGCACGGGCCACGGGGGCACCATACCCCCCGTGAGCAGACGCGTACTGGGTTACACGTCTGCTCGCGAGGAGTGGTGGAGGCGCAGCAGGGTCCAGGCCGCGACGGACTGCGCGTCGGTGATCTCGCCGTCGCGGATCATCCGCTCCACCTCGGCAGCGGTGAACCAGGCGCTGTGCATGTCCTGCTCCTCGGGCTCGCGCTCGTGCGCCCCGGCCGACAGCTCGGTGGCCAGGAACACCCAGCCGCGCTGGCTGCTCATCCCCGCCGCGACGTCGAGCATCCCCAACCGCTCCAGCCGGCCCGCCCGCAGCCCGGTCTCCTCGCGCAGCTCGCGGGCGGCCAGCTCCTCCGGCTCCGGATCGGCTAGCTCCGGCGCGGTGCCCTGGGGGAACTCCCAGCGCCGCATGCCAAGCGGGTAGCGGTACTGCTCGACGAGGTGGTAGCGGTCGCCGTCGCGGGCGATGACCAGCGCGTAGTTCGGCTTGTCGACGACCGCGTAGATCCCGGTGCTGCCGTCCGGGCGGCGAATGTCGTCCTCCCGCAGCACCATCCAGTTGTTGCGGTAGACCAGCCGGGAGGAGATCCGCTGAATCGCCGTCATTGGGCCAGTATCCCCGCGGCGGCGGGGGAGTAGCCTCTCGGACGTGTTGTTGGCTTCGCTGAACCCCGCCGCGGTCGCCGGGGGCGCCGACCTGGCGGACGCGGTGACGATCGACGGGGTGACCCTGTCCCGCAGCGACCTGGTCGGCGCGGCGACGTCGGTGGCCGAGCGCGCCGCCGGCGCGAGCGTGGTCGCCGTGCACGCCACCCCGACCGTGGAGACCGTGCTGGCCGTCGTCGGCGCCCTGATCGCCGGGGTGCCGGTGGTGCCGGTGCCGGCCGACGTCGGCGCCACCGAACGCCGGCACATGCTCACCGACTCCGGTGCCGTGGCCTGGCTCGGGCCGCTGCCGGCGGAGACCGAGGGCCTGCCGCACATCCCGGTGCGCCGGTACGCCCGGTCCTGGCACCGCTACCCGGAGCCGTCGCCGCAGTCCACCGCGCTGATCATGTACACCTCCGGCACCACCGGGCTGCCCAAGGGGGTGCCGGTCCGGCGGGCCGCGATCGCCGCCGACATCGACGCGCTCGCCGCGGCCTGGCAGTGGACCGCCGAGGACACCCTGGTGCACGGGCTGCCGCTGTTCCACGTGCACGGGCTGGTGCTCGGCCTGCTCGGCTCGCTTCGGGTTGGCAACCGGTTCGTCCACACCGGCCGGCCCACCCCGCAGGCCTACGCCGCAGCCGGCGGCACCCTGTACTTCGGGGTGCCCACGGTGTGGTCCCGCGTCGCCGCGGATCCCGATGCGGCACGGGCACTCTCGTCGGCCCGGTTGCTGGTGTCGGGTTCCGCGCCGCTGCCGGTGCCGGTGTTCGAGCGGATCGCCGAGCTCACCGGGCACCGGCCGGTGGAACGCTACGGCAGCACCGAGGCGCTCATCGTGATCAGCACCCGCGCCGACGGCGAGCGCCGCCCCGGCTGGGTGGGCCTGCCGCTGGACGGGGTGCAGACCCGGCTGGTCGACGAGGACGACGCCCCGGTGCCGCACGACGGCGAGACCATCGGCCGGCTGCAGCTGCGCGGGCCGACGCTGTTCACCGGTTACCTGAACCGGCCGGACGCCACCGCCGAGGCGTTCACCGCCGACGGCTGGTTCCGCACCGGCGACGTCGCGGCGATCGACGCCGACGGCATGCACCGCATCGTCGGGCGGGAGTCGGTGGACCTGATCAAAACCGGCGGCTACCGGGTCGGGGCCGGGGAGATCGAGACCGTGCTGCTGGGCCATCCCGGGGTGGCCGAGGCCGCGGTGGTCGGGGTGCCCGACGACGACCTGGGCCAGCGGATCGTCGCCTTCGTCGTCGGCGACGTGCGCCCCGAGGAGCTGATCGAGCTTGTGTCGCAACAGCTCTCGCACCACAAGCGGCCGCGCGAGGTGCATGTGGTGGATGCCCTGCCGCGCAACGCGATGGGCAAGGTGCTCAAGAAGGAGCTGGTGAAGCCGGCCTGACCCGCCGGCCGGCCGCAGATCCCCGGTACCCGCTGCGGTCGCTCGGTGCCCGGCGAGCGACCGCACCGGCACGCACCGCGCCGGCGTGTCGCGGTACAGACACGGTCGCTCGCGGGGAGAGGAGGGGCGCGGGGCCCGGTCAGTTCTGGTGCAGCGCCTCGTTGAGCGTGATGCCGGTGCCGTCGCGCTTGACCACCTCGACCGCGCCGGACACCGAGTTGCGGCGGAACAGCAGGTTGTTCGCGCCGGAGAGCTCCCGGGCCTTGACGGTCCTGCCGTCGGCGGTGGTCACCTTGGTGCCCGCGGTGACGTACAGCCCGGCCTCGACGACGCAGTCGTCACCCAGCGAGATGCCGATCCCGGCGTTGGCGCCCAGCAGGCAGCGCTTGCCGATCCGGATCACCTCCTTGCCGCCACCGGAGAGCGTGCCCATGATCGACGCCCCGCCGCCGATGTCGGAGCCGTCGTCGACGACCACCCCGGCCGAGATCCGGCCCTCGACCATCGACGCGCCCAGCGTGCCGGCGTTGAAATTCACGAAGCCCTCGTGCATCACCGTGGTGCCCGCGGCCAGGTGGGCCCCCAGCCGCACCCGGTCGGCGTCGGCGATGCGCACCCCGGACGGGGTCACGTAGTCGACCATCCGCGGGAACTTGTCGATGCCGTACACCGTCACCGGGCCGCGCCGGCGCAGCCGCGCCCGCACCGCCTCGAAGCCCTCCACCGGGCACGGCCCGAAGTTCGTCCACACCACGTTGGCCAGCAGCCCGAACACGCCGTCCAGGTTGGCCCCGTGCGGGCGGATCAGCCGGTGCGAGAGCAGGTGCAGCCGCAGATAGGCGTCGTGCGCGTCGGCGGGCTTGTCGTCCAGCGAACCGATCACGGTGCGCACCACCACCGTCTCGACCCCGCGGTCGTCGTCGCGGCCGGCCAGCGCGGCCAGCTCGGCGGGCGCCTCGTCGGCCGACAGCCGGACCGTGCCCGGGGTCCCCTCGGCGTTCAGCTCCGGCGCGGGAAACCAGGTGTCCAGAATCGTTCCGTCGGCGGCGATGGTGGCCAGGCCGACACCAGCAGCGGAAGTCACGGGCCAAAGGCTACGGTTTGCGCGCGAGCCGGCGCAAAGCGCCCCCGCCCACCCACTACTGTCGGGCCTATGGCGCTTGACCTGCACGGCGACCCGATCGAACTGACCGCGGCCCTGGTGGACATCCCCAGCGAGTCGCGGCACGAACAGCGCATCGCCGACGAGATCGAGGCCGCCCTGCGCGCCCAGACCACCGGCTTCGAGGTGGTCCGCAACGGCAACACGGTGCTGGCCCGCACCCACCACGGCCGCCCGGCCCGGGTGCTGCTGGCCGGCCACATCGACACCGTGCCCGCCGCCGGCAACGTGCCCTCCCGGCGCGAGGGCGCCGACCTGTACGGCTGCGGCAGCTCCGACATGAAGTCCGGCGACGCGGTGTTCCTGCACCTGGCCGCCACCGTCGCCGACCCGGCCTACGACCTGACCCTGGTGTTCTACGACTGCGAGGAGATCGAGGCCGCCGCCAACGGGCTGGGCCGCATCGAACGGGAGCTGCCGGACTGGCTGCGCGCCGACGTGGCGATCCTGGGCGAGCCGTCCGGCGGCTGGATCGAGGCCGGCTGCCAGGGCACCCTGCGGGTGGTGGTCTCGGCCACCGGCACCCGCGCCCACTCGGCGCGGTCCTGGCTGGGCGACAACGCCATCCACAAACTCGCCCCGGTGCTGCAGCGGCTGGCCGAGTACCGGCCCCGCAGCGTGGAGATCGACGGCTGCACCTACCGCGAGGGGCTGTCGGCGGTGCGCATCGACGGCGGGGCGGCCGGCAACGTCATCCCCGACGCCGCCTCGGTGACGGTGAACTTCCGGTTCGCCCCGGACCGCACCGTCGAACAGGCCACCGCCCACGTCCACGAGGTGTTCGACGGGCTCGACGTGCACATCGAGCGCACCGACGCGGCCGCCGGCGCGCTGCCGGGGCTGTCGGCCCCGGCCGCGGCGGGGCTGGTGCGGGCCGCCGGCGGGCGGGTGCGCGCCAAGTACGGCTGGACCGACGTGGCCCGGTTCGCCGCGCTGGGCATCCCCGCGGTGAACTACGGCCCGGGCGACCCGAACCTGGCGCACAAGGTCGACGAACACGTCGACGTCGCCGCCATCACCGAGGTCACCGAGACGCTGCGGGCCTATCTGCAGCCCGGCGGCGCGTAATTCGGTCGACGGACCCGGGGCGGCGCCGGTAGCCTCGGGTCCATGCGGCGCTGAGCACTTCCCCGGGTCCGTTCCGTTTCGACCGTTGGCGAGTGCTCATGCCCATCACCTGTTCCCGCCTGTCCTTCTGCTGGCCCGACGGCACCGTCGTCCTCGACGAGCTGACCGCCTCGATCGGCCCCGGCCGCACCGGCCTGGTCGCCCCGAACGGCGCCGGCAAGACCACCCTGCTGCGGCTGGTCGCCGGCCTGGTGACGCCCACCGGCGGCACCGTCACCGTCGCCGGCGCCCTCGGCTACCTGCCGCAGACGCTGCCGTTCGACGGCCGGTCGCGGGTCTGCGACGTGCTCGGCGTCACCGAGAAGCTCGCGGCCCTCGACGCGCTGGCCGCCGGGGACGTCCGCGACGAGGTGTTCGCCGCCATCGGCGAGGACTGGGACATCGCCGAGCACACCGCCGCCGAGCTGGACCGGCTGGGCCTGGGCGGGCTGGCCCCGGACCGGCCGCTGGCCGGGCTGTCCGGCGGGGAGGTGGTGCTGCTCGGGCTGGCCGGCCGGCTGCTGGCCCGGCCCGACGTGCTGCTGCTCGACGAGCCCAGCAACAACCTCGACGCGGCCGCCCGGCGGCGGCTGTACCGCGCCGTCGAGGAGTACCGCGGCACCCTGCTGGTGGCCTCCCACGACCGTGACCTGCTGGACCGCATGGACCGCATCGCCGAACTGCACCGGGGCCGGATCACCTGGTACGGCGGCAATTTCACGGCCTACCGGGAGGCGGTCCGGGCCGCCCGGGCGGCGGCCGAGGCGCAGGTGCGCGCGGGGCGGCGGGAACTCGACCTGCACCGGCGGCAGCGTCAGCAGGCCCGGGAACGGGCGGCCCGCCGCGCCGGCGCAGCGGCCCGCCGGCTGCCGGCTGCCGGTCTGCCGAAAATCGTTGCGGGCGCGATGAAACGCCGGGCACAGGAGTCGGCCGGCCGTATCGACGACGTGCACGAGGAGCGGATCGCGGCGGCCCGGCAGCGACTGCGGCAGGCCGAGGCCCGGCTGCGTGACGACGACGCCATCGTCGTCGACCTGCCGGACACCGCGGTGCCCGCCGGTCGCTTGCTGGTCCGGGCCCGCGCCGTGCGGTACCGCATCGGTGATCGGGAACTGTTCGCCGGCAACGGATTCGACCTCGACATCGGTGGCCCCGAGCGCATCGCGCTGACCGGCGGCAACGGTGCCGGCAAGTCCACCCTGCTGCGGCTGCTGGCCGGGGTGCTCACCCCGCACGCGGGCGAGATCCGCCGCGTCGACGGCCGTATCGCCTACCTGTCGCAGCGGCTCGACCTGCTCGACGAACGGGCCGGTGTCGCCGAACAACTCGCCGCGGCCGCCCCGGCCATGAGCCCGACCCGTCGTCGGCACCTGTTGGCGCACTTCGGATTCGACGACCGGCGCAGCGGGCTCCCGGTGTCCGCGCTGTCCGGTGGGGAGCGGCTGCGGGCCACCCTGGTGTGCGTGCTGTTCGCCGAACCGGCACCGCAGCTGCTGCTGCTCGACGAGCCGACGAACAACCTCGACCTCGACAGCGTGGCGGTGCTGGAGTCGGCGCTGACCGGATACCGCGGTGCGTTCGTGGTGGTCAGCCACGACACGCGGTTCCTCGACGCGCTGCGGATCGACCGCCGGCTGGTGCTCGCCGAGGGCCGGCTGCGCGACGGCGAACTGCGGGCGAAAGAGGCGCACCGACCCCACCCGGGCACGCGGTAGGTTTGGCCGCGAAGACTGCGCACCAGGGCGACAGGGGGGTGGGCATGGGGATCATGCCGGATACCAGCCCGTTCGGGGGACAGACGGTGACCGGTCCGGGGTGGCCGAACGTCGACGAGGACGTGCTGGCCGCCGCGGCGGCGTCGTACGAGGCGCTGGCCGCCCGGCTGGCCGGCGGTGTGGTCCCGGCGCAGCAGGGGCAGCTGATGCTGCTGTCGGACACCTGGGAGGGGGCCGGCGCGACCGCCGCGGTCGGCGAGGCCGGCACCATCGTCGGCGGGCACGAGGCCAACGCCGCCCGGGCCACGGCCATCGCCGCCGCCCTGCGCCGGATGGAGGCCGCCGTGGTGCGCGCCAAGACCGCCGCCAACGCCGTCGCCGTGGAGACCCAGCGCGAGTGCGAGGCGCTGGCCGCGGTCCCGCTGCCCAACGTCGCCGAACTCGTGCAGAGCCGGATCGCCCTGGGGCTGTCGCAGAACACCGCCCAGGTGACCGCGGCCGCCGGCGAGATCGCCGCCGCGCTGGGCACCGCGCCGACCATCCCGTCGGCGGCCACCGCGCCGCCCGATCCGGCTCAGGCGGCCCAGGCCGCCGCGATGGCCGCCCAACTCGCCGGGCAGCTCGGCGGGCTGGCGGCCCAGCTGCCGCAGCAGTTCGGCCAGGTGGTCGGGCAGCTGCCGCAGCAGCTGAGCCAGCCGGTGCAGCAGCTCACCTCGCTGCTGGGCGGGCTGGGGCGGTCCGGCGGCACCGCCGCCCCGGCGCCGTTCTCGGCATTCTCCAAGCACCCGCTGGCCGGCGGCTCGGGTGCCGGTGCCGGCGCCGGCATGGTGCGCGCCGCGTCGGTGCCCGGCGCCGGTGGCTCGGCGCCGCAGAGCCCGCTGCTGGCGAACCTGCTCGGCGGGCAACCGGCCGCCGCCGCGGTGGCCCCCGGGGCGGGACCGGGCGGTGCGGTCGCCGGGCCCGCGCCGGTGCCGGTCGGGGCCGGGATGGGGGCGATGGGTCCGCTGGGCATGATGGGCGGCCCGCCCGCCGGCGCCGGCACCCGGCCCGGGCTGCCGGTGCCGGAGCTGCTGGAACACGACCTCGGCGAGGACGCCGACGATGACTGGTGAACCGGTGACCGGTGGGCCGGCCGGGCCCGGGGGAGGAGCACGACGATGAGCAGCCCGCTGCGCAAGGACGGGGCCCTGCACTGGACACCGGCTGCGGTGCAGCTGCCGGAGATGCCGGCGGTGCCACCCGGGCCGGACGCGATGAGCGCGACGATCGCCGCGGTGCTGCCCACGCTGGCCGCCCCGCTGGTCGCCGACGTCACCGCGCTGGCGGCCAGGGAGCAGGCCTTCGCCGGCAAGCTCGGCGGCGCCGAGGCCGCCTACGGCAGGGTCGAGGAGGCCGGGCAGGAGTCGATCGGCCAGGTCGGCGGGATCATCGGCCGGCTCGGGCAGGTGATCGGCCAGGTCGGTCAGCAGGCCGGTCAACAGGCCAGCGCCCCGGCGCAGGCGGCCGGCGGGGCGTTCGGGCAGTTCGGTTCGCTGATGCAGCAGGCCATGCAGGCCGGCGGCCGGCCGCCGACCACCGGTGAGCAGCCCGCCGCCGCCCCGGCCGGTGCGGTGCGCGACGAGGACCGCCCGGGACCGGACGTGACCGGGCGCGACGGCGCGCAGGCGGCGACCGAGGACCGCGCGGGCCGGGCGCCCGACGCACCCACCCGCGGGGAGCCCGGCGCCGACGCCGCCGACGCCGCCCGCCGGATGTGAGCCGGCCGGCGTCCCGCGCGCCCGGCGGGTCCGGCCACCGCGACTCGTCTAAGTTGTGCCTGTGGTTACCGCTCGGTATCGCGAATTCGCCGTGTGCGTGTACTGCGCCGCCGGCCCCACCCATCCCGAGTTGCTCGAGCTGGCCGGCCGGGTCGGCGCGGCGATCGCCGACCGGGGCTGGACCCTGGTCTCCGGCGGCGGCAACGTCTCGGCCATGGGGGCGGTCGCGCACGGCGCCCGTTCCCGCGGCGGGTACACCGTCGGCGTGATCCCCAAGGCGCTCGTGCACCGCGAACTCGCCGACGTCGACGCCGACGAGCTCGTCGTCACCGATACCATGCGGGAACGCAAGCAGGTGATGGAGGACCGGGCCGACGCCTTCATCGCCCTGCCCGGGGGAATCGGCACGCTCGAGGAGTTCTTCGAGGCGTGGACCGCCGGATACCTCGGCATGCACCGCAAACCGGTGGTCATGCTCGACCCGTTCGGCCACTACGACGGTTTGCTGGACTGGCTGCGCGGGCTGATCGACACCGGCTACGTGGCGCAGGCGGCGATGGACCGGCTGACCGTCGTGACCGAGGTCGACGCGGCGCTGACGGCCTGCGCGGCGGGCATGGCCGGGCAGGACATGACCGGGGAGACCATGGCTGGGGAGACCATGGCTGGGGCGGGCGGGGCACCGGGAATCCCCCGACACCGTGGCGCAACGACAGATCGGAGGAGGACAGCGGATGAGTAGCCAGGGCTCTCAGGCTCGCCACCGGGTGGGTCTGCTCGACCTCGCCACCCGGCTGCCCGCGATGGCTCCCGATCTGCCCGGCATCGTGATCGGTGCGGTGAAGGGCCTGACCCTGAGCCCGACCGCCAAGTCCTCCATCGGCAAGGTCTTCGCCGATCGCGCCGCGCGCCACGGCAACCGGGTGTTCCTGAAGTTCGACGACGAGCGGCTGACCTACCGGCAGGCCAACGAGACCGTCAACCGCTACGCGGCCGCGCTGGCCGCCCGCGGCGTGGGACACGGCGACGTGGTCGGCATCATGATGCGCAACGAGCCGCGCACCGTGCTGCTCATGCTGGCCGCCGTCAAACTCGGCGCCATCGCCGGCATGCTGAACTACCACCAGCACGGCCCGGTGCTCGCGCACAGCGTCGGCCTGCTCGGCGCCAAGGTCGTCGTCGCCGGCGCCGATCTGGTGGCACCGATCGTCGACTGCGGGGTGCAGGTCGACGATCTGCTGTCCATCGACGACCTGGACCGGCTGGCCGCCGACGCGCCGGCCACCGAACCGGCCGTCACCGCCTCGATCCTGGCCAAGGACAAGGCGTTCTACATCTTCACCTCCGGCACCACCGGCCTGCCCAAGGCCAGCGTGATGACCCACTACCGGTGGCAGCGCGCCATGATGGGCTTCGGCATGCTCGGGGTGCGGCTGCGCCGCAGCGACACCCTGTACTGCTGCCTGCCGCTGTACCACAACAACGCGCTGACCATCGCGCTGTCGTCGGTGCTCGCCGCCGGTGCGACGCTGGCGCTGGGCCGGTCCTTCTCGGCCTCGCGGTTCTGGGACGAGATCATCCGGTTGGACGCCACCGCGTTCGTCTACATCGGCGAGGTGTGCACCTATCTGCTCAACCAGCCGCCCAAGCCCACCGACCGGGCGCACCGGGTCCGGCTGATCTGCGGCAACGGGCTGCGCCCGGCGATCTGGGACGAGTTCACCGACCGCTTCGGCATCCGGCGGGTGTGCGAGTTCTACGCCGCCAGCGAGGGCAACACCGCCTTCGTCAACGCCTTCAACATCGACAAGACCACCGGCTGCTGCCCCTATCCGGTGGCGTTCGTCGAGTTCGACCACGCCACCGGCGAACCGCTGCGCGGCCCGGACGGCCGGCTGCGCAAGGTGCGCCGCGGCGAGCCCGGGCTGCTGCTGACCAAGGTGATCAGCAGCCAGCCGTTCGACGGCTACACCGACCCGGAGGCCACCGAGAAGAAGTTGGTGCGCAACGCGTTCGCCGACGGGGACGTGTGGTTCAACACCGGCGACCTGATGCGCTACCAGGGTTTCGGGCACGCCGCCTTCGTCGACCGGCTCGGCGACACCTTCCGGTGGAAGGGCGAGAACGTGGCCACCACCGAGGTGGAGGCCGCGATCAACTCCGACCCGACCGTCGACGAGTGCACCGTCTACGGCGTCGAGGTGGAGGGCACCGGCGGTCGCGCCGGCATGGCGGCGATCAAGCTCAACGACGGTGCGGAGTTCGACGGCAGGACCCTGGCCGCGATGCTCTACGAGCGGCTGCCCGGCTACGCGGTGCCGCTGTTCATCCGGATCGTCGACGCGATCGAGCAGACCAGCACGTTCAAGAACCGCAAGGTCGACCTGCGCAAGGAGGGCCACGGCACCCACATCGCCGACCCGCTGTACGTGCTGGCCGGCCGCGAGGAGGGGTACGTGCCGTACTACGAGGAGTACCCGGCCGAGGTGCGGGACGGCAAGCGCCCCCGGAACTGACGCCGCCCACCGGCAGCCCCGGCGGGCCGGGGCCCCGCCGGAAAAGTTCGGTGAGCCGAACATTAGGATTCGAACCGTGAAAGTCAGGGGGCTGCTGGCTGCGTGCGCACTGCTGTGCGGACTCGTCGGCTGCGCGACGCCGTCCGAGCGGGACACCCCGCTGGTGCTCACCACCTTCACCGTGCTGGCCGACATCGCCCGCAACGTCGCCGGCGAGCACCTGCGGGTGGAGTCGATCACCAAGCCGGGCGCGGAGATCCACGGCTACGAACCGACCCCCGGCGACATCCGCCGGGCCGCCGACGCCCGGCTCGTGCTGGACAACGGACTGCACCTGGAGGCCTGGTTCGACCAGTTCATCGCCCAGACCGGAGCCGACCGGGTGACCGTCAGCGAAGGGATCGAGCCGATCCCGATCGCCGGCACCGACCAGCCCAACCCGCACGCCTGGATGAGCCCGCGCAACGTCGCGGTCTACGTCGACAACATCGCCGCGGCGTTCGCCGACCTCGACCCGGCCCACGCCGCGGACTTCCGCGCCAACGCCGAGGCCTACCGGCGGCAGCTCGACGCCGTGCACACCGCCCTGGTCGACCGGCTGCGGGTGCTGCCCGCCGGGCAGCGGGCCCTGGTCACCTGCGAGGGCGCCTTCTCCTACCTGGCCCGCGACGCCGGGCTGACCGAGCGCTACATCTGGCCGGTCAACGCCGAGCAGCAGGCCACCCCGCAGCAGGTCGCCGCGGTCATCGAATTCGTCCGTGCCAACCGGGTGCCGGCGGTGTTCTGCGAGTCGACCGTCTCCGACGCCCCGATGCGGCGGGTGGTGGAGGCCACCGGCGCGCGGTTCGGCGGCCTGCTCTACGTCGACTCGCTGTCCGAACCCGACGGCCCGGTTCCCACCTACCTCGACCTCATCCGCCACGACGCCGACGTCATCGCGACCGGCCTGACCGGGGGCCGGCCGTGACGCCGGCGATCGACGTCTGCGACGTCACCGTCCGCTACGGCGAGGTGACCGCGCTGCGCGAGGTGTCGCTGCAGGTGCCCCGCGGCAGCGTGTGCGGCCTGATCGGGATGAACGGCTCGGGCAAGTCCACCCTGTTCAAGACCGTGATCGGCCTGGTCCGCCCGCAGCACGGCACGGTCCGGCTGGCCGGGGCCGACCCGGCGACCGCGCGCCGGCGCGGCGTCGTCGCCTACGTGCCGCAGAGCGAGCAGATCGACTGGAGCTTCCCGATCAGCATCCGCGACGTGGTGATGATGGGCCGCTACCGCCACCAGGGCCCGACCCGCCGGCCCCGGCCCGCCGACCGGGACGCGGTGGCCGCCGCCCTGGACCGGGTCGGGCTGACCGAGCTCGCCGACCGGCAGATCGGCCAGGCCTCCGGCGGGCAGCGCAAACGCGCCTTCGTCGCCCGCGCCCTGGCCCAGGAGGCCGACATCCTGCTGCTCGACGAGCCCTTCGCCGGGGTGGACACCCGCACCGAGACCGCGCTGGTCGCGCTGCTGCGCGAACTGGCCGCCGCCGGCCGCACGGTGCTGGTCTCCACCCACGACCTGCACTCCCTGCCCGACCTGGCCGACCAGGCGGTGCTGCTCATGCGCCGGGTGCTGGCCCGGGGCGAGCCCCGCGCGGTGCTGGCACCGGAGAACCTCGCCCGCGCCTTCGGCCAGGATGTGCTGAGCCGACCGACCCCGACGGACCGTCCATGACCGCGCTCCACCACCTGCTCGTCGAACCGCTCGGCTACGAGTTCATGGTGCGGGCGCTGGTCACCGCGCTGATCACCGCCGTGGTGTGCGCGCTGCTGAGCTGCTGGCTGGTGCTCGTCGGCTGGTCGCTGATGGGCGACGCGGTCTCGCACGCGGTGCTGCCCGGTGTCGTGCTGGCCTACATCGTCGGCGCCCCGTTCGCGCTCGGCGCGGTGCTGTTCGGGCTGTTGGCGGTGGCGCTGATCGGGCTGGTCCGCGACACCAGCCGGGTCAAGGAGGACGCCGCCATCGGCATCGTGTTCACCACGCTGTTCGCCGCCGGGCTGGTGCTGGTGTCGGTCACCCCCAGCCAGGTCGACCTCAACCACATCGTGTTCGGCAACATCCTCGGCGTCGGCCGCGCCGACCTGGTGCAGATCGCCGTCCTCGGGGCGCTGGTGACCGCGGTGGCGCTGGCCAAGCGCCGCGACCTCACCCTCTACGCCTTCGACCCGGTGCACGCCCACACCATCGGGCTCAGCCCGCGCGCCCTGGGCGCGCTGCTGCTCGGGCTGCTCGCGCTGACCGCGGTGACCGCGCTGCAGACCGTCGGCGTGGTGCTGGTGGTGGCCATGCTCGTCATCCCCGGCGCCACCGCCTACCTGCTCACCGACAGCATCTGGCGGATGCTCGTCATCGCCCCCGCGGTCTCGGCGCTGGCCACCGTCACCGGGCTGTACGTGAGCTACCACCTCGACACCTCGCCCGGCGGAATGATCGTCGTCGCCCAGGGCACGCTGTACGGCGTCGTGCATCTGCGCTGGATGATCACGCGGCGGATGCGCGCCCGGTCGGCGCCCGGGACGCGCGCCGACCCCGGCGGGTGAGGGACGATGGAGGCGTGCTGACCACGTTCTGCGGCCGCCCGGTCACCGGCGACCGGGCGCTGATCATGGCGATCGTCAACCGCACCCCGGACTCCTTCTACGACCGGGGCGCGACGTTCGCCGACGAGGCCGCCAAGGAGCGGGTGCACCGCGCGGTCGCCGAGGGCGCCGACGTCATCGACGTCGGCGGGGTCAAGGCCGGGCCCGGCGCGACGGTCGACGCCGAGGAGGAGACCGCCCGGGTGGTGCCGTTCATCGAGTGGATCCGCAGCACCTATCCCGACCAGCTGATCAGCGTCGACACCTGGCGCGCGGCGGTGGCCCGACGGGCCTGCGCGGCCGGCGCCGACCTGATCAACGACACCTGGGCCGGCCACGACCCGGCGCTGCCGGAGGTGGCCGCCGAGTTCGGTGCCGGGCTGGTGTGCTCGCACACCGGCGGCGCGCAGCCCCGCACCCGGCCGTTCCGGGTGCACTACGGCACCACCGTGCGCGGGGTGGTCGACGACGTCGTCGCGGAGGTCACCCGGGCGGCCGAACGCGCGGTCGCCGCCGGGGTGCGCCGGGACGGCATCCTCATCGATCCGACCCACGATTTCGGCAAGAACACCCACCACGGGCTGGTTTTGTTGCGCCACGTAAAAGACCTCGTTAACACTGGATGGCCGGTCCTGATGGCGCTGAGCAACAAGGATTTCGTCGGGGAGACTCTGGGTGTGGGTTTGACCGAACGCCTGGAGGGCACTCTGGCCGCGACTGCGCTCGCTGCCGCGGCGGGAGCCGCGATGTTTCGGGTGCACGAAGTGGGTCCCACTCGGCGCGTCCTGGAGATGGTCGCGTCGATCCAGGGGATACGTCCGCCGGCGCACACAGTGAGGGGGCTGGCATGACCTTGGCACCGCACCTGTCCCGGGTGACCTCCGGCGATCTGGTGGCACGCCACCGGTGGTTCGCCGACCACAGCTGGGACCGGCCGTCCTGGACGGTCGAAGAACTCGTGGCCGCCAAGCGGGGCCGCACCATCTCGGTGGTGCTGCCCGCGCTCAACGAGGAGGAGACCGTCGGCTCGGTGGTCGGCTCCATCGCCCCGCTGGTCGGCGCGGGGCTCGTCGACGAGCTGATCGTGCTGGACTCCGGCTCCACCGACGACACCGAGATCCGCGCGGTGGCGGCCGGGGCGCGGGTGATCAGCCGGGAGAGCGCGCTGCCGGAGGTCGAACCGCTGCCCGGCAAGGGCGAGGTGCTGTGGCGCTCGCTGGCCGCCACCACCGGCGACATCATCGTGTTCGTCGACTCCGACCTGATCGACCCCGACCCGATGTTCGTGCCCAAGCTGGTCGGCCCGCTGCTGAGCACCGAGGGCGTGCACCTGGTCAAGGGCTTCTACCGGCGGCCGCTGCGCAGCAACGGCCGCGAGGACGCCAACGGCGGCGGACGGGTCACCGAGCTGGTCGCCCGCCCGCTGCTCTCGGCGCTGCGCCCCGAGCTGACCTGCCTGTTCCAGCCGCTGGGCGGCGAGTACGCCGGCACCCGCGAGCTGTTGTGCTCGCTGCCGTTCGCGCCCGGCTACGGGGTGGAGATCGGGCTGCTGGTCGACACCTACGACCGGCTCGGCCTGGACGCGATCGCCCAGGTCAACCTCGGCGTGCGGGTGCACCGCAACCGGCCGCTGCCGGAGCTGGCCTCGATGAGCCGCCAGGTCATCGCCACCCTGCTGTCACGCTGCGGCATCGCCGACTCCGGGGTCGGGCTGACCCAGTTCTTCGCCGACGGCGACGGGTTCACCCCGCGCACCTCCGAGGTGTCGCTGCAGGACCGCCCGCCGATGGTCACCCTGCGCCCGCAGGTCGCCTGACACCGCTCCGCCCTGTCGGTGGCGTGGGGCAGGATCGAAGGCGTGACCCTGATCCTGCTCTACCTGGTCGTGCTGGTCCTGGTGGCCGTCGTGCTGTTCGGGGTGGGCAGTGTGCTGTTCGGCCGTGGCGAGCCGCTGCCGCCGCTGCCGCGCGGCACCACGCCGACCGTGCTGCCGGCGTCGGGGGTGACCGGTGCCGACGTCGCCGCGGTGAAGTTCACCCAGACGCTGCGCGGCTACAAACCCAGTGAGGTGGACTGGGTGCTGGACCGGCTCGGCGCCGAACTCGACGCGCTGCGCGGCGAAATCGCCGCCCTGCGGGCCGCATACGGGATCCGGGAGCCGGCCGCGCCCACCTCGCACGCGGCGGCGACCGAGGACGACCGGGCATGACCGACGACCGTCGCCGCTGCGACTGGATCGACGAAGCCCGGCTCGGCCCAGCCGATTTCGTGCTGTACCGGGACTACCACGATTTCGAGTGGGGGCGGCCGCTGCGCGGCCGGACCGCGCTGTTCGAACGGCTCAGCCTGGAGGCCTTCCAGAGCGGGCTGTCCTGGCTGGTGATCCTGCGCAAGCGCGAGCAGTTCCGGCGTGCCTTCGACGGTTTCGACATCGAGACGGTGGCCGGCTACACCGAGCGCGACGTGGCGCGGCTGCTGGCCGACCCGGGGATCGTGCGCAACCGGGCCAAGATCGAGGCCACCATCGCCAACGCCCGCGCCGCCGCCGGCCTGGACGTCGACCTCGACGAGCTGCTGTGGTCGTTCGCCCCGCCGCCGCGCCCGCGGCCGGCGGACCTGTCGCAGGTGCCGGCGACCACACCGGAATCGGTGGCGATGGCCAAGGAGCTCAAACGGCGCGGGTTCCGCTTCGTCGGACCCACCACCGCCTACGCCCTGATGCAGGCCACCGGGATGGTCGACGACCACGTGGCGGACTGCTGGGTGCCGCGTCCGGTGCCGCCACCGCAACCGGTTCCGGGGCCCTGATGGCCGGGTCTTTGCACACCCGGGCGCGAGGATAGGGAAGAATAGACACGGTTCGAATGCAGTTTCGTGCCGGGCGCTGCCGTCGAGTGGGCAGGCTCGGCCCCGACCGGGCCCGCCCACGGCGGGCCGGACTTTGTGGAGGGAGCACTCGATGGCGGCGATGAAGCCCCGGACCGGTGACGGTCCGCTGGAGGCGACGAAAGAGGGGCGCGGCATCGTGATGCGGGTACCGCTCGAGGGCGGTGGCCGGCTCGTCGTCGAACTCACCCCGGACGAGGCCACTGCACTCGCCGACGCGCTGAAGGCCGCCACCGCCTAATCGGGCAGCTACCGTCAGGCGCAGACCCTGCGGTAGATCTCCAGGGTCTGTTCGGCGATCCGCGCCCAGGAGAACTCCTGGATGCAGCGGTCCCGCCCCG
>NZ_CALDGS010000138.1 GCF_937941905.1 uncultured Mycolicibacterium sp. | reverse complement strand
CTCGGTGAAGTCGCGGATGTCGCTGACCGCGGCCTTGTTGCGCAGCATCGACTTCGGGGTGAACACCACCAGCGGCCGCCGGATGCCGTCGAGGCCGTGCCGGCGCAGCAGGTGGAAGTAGTTGGCCGGGGTGGACGGCATGGCCACCGTCATCGACCCCTCCGCGCACAGTTGCAGGAACCGCTCGATGCGGCCGGAGGTGTGGTCCGGGCCCTGGCCCTCGTGGCCGTGCGGCAGCAGCAGCACCACGTCGGACAGCTGGCCCCACTTGGCCTCGCCGGAGCTGATGAACTCGTCGATGATCGACTGCGCCCCGTTGACGAAGTCGCCGAACTGGGCCTCCCACAACACCATCGCGTTCGGGTTGCCCACCGAGTAGCCGTACTCGAAGCCGACGGCGGCGAACTCCGACAGCGGCGAGTCGTAGATGTAGAACCGACCGCCGGTGGGGGTGCCGTCCGGGTTGACGGTCAGCAGCTGCAGCGGGGTGAACTCGTCGCCGGTCTTGCGGTCGATGATCACCGCGTGCCGCTGGCTGAACGTGCCGCGGCGGGTGTCCTGGCCGGTCAGGCGCACCGTCTTGCCCTCGGCCAGCAGCGAACCGAGGGCGAGCAGCTCGGCGAACGCCCAGTCCACCTTGCCCTCGTAGGCCATCTCCCGGCGCTTCTCCAGCACCGGCTTGACCCGCGGGTGCACGTTGAAGCCCTCCGGCAGCGCCACGTGCGCATCGCCGATGCGGGCCATCAGCGACTTGTCGATGGCGGTGGGCAGGCCCCGGCGGACCTTCTGGTCCTCCTCCACCGACTCGCTCGGCGCGATCGGGTGTTTCTCGAGTTCGCGGACCTCGTTGAACACCCGCTCGAGCTGGCCCTGGTAGTCCCGCAGGGCGTCCTCGGCCTCCTTCATCGAGATGTCGCCGCGGCCGATCAGCGCCTCGGTGTAGCTCTTGCGCACCCCGCGCTTGACGTCGATCGCGTCGTACATCGTCGGCTGGGTCATCGACGGGTCGTCGCCCTCGTTGTGGCCGCGCCGGCGGTAGCAGATCATGTCGATGACGACGTCCTTGTGGAACTTCTCGCGGAAGTCCACCGCCAGCCGGGCCACCCGCACCGCGGCCTCCGGGTCGTCGCCGTTGACGTGGAAGATCGGCGCGCCGACCATCTTGGCCACGTCGGTGCAGTACTCGGTGGACCGGCCGCTCGACGGCGACGTGGTGAACCCGATCTGGTTGTTGACGATGATGTGGATCGTGCCGCCGGTGCGGTAGCCGGGCAGCAGCGCCATGTTCAGCGTCTCGGCCACCACGCCCTGGCCGGCGAAGGCGGCGTCGCCGTGCAGCATCAGCGGCACCACGGCGAACCGCTTGCTCTCGTCCTCGGCGGCCAGCATGTCCTGCTTGGCCCGCACCAGGCCCTCCAGCACCGGGTCGACGGCCTCGAGGTGGCTCGGGTTGGCCACCAGCGACACCTGGATGTCGTTGTCGCCGAACATCTGGATGTAGGTGCCGGTCGCGCCGAGGTGGTACTTGACGTCACCGGAGCCGTGCGCCTGCGACGGGTTCAGGTTGCCCTCGAACTCGGAGAAGATCTGCGAGTAGGGCTTGCCGACAATGTTGGCCAGCACGTTGAGCCGGCCGCGGTGCGGCATGCCGATGACCACCTCGGCCAGCCCGTGCTCGGCGCACTGGTCGATCACCGCATCCATCATCGGGATGACGGTTTCCGCGCCCTCGAGCGAGAATCGTTTCTGCCCAACGTATTTCGTCTGCAGGAAGGTCTCGAAGGCCTCGGCGGCGTTGAGCCGGCTCAGGATGTACTTCTGCTGGGCGACGGTGGGCTTCTGCGGGGTGCCCTCGATGCGTTCCTGCAGCCACTTCTGCTGCTCGGGTTCGAGGATGTGGGTGTACTCCACGCCCACGTGCCGGCAGTAGGCGTCCCGCAGCACGGCCAGCACGTCGCGCAGCTTCTTGCGCTCGGCGCCGGCGAACCCGTCGACCTTGAACTCGCGGTCGAGGTCCCACAGCGTCAGGCCGTGGGTGAGCACGTCGAGGTCGGGGTGGCTGCGGAAGCGGTCCTTGTCCAGCCGCAGCGGGTCGATGTCGGCCATCAGGTGGCCGCGGTTGCGGTAGGCCGCGATGAGCTGGCGCACCCGGGCGTTCTTGTCCTCGATCGGGTCCGGGTTGTCCGGCCGCCACCGCACCGGCTCGTACGGGATGCCGAGCTCGAGGAAGATCTCGTCGAAGAAGTCGTCGGACAGCAGCAGCTCGTGCACGTAGCGCAGGAAGTCACCCGACTCCGCGCCCTGGATGATGCGGTGGTCGTAGGTGGAGGTGAGCGTGACGAGCTTGCCGACGCCGAGCTCGGCGATGCGCTCCTCGCTGGCGCCCTGGAACTCGGCCGGGTACTCCATCGCGCCGACGCCGATGATCGCGCCCTGGCCACGCATCAGCCGCGGCACCGAGTGCACGGTGCCGATGGTGCCCGGGTTGGTCAGCGAGATCGTCACCCCGGCGAAGTCCTCGGCGGTGAGCTTGCCGTCGCGGGCCCGCCGCACGATGTCCTCGTAGGCGGCGACGAACTGGCCGAAGCGCAACGTCTCGGCCTTCTTGATGCCGGCCACCACCAGCGAGCGCGACCCGTCCTTGCCGGGCAGGTCGATGGCCAGGCCGAGGTTGGTGTGCGCGGGGGTGACCACGTGCGGCTTGCCGTCGATCTCGGCGAAGTGGCGGTTCATGTTCGGGAACTGCTTGACCGCCTGCACCACCGCGTAGCCGATGAGGTGGGTGAAGGAGATCTTGCCGCCGCGGGTGCGCTTGAGGTGGTTGTTGATGACGATCCGGTTGTCGATCATCAGCTTCGCCGGGATGGCCCGCACGCTGGTGGCGGTCGGGACGTCCAGCGAGGCTTCCATGTTCTTGACCACGGCGGCCGCCGCGCCGCGCAGCACCCGGCTCTCGGCGTCGGTGTCGGCCGCCGGTGCGGCGGGCTTGGGCGCGGCGGGCTTGGCGGGGGCGGGCTGCTGGGCGGTGGTCGGCTGGGCGGCCGGGGGAGCGGATGCGGACGGGGCGGCCGGTGCGGCCGGGGCGGCCGGTGCGGTCTGGGCGGCGGCCCGCCCGTTGCTGTGCGGTCCGGCGGAGGTGACGGCGTCGGTGGTCGGCTCGGGGTTGTAGTCGACCAGGAACTCATGCCAGCTGGGGTCCACCGAGGAGGGATCCTCGCGGAACTTGCGATACATCTCCTCGACCAGCCACTCGTTCTGTCCGAAGGGTGAAGGTGAACTGCTCACAGCAGCTAATCGCCTCGATTCATCTTCTTGAGGCGCGTGACGGTCGGCCGCGCGCCTGCAGTTTGCGTTTACCCGTGTTCTGAGCCGCCTAAAAGGCTAACCCGTTGTGTGTTCTTCGGCACACGCGTGCGACCAGCGGACGCGCCGTCGCGACGACCGGTCATCGGGCGGTGCTCACCGGTTCGGCCGCGGCGTTGCCGGCGCATCGGATTCCTGACCCTCGGTCGGCGGTGGCACCAGCTGCAGGCCGGACGGCCAGCGTTGCGGCGGCGGGCCGAACGCCTTGCGCGCGTTGCCGACGATCTTCTTGCCCATCAACCGATTTCCAACGCCGCCGACGGCCGCCCCGATTCCCATCGGCAGGGCTTTGCCGAACGCCAGTGCGCCGCGCCGCAGCGTGAATCGTTTCAGGAAGTGGCGCAGCAGCCGCGAGTTGAGTTGGGCCAGCGCCGGCACTGGCAGCGTGGCCGCGCCCTCGGTGATCCACGCGCCGCCGAGCCGGCGCCGGCCCAGCAGGTCGCCGACCGCCCCCTTGCTGTCCTCGCCGACGAGCACCGACAGCACCGCCGCGCGGCGGCGCTGCCGCTCGTGCAGGCCGATGCCGTACACCTCGGCGACCGACAGCACGAACACCGTCGTCGCCTCGAGGAACACCACGGTCTCGCCGGTCACCGCCGACAGCGCCGCCAGCGTGCCGATCCCGGGCACGGCCGCCGTCGAGCCCACCGCCGCGCCGCTGGCGGTCACCGCGGCCAGGTAGTGCTTCTCCAGCCGGCCGACGATCTCGGCGGGGGAGGCGTCCGGGTCGGCGTCGCGCAGCCGCCGCACGTAGGCGCGGATGGCCGGGGCCTGGGCCCGTGCGCCGCGTTCGATGATCGCGGTGAGCACCCGGGCCGCCGCGCCGGGCCGTCCGGCGGGCGGCGCCAGCGAGTCGTCGGACCGGTCGTCGGACCTGACGCGAGGCTTCATCGGCGGCTCCCGGGAAGAAGGTGTGCCCGTCCAGGCTAGCCCCTCGCGGCGAAAGCGATGTGATCGCCGTCACATCCGCTCGGTGCGGGAAGAAAATAACGATTCGCGTAGCTAACCATTTGCGTGGCAACATCGCCGGACGTGAAGCCAGCGCGCACCGAGCCCCGACCCAGCCGAATCCGGATGATCCTGGTGCTGGGTGCGCTGGTCGCCCTCGGGCCGCTGACCATCGACATGTACCTGCCCGCGCTGCCGAACATCGGCGAGCAACTCGGCGTGACGTCCTCGGTGGTCCAGCTCACCCTCACCGGCACCCTGGCCGGGCTGGCGCTGGGTCAGCTCGTGGTCGGCCCGGTCTCCGACGCGCTGGGCCGCCGCCGACCGCTGCTGGCCGGCATCGTGCTGCACATGGCGGCCTCCGTGCTGTGCGCGCTGGCGCCCGACATCGCCGTGCTGGGCCTGGCCCGGGCCCTGCAGGGGGCCGGCGCGGCGGCGGTCTCGGTGGTCGCGATCGCGGTGGTCGGGGACCTGTTCACCGGTTCCACCGCCGCCACCGTGATGTCCCGGCTGATCCTGGTGCTCGGGGTGGCGCCGGTGCTGGCCCCCTCGCTGGGCGCGGCGGTGCTGCTGTACGGGTCCTGGCAGTGGGTGTTCGCCGCGCTCGTGGTCATCGCCGGGCTGCTGCTGGTGGTGGCGGTGCTGGCGCTGCCGGAGACGCTGCCGCCGGCGCGGCGGCGGTCGCTGGCGCCGGCCGCGGTCGGCCGCACCTACCTGGAACTGCTGCGCGACGGCCGGTTCGTGGGCCTGGTGCTGGTCGGCGCGCTGGCCATGGGCGGGTTGTTCGCCTACGTCGCCGGGGCGGCGTTCGTGCTGCAGGGCCGGTTCGGGCTCGGGCAGCAGGTGTTCGCGGTGCTGTTCGGGGTGGGGGCGTTCGCCCTGATCGGCGCCACCCAGTACAACGTGGTGCTGCTGCGCCGGTTCGCTCCGCAGCGCATCGCGCTGGCCGGCCTGCTCGCCGCCGCGGTGATCGGGGTGGCGTTCGTCGCCCTCACGGTCGCCGACGTGGGCGGGGTGGCCGGGTTCGTCGGGCCGGTGTGGCTGATGCTGGCCGCGCTCGGCCTGGTGATGCCCAACGCCCCGGCGCTGGCGCTGGCCCGCCGCCCGGACGCCGCCGGCACCGCGGCCGCGCTGATGGGGGCCGGGCAGTTCGGCGCGGGCGCGCTGATCGCCCCGCTGGTCGGGGTGCTCGGCAACAACGCCTTCGCGGTCGCGGTGGTGATGGCGGGCGGGGTGTTCATCGGGCTCGTCGCGCTGACCGTGGCGGTGCGCGGCGCCGAGTTCGAGGCCCCCGCCACCCCCGAACCCGCCCCGAGCCGAACCGGGTAGCGTCGGCATCCCGGCCCGGACCTTCGCCCCCGACGACACCCCTGGCCCCGGAGCATGCCCGTGACGAGCCGTTTCCCCGACGATCCCAGCGCCCCCGGCCCCGGTCGCGCACCGGCGAACCCGTGGCGGGCGCTGTGGGCGATGCTGATCGGGTTCTTCATGATCCTGGTCGACGCCACCATCGTGGCCGTCGCCAACCCGGCGATCATGACCGGTCTGGGCGCGGACTACGCCGCGGTGATCTGGGTGACCAGCGCCTACCTGTTGGCCTACGCGGTGCCGCTGCTGCTGGCCGGCCGGCTCGGCGACCGGTTCGGCCCGAAGAACCTCTACCTGGCCGGGCTGGCGGTGTTCACCGTCGCCTCGCTGTGGTGCGGGCTGGCCGACACCATCGGCACGCTGGTGGCCGCCCGGCTGCTGCAGGGCCTGGGCGCGGCCCTGCTCACCCCGCAGACGCTGACCACCATCACCCGCATCTTCCCCGCCGAACGGCGCGGGGTGGCGATGAGCCTGTGGGGCGCGACCGCCGGGGTGGCCACCCTGGTCGGCCCGTTGGCCGGCGGGGTGCTCGTCGACGGGCTGGGCTGGCAGTGGATCTTCTTCGTCAACGTGCCGATCGGCGTGCTCGGGCTGGTGCTGGCCGCCCGATTCGTGCCGGCGCTGCCCACCCGCCGGCACGCCTTCGACGTGCCCGGGGTGCTGCTCAGCGGTGCGGGCATGTTCTGCGTCGTGTTCGCCCTGCAGGAGGGCCAGGCGCACCGCTGGCAGCCGTGGATCTGGGCGCTGCTGGTGGCCGGGGCGGGGCTGATGGCGGCGTTCGTGTGGTGGCAGTCGGTCAACCCGCGGGAACCGCTGATCCCGCTGCGCATCTTCGCCGACCGCGACTTCGGCCTGTGCAACCTCGGCGTGGCCACCGTGGGGTTCGCGGTCACCGGCATGCTGCTGCCGGTGATGTTCTACGCCCAGGCGGTGTGCGGGCTCACCCCGACCCGGGCGGCGCTGCTGACCGCGCCGATGGCGATCGTCTCCGGCGGCCTGGCGCCGTGGGTGGGGCGCATCGTCGACCGGGCCCACCCCACCCCGGTGATCGGGTTCGGCTTCTCGGTGCTGGCCGCCGCGCTGACCTGGCTGGCCTGGGAGATGGACGTCGACACCCCGATCCGACGGCTGGTGCTGCCGTTCGTCGCGCTCGGGGTGGGGATGGCGTTCATCTGGTCACCGCTGGCCGCCACCGCCACCCGCAACCTGCCGCCGGACCTGGCCGGCGCCGGGTCGGGCGTCTACAACGCCACCCGCCAGGTCGGCTCGGTGCTCGGGTCGGCGGCGATGGCGGCGTTCATGACCGCCCGGCTCGACGCCGTACTGCCCGGGGCGGCCGCCGCGCCCCGGGTGGAGGGCGAGGTGCTCGAACTGCCGGCGGTGCTGCGCGTCCCGTTCGCGGTGGCGATGGCGCAGTCCACGCTGCTGCCGGCGTTCGTCGCGCTGTTCGGGGTGATCGCGGCGATCTTCCTGGTCGGGTTCGCCCGGCCCCGCACCGGGCCGCGGGCCGGCGCGGACGGGGCCGATGAGCACGGGGCCGACGTCATCGGCGAGGACGACGAGTACGTCGAGTTCGTGCTGCTCCGCCCGGAGCCGGACCCCGAGACCGAGCCGATCGCGACGGGGTCCGGGCCCCGGGGGGCGGGCGCTCAGGGCGCCAGGACGCGGGCCAGGAACGGTGTCGAGTCCGGCACCGACGCCGGCACCGCCCCGGAGTGATCGGCCTCCGGGTAGACGTGCAGCTCGACCGGCTCGCCGGCGGCCTGCAACTGCTCGGCGAACCGCAGCGTCAGCCGCGGCGGGACGTCCCGGTCGGCCAGCCCCACCCCGAGGAACACCGGCCGGTCGTAGCCGCTGGTGGGGATGCCCATGAAGGCGTCCAGCGCGGCCTCGATCCCCGGCACCGACGACAGCGGTGCGGTGAAGAACTCCGGCACCGTGGCCCCGGCCAGGGCGGCGTCCAGATCGGCCGAGCACAGGGTGGCGCCGAGGTCGGCGGCCCGCCGCCCGGCGTCGCTGAGCACCGGGTCGATCGGCACCGCCAGCCCGTCGCGCAGCGCGGCCAGGATGTAGGCCGCGTAGCGCACCGCGGCCGGGCCCAGCCCGGGCGGCAGCGCCATGTCGGGGCCGGCGGTCAGCACCACCGACTGCACGTTGGCCGGGGTGCCGGTGGCCACCACGCCGCGGTAGTCCAGGCCGCTGCCGGCGCTGAGCTCGGCCGCGTAGCGGGCGGTGCCCACCGCGGCCGCCCCGCCCTGGGACTGGCCCACCAGCGCCCAGCGGGCCGCCAGCGGCAGCCCGGTCTCGTGCGCGGCGCGCACCGCGTCGACGACGCTGCGCGCGGTGGCGAGGGTGTTCAGGTAGCTCATCAGCCCCGGCGTGCCCATGCCGGTGTAGTCCGGCGCGACGATCGCGTAGCCCTGGTCCAGCCAGTGCGACAGGTAGGCGTCGTCGCGGGGGGAGCGGGGGTGCGCCGACGGGGTGCAGTCGTCGCCCAGACCGACGGTGCCGTGCGCCCAGACCACCACCGGCCAGCCGCCCTCGGGGGCCTCGGTTTTCGGGACGAACACCGCCGCCGTCGCCACTGCCGGCGAATCATGTTGATCCACCGTGGAATACAGCATCCGGTAGGCCTGGCCGGCGCCGCTCACCCACAGCCGGCGGTCCAGCGGCACGCTGCGGATCAGGGTGCCGGCCGGCGGGATCGGGCCGTCATAGGCGCGGGCGTCCAGCCCGGAGAACTCCGGCGGCGTGATGGCCGCGGCCCCCGGCGCGGTGAGGATTCCGGTCAGCATCAGCACGACCGCCAGCAGGGCGGCCTTCGGTCGTACGGTCACCGCGCCATTCAACCCGAAGCCCGTCACGACCGGTGTCAGCCCCCCGTGTTGCCGACCAGCTCCACGCCGTTGCCGTTCCAGCGGAACCGCACCACGCTGCTCAGCCCCATCGGGCCGTCGTAGCGCAGCGCCACGGTGTCGCCGGTGCTCTGGGTGGTGTCGATGGCGTTGAAGCCGTAGGTGTCGGGCACCCCGGTCGGGATGAACCTGCCGAGGTGGAACATCACCGCCCGGGTGTTGGGGTTCTCGGCGTTGGTGTTGGCCTTGACGATCACCGCCGACAGCTGGGCGCACTCGTTGTAGTTGCCGGCGATCGGCTCCGGGTTCCAGCCCTGGCCGCTGCGCGGGTCGCGGGGCAGCTCCGAGACCGCCTTGGCGATCGCCGGTGCGGCCAGGTTCACCGCGCACGGATCGTGCGACGGCTCGTCGGCCGGCGCCGGCGCGGCCGACGTCGGGGGCTGTTCGGGCGGGGCGGCCGGGGCCGGGGCCGTCGGTTCCGGCGTCTTGGAGACGGTCGAGTCGCCCGACCCGCAGCCCGCCAGCACGAGCATCGCTGCGCAGACGGAAAGCACCTGTCTCACAACGCGCACCGTAGTCCACCGGGCGCGCGTGGGCCGGTAGCCGCGCGTACGCACTAGACTGGCAACCCGATGACCTCTGCTGAGCCGGAATCGACCGGCCCGAATACCACCTTCGCTGACCTGCACATTCACCCCTCGGTCCTGCAGGCCGTCACCGAGATCGGCTACGAATCGCCCTCGGCGATCCAGGCCGCCACGATTCCGGCGATGCTGGCCGGCTCCGACGTCGTGGGGCTGGCCCAGACCGGCACCGGCAAGACCGCCGCGTTCGCCATCCCCATCCTGAGCAAGATCGACACCGCCAGCCGGGCCACCCAGGCGCTGGTGCTGGCCCCGACCCGGGAGCTGGCGCTGCAGGTGGCCGAGGCGTTCGGCCGCTACGGCGCGCACCTGCCCGACGTCAACGTGCTGGCCGTCTACGGCGGCTCGTCCTACGGGGTGCAGCTGGCCGGGCTGCGCCGCGGCGCCCAGGTGGTGGTCGGCACCCCGGGCCGGGTGATCGACCACCTCGAGCGCGGCACCCTGGACCTGTCCCGGCTGGACTACCTGGTGCTCGACGAGGCCGACGAGATGCTGCAGATGGGCTTCGCCGAGGACGTCGAGCGCATCCTGGCCGAGACCCCGGAGTACAAGCAGGTCGCGCTGTTCTCGGCGACGATGCCGGCGGCCATCCGCAAGATCACCTCGAAGTATCTGCACGACCCGGTCGAGGTGCAGGTCAAGGCCAAGACCGCGACCGCCGAGAACATCACCCAGCGCTACATCCAGGTCGCCGGCCCGCGCAAGCTCGACGCGCTGACCCGGGTGCTGGAGACCGAGCCGTTCGAGGCGATGATCGTGTTCGTCCGCACCAAGCAGGCCACCGAGGAGCTCGCCGAGAAGCTGCGCGCCCGCGGGTTCACCGTGGCCGCCATCAACGGCGACATCAACCAGGCCCAGCGGGAGCGCACCATCGCCGCGCTCAAGGACGGCAACATCGACATCCTGATCGCCACCGACGTGGCCGCCCGCGGCCTCGACGTCGAGCGCATCTCGCACGTGCTGAACTACGACATCCCGCACGACACCGAGTCCTACGTGCACCGCATCGGCCGCACCGGCCGGGCCGGCCGCTCCGGGCAGGCGCTGCTGTTCGTCACCCCGCGCGAGCGGCACCTGCTCAAGGCGATCGAGAAGGCCACCCGCTCCAAGCTCGTCGAGGCCGAGCTGCCGTCGGTGGAGGACGTCAACGCCCAGCGGGTGGCCAAGTTCCACGACTCCATCACCGACGCGTTGTCGTCGCCGCAGCTGAACCTGTTCCGCAAGCTGGTGCAGGACTACGAGCGCGAGCACAACGTGCCGATGGCCGACATCGCCGCCGCGCTGGCCGCCTCGGCCCGTGACGGGGAGAGCTTCCTGATGGTCGAGCCGCCGCCGGAGCGGCGGCGCGACCGCGACCGCGACCGTGACCGCGACGGCGAGCGCGCCGAGCGGCGCGACCGCCCGGCGCGGCGGACCGGGGAGTTCGCCACCTACCGCATCGCGGTCGGCAAGCGGCACAAGGTGGGGCCGGGTCACATCGTCGGCGCCATCGCCAACGAGGGCGGCCTGCACCGCAGCGACTTCGGACACATCACCATCCGTGCCGACTACTCGCTGGTGGAGCTGCCGGCCAAGCTGCCGCGGCACACCCTCAAGGCGCTCGAGCACACCCGCATCTCGGGCGTCCGCATCGACCTGCAGCCCGATCGCGGCCCGCGCGGCGGCGGAAAGCCGAGGCGGGATCGGGGATGACCGTGCGCGGTCGACCCGCGGGTGCGGACCCGCAGGGCGGGCTGGAGTCGGTCAGCGGCCCGGAACGGGTGGCCTCGCTGACCGGGGTGCGGGCGCTGGCGGCGCTGCTGGTGGTGCTCACCCACGCCGCCTACACCACCGGGAAGTATCCGCAGGGCTACCTCGGCCTGGTGTTCTCCCGGATGGAGATCGGGGTGCCGATCTTCTTCGTGCTGTCCGGCTACCTGTTGTTCGGCCCGTGGGTGCGCGCCGCCGCGGCGGGCGGCCCGGCGCCGTCGGTGCGCCGCTACGCCTGGCACCGGGTGCGCCGCATCATGCCCGCCTACGTCGTGACCGTGCTGGCGGCCTACGCCGTCTACCACTTCCGGTTCGCCGGGCCCAACCCCGGCCACACCTGGGAGGGGTTGCTGCGCAACCTCACCCACACCCAGATCTACACCGACAACTACCTGTTCTCCTACCTGCACCAGGGCCTGACCCAGATGTGGAGCCTGGCCGTGGAGGTGGCGTTCTACGCGGTGCTGCCGGTGCTGGCCTGGCTGCTGCTGGTGGTGCTGTGCCGGCGGCAGTGGCGGCCGGGCCGGCTGGTCGCCGGGCTGCTGGCGGTGTCGCTGGTCAGTCCGGCCTGGTTCGTGCTGGTGCACACCGTCGACGGGCTGCCGGACGGGGCGCGGCTGTGGTTGCCCGGGTACCTGGCCTGGTTCGTCGCCGGCATGCTGTTGGCCACCCTGCAGGTGATGCGGGTGCGCGCCTACGCGCTGCTGTGCGTGCCGCTGGCACTGGTGTGCTACTTCATCGCCGCCACCCCGATCTGCGGGGAGCCCACCACCTCGCCGACGCAGCTGTGGGAGGCGCTGGCCAAGACGGTGTTCTACGCGGTGATCGCCGCGCTGGTGGTGGCGCCGCTGGCGCTGGGCGACCAGCGCAGCCGGTACGCGCGGCTGCTGGCCAGCCGGCCGATGGTGTTCCTCGGCGAGATCTCCTACGAGATCTTCCTGGTCCACCTCGTGCTGATGGAGGTGGCCATGGTGGAGATCCTGCACAGCCCGGTCTACACCGGGTCGATGTTCTGGCTGTTCGTCTGGACCATGGTGCTCACCGTCCCGGTGGCCTGGCTGCTGCACCGGTTCACCCGCGTGCGCAGTTAGGGTAGGCTAACTTCTCATGACTGAGAAGAAGCCGTCACGTGGGTTCTCCGGAGCGGTGCTCAAGCTGCTGCGGGCCGGCGACTACCGGATGACCGTCACCGGTCGGCGCCAGATCGGACCCCACTACCTGCGGTTGAGCTTCCGGGCCGGCGGCATGCTCGCCGACCGGCCGCTGCACCCGACGATGTGGGTGCGGATGTGGTTCGCCGACCGCGACGGCGAGAAACTGCACCAGCGCGGCTACACGCTGGTCGACCCCGACCCGGCCAACGACACCGTCGACATCGAGTTCGCCCTGCACGACGGCATCGCCTCGGACTGGGCGCGCAACGCGCAACCCGGCGACACCATCGACGTCACGGTCCTCGGCAGCAATTTCGCGCTGCCGCAGCCGCGGCCGGCCGGCTACGTCATCGTCGGCGACACCGCCTCGTTGCCGGCGATCAACTCGCTGCTGGCCGCGATCGGCGACGCCCCGGCGCAGGTGTACCTCGAGGCGCCGCACGAGGAGGACAAGCAGCTGCCGGTCACCCCGGCGCCCAACGCGCGGGTGACCTGGGTGGACCGCAAGAACGGCGGCGAGGCGCTGGTGCAGACCGTGCGCGCGGCGGCGTTCGACGCGGCCGACCACTTCGGCTGGGTGGCCTGCGACAATCGCACCACCCGCACCGTGGCCCGGATCCTGCGGGAGGAGTACGGCATCCCGCGCAGGATGATCAAGGCGCAGGCGTACTGGGTGGCCTGACCGGCACGAGGACCGGCACCACGAACTCGTCGAGCAGCGCGCGCTCGGCCCGCTCGTCACGTTCCGGGAACAGCAGCAGCGAGGTGATCACCCGCACCAGCCAGCGCGCCCGCCGCTCGGCACTGTCCGCGCCGAGGCCGGCCATGAACGCCCGCACCATCGCGGTGATCACCGCCGACCGCTCGGCCACCTCGCCGCCGATCGTGCTGCGGTGGTCGAACCAGGCGGCCAGCGCGGGGTTCTCGCGCACCGCCCGCAGCGCACCCAGGATGCCCTCGGTCAGCCGTCGGCGCGGGTCGTCGACACCGGCCAGCCGATCGGTGAGCCCGGCGTACACCCGGCGGGCCTCGCGGTGCACCCAGGCGGTGAACAGCGCGTCGCGGGAGTCGAAGTAGCGGTACAGGGTGGCACGCGAACACCCTGCGGCATGGGCGATCTCGCGCATGCCGACGCGGTCCGGGCCGTGCTCGGCGAAGAGCCGTCCGGCGGCGTCGAGAATCCGCTCGGCGGCCACCCCGGTGCGCCGGCCGGCCAGCCAGTCGACCATCAGGACACCACCCGCAGCGGGACCGACAGCGGCCGGCGCACGTAGGACCCGCCGGCCCAGACGATGCCGTCCTCGTCGACCTCGAACTCCGGGCACCGGGTGAGCAGTTCGGTCAGCGCCACCCGCGACTGCATGCGGGCCGCGGCCGCTCCCAGGCAGAAGTGCGCGCCGTGGCTGAAGGTCAGGATGTTGCGCGGGCGCCGCAGCACGTCGAGTTCGCCCGCGTCGGGGCCGTATTCGCGTTCGTCGCGGTTGGCCGAGGCGTACAGCAGCAGCACCTTGCGCCCGGCCGGGATGCTGCGGCCGCCGACGGTGACCGCACGGGTGGTGGTGCGGGCCAGCCCCTGGACCGGTGAGGTGAGCCGCAGGAACTCGTCGACCGCGTCACCGACGAGCTCGGGGTGCCGTGCCAGCAGGCGGCGCTGGTCGGGCCGCTGGTGCAGCAGTTGCACGGCGCCGCCGAGCATTCCGGTGGTGGTGTCGTTGCCGCCGGTGACCATGGTGAAGGTGAACGCCAGGATCGGCAGCAGCCCCACCCCGGCGGCGACCAGGTGCGAGACGACGTCGTCGCCGGGCTCGCGGCGGCGCCGTTCGACGAGTTCGGCGAAGTAGCCGCTGAGTTCGGCGACCGCGTCCCCGGCGGCGGCCACGCCGCCGGGTGCGGTGTTGGCGGCCACGATCGCCTCGGTCCAGCCGTCGAACCGGTCCCGGTCGGCCTCGGGCACCCCGAGGTAGTGCGCGACCACCATCGACGGCAGCGGTTTGAACAGCTCGGCGACGATGTCCCCGCCGCCGGCGGCGCGCAGCCGCTCGAGCCGCTCCACGACGAACGCGCGCACCGCGGGTTCCACCGCGGCCACCTGGCGCGGGGTGAACCCGCGGGCGACCAGCTTGCGGAACTCGGTGTGCCGCGGCGGATCCTGCATCACCAGCGGCGGGTTGTCGGCCAGGCCGATGAGCTCGAGCTCGTTGTCGGCGACGGTCAGCCCCCGCGCGGAGGAGAACGTCTCGTGGTCGCGGGCGGCCCGCCACACGTCGGCGTGCCGGGACAGCACCCAGTAGTCGCCGTCGGCGACGTGGTGCACCGGGTCGTGTTCGCGCAGCGCGGCGTACATGCCCCACGGCGCGGCCCAGGTCTCGGCGGTCTGCAGCCGGAACCGCACCTCGTGAGACATCTGCGCCGACATGTCTCATTGATACGACGCCGCGGGTCGGCGTGTCCCGGTTTCGGCGGGATCGCTAGTAGGCCGCACCCGGGTTGAGGATGCCCAGCGGGTCCAGGGCCTGCTTGATCCGGCGGTTGAGCTCCATCGCCTCGGGCCCGAGCTGGCCGGCCAGCCACGGCCGCTTGAGCCGGCCCACCCCGTGCTCCCCGGTAATGGTGCCGCCGAGGCCGATCGCGAGCTCCATGATCTCGCCGAAGGCCTGCTCGGCCCGGCGGGTCATGTCCGGGTCGGCGGGGTCGTAGACGATCAGCGGGTGGGTGTTGCCGTCGCCGGCGTGCGCGATCACCGAGATCATCAGGTCGCGGGCGGCGGCGATCCCGGCCACCCCGCCGACCAGGTCGGGCAGTGCCGGCAGCGGCACCCCGACGTCCTCGAGCAGCAGCGCCCCCTTGGCCTCGACCGCCGGGATCGCGTAGCGCCGGGCGGCGACGAACTGCTCGCCCTCGTCCGGGTCGTCGGTGGAGTACACCTCGGTGGCGCCGTGGTCGGCGAACACCCGCGCCATGAACTTCGCGTCCTGCGCGCCGGCGGCGCCGCGGTCGTCGGAGGCGGCCACCATCATCGCGGCGGCGTTGCGGTCCAGGCCCATCCGCAGCTTGTCCTCGACGGCGTTGATCGCCACGCCGTCCATGAACTCCATCATCGACGGCCGGATCCGGCCGGTGATCGCCACCACCGCCTGCGCGGCCGCCTCCACCGAGTCGAACGTCGCGACCACCGTGCAGGCCGGGTGCTGCGGCGGCAGTAGCCGCAGGGTGACCTCGGTGATGACCCCGAGCGTGCCCTCGCTGCCGACGAAGAGCTTCGTCAGCGACAGCCCGGCCACGTCCTTCAACCGCGGCCCGCCCAGCCGCACCGCGGTGCCGTCGGCGAGCACCACCTGCAGTCCGAGCACGTAATCGGTGGTGACGCCGTACTTCACGCAGCACAGCCCACCGGCGTTGGTGGCGATGTTGCCGCCGATGCTGCAGATCTCGAACGACGACGGGTCCGGCGGGTACCACAGCCCGTGCTCGGCGGCGGCCCGCTTCACCTCCGCGTTGAGCAGCCCGGGTTGCACCACCGCGGTGCGGGTGACCGGGTCGACGGTGATGTCGCGCATCAGCTCGGTGGACAGCACGATGCCGCCGTCGAGCGCGCTGGCCCCGCCGGAGAGCCCCGTCCCCGCCCCACGCGGCACCACCGCGATGCGGTGCGCCGTGGCCCAGCGCAGCACCGTCTGCACCTCCTCGGTGCGGCGCGGCCGGACCACCGCGAGCGGGGTGCCGGCGTTCGGGTCGTTGGCCCGGTCGGTGCGGTAGGACGCGAGGATGTCCGGGTCGGTGACGACGGCACCGTCGGGGAGGCGTTCGGACAGTTCGGCCAGCGCGGGGTGCATGGACACAGGCTAGTCACCGCACCGCGAACACCCGGTAGTGCACCGAGGTCAGCGACAGCGCGTTGATCGCGACGGTGTGCAGCCCGGTCAGCCCGCGGTAGCGCGGGTCGGCGGTGTCGAACAGCGGCGACGAGCGCGCGTAGCAGGCGTCGTGGCCGATGAACTCACCGGCCAGGTAGCGGTGCCGGGTGTCGTCGTCCAGCACCGCCCGGCCGGTGTTGGTCAGATGGATCAGCGCGCCGTCGTCGGTGCGCAGCGTGGCCCGGACGTCGAGGCGCGCCACGCCGTCGGCGTCGACGAGCACCCAGTCGCCGCCGCCGGGCAGGACGGTGCCGGTCGCCGCGCCGGCGAACCGGCCGTCGCGGATGACGCAGGTGACCCGCATCCCGAGCGGGGTGGGTACGAGCTGGGCCGGTGCGAATTCGATCCGGATGTCCAGCAGGTGTTCCAGCCGCGGTACGGCGGTGATGTCGACCAGCATCACAACGGCCGGATCGCCGTGGCGAACAGTCCGGCCAGCCCGGCCGGGTCGTCGAGTTCGATTGCCGGGTCGGTGATCTCGCAGCGACGCAGGATCAACCGGGCGGCGGTGTCGTCGTCGGTGCGCACCACGCAGCGCGGTGCGTCGCCGGTGCCGGCCCGCCAGCGCCGGCCGTCGTGGGTCACCGCCATGCGGACCGACGGGGCCTCGACGACGAAACACACCGGCGTGCCGACGGGTTCGGCCTGCCGCAGCAGGTACAGCGCGCCGAAGCCGAACAGGGCGGTGCGGGTGGCCGCGCTGAACGGCACCGTCGGATCCTTGACCGCGCGCGCGAGATCGTTGCGGTGCACCCCGAACTCGACGACCAGGCACTGCATTCCGGCGTCGGCGGGGTAGCGGCCGAAGGGCAGGCCGACCGGCGGCCAGTCCGGCGGCCCGGCGGCGACGGCGGCCCGCAGGTGATCGGCCGACAGGCGGATGGCGTCGGCGAGATCTTCGTCGCGGAAGGCGATCTCGCCGGGCGGGGTGGTGCTGCCGAGCCGGGCGCGGTGGAACGCCTCGGCGTCGCGTGCCAGGCCGCGCGCGACGTGCTGGGCCAGGCCGGCCACGGTCCAGTCGGTGCACGGGGTGGGGGCGGTCCAGCTGTCGGGGTCCAGGCCGTCGAGCAGGTCGGCGAACGCCGTCGCTTCGGTGACGGCGGCTGCGGTGGTTGCGGTGAGGTCCATGTCCCGCCGGTAGGCCTTCTACTTGGAAAAAACAAGTGGAAACTTGGAAGAGCCAAGTTCGACGTAGAATGTGCCGGTGGCGATTCGTCCCTACGGCCAGCACTGCGCGCTGGCCAAGAGCCTCGAGCTGGTCGGCGACCGGTGGACGCTGCTGGTGGTGCGCGAGCTGCTGGACGGGCCGCGCCGCTACAACGACCTGCTGGCCGCGCTCGCACCGATCGCCACCGACATGCTGGCCGGCCGGTTGCGCCACCTCGAGCAGCACGGCCTGGTGCGGCGGTGCCGGCTCGACCCACCGGCGTCCGGCACCGTCTACGAGCTCACCGACGACGGGGCGGCGCTGGAGGAGGTGGTGCACGCCTTCGCCCGCTGGGGCCGGCACCTGCTCGAGCAGCGCCGCGACGGCGACACCGTGCAGCCGGCCTGGCTGGCCCGCGCGGTACGCGCCTACCTGCGGCCGGACCGCACCGGCCCGGCCGTCACGGTGCGGCTGGTGATCCCGGAGGGCGCGGTCACCCTGCGCATCGACCGCGCCGGGGTGACCACGCTGCCCGACGAGACCGGGCCCGACGAGACTGGGCCCGACGTCACCCTCACCGGGGACGTCGACGTGCTGGCCGCCGCGCTGGATCCGCGGCGGGTGCCGGCCCTGGTGGAGTCGGGCCGGCTGCGCGTCGACGGCAGCCCCGCGGCGGCACGACGGCTGGCGAAATGGCTGCTGCCGCCGCGGCAGCGCTAACGGTCCAGCTCCCGCAGCGACGGCAGCACGACCGCCACCAGCCCCACCGCCACCATCGGCAGCGACAGCGCCAGGAACGTCGTGTGCAGCCCGGCGCGGTCGGCCAGCGGACCGGCCACCACCAGCCCGAGCGGTCCGGCGGCGTAGGCGAGCGAGCCCATCACCCCGACCACCCGGCCGCGCAGGTGCTGCGGGGCGCGGGTCTGCATGGCGTAGTTGTAGATCGGCTGCATCGGGCCGTAGACCAGCCCGATGAGCGCGGCCAGCGCCAGGATCACCGGCAGCGGCGGCAGGAACGCGATCACCGTCATCGCCACCCCGATCGTGAGCACCGCCACCAGCACCACACTGCGGCGGCGGGTGCGCCGCGCGGCCACCGAGTAGCCCAGCGCGCCGACCAGCCCGCCCAGCGCCATCGCCATCAGCACCCAGCCCAGCTGCGCCGGCTCGTCGCGGTCGGTGAAGTACTTCGGGAACAGCACGCTCTCCATCGGCATGTACAGCCCGGTCACCACCAGGTCGATCACCGCCAGCGTGCGCAGCACCCGGGTGTTCCAGACGAACCGCAACCCCTCGACCACCCCGGCCAGCACCCCGCCGCCGAGGTGCTCCGGGTCCGGGCGGCCGGCGCCCTCCAGCCGCAGCAGGCCGATCGCGGCGATGGACGCCGCGAACGCCGCGGCGGTCACCCACATGGTGTTCACCCCGCCGATGGTGGCGATCAGCATGCCGCCCAGCCCCGGCCCGACGATGTAGGCCAGGTTGAACACCGCCTCGTAGACGCTGTTGGTGTGGTCCAGGGTCCAGCCGGCGCGGCGGGCCGCCTCCGGCAGCATGGTCTCGCGGGCCGTCATCCCGGCCGGGTCGAAGAACGCGCCGAGCGCGGCGAGCACCGCCAGCACCGCGACGTTGACCGCCTGCACCCCGAACAGCAGGGCGATCACCGGCACCGCCGCCACCGAGACCGCCGACAGCACGTCGGCGGCGATCGCCACCCGGCGCCGGCCCAGGAAGTCCACCGCCGTGCCGGCGATCAGGGTGGCGGCCAGCAGCGGCAGGGTGCCGGCCATCGCCACCACCGACGCCTCCAGCGCCGAGCCGTTGCGCTGCAGCACCAGCCAGGGGAACGCGACGATCGAGATGCCGTTGCCCGCCGCCGCCAGCAGCGCCGAGCACAGGATGAGCAGGGCCGGGACGCGGGATCGGGAGTTCATGGCAGTGCGGCCGAATCTAACAAGCAGCGGGCACAGTAGTGGGGTGGGACTCGCTCATCCGCGTACCGGCGTCGCGTTCGACTCGCCGGTGCCGCCCGGCGCCGGCTGGCCCGGCGACCCGGCCACCGCCGACACCGCCGTCGCCGCCACCGACGCCGAGGTACGCACCCTGGCCGCCGGGGCCGGGTCGGTCGCCGAGCTCGACGCCCTGGTGTCGGTGTGCCGGGCCTGTCCGCGGCTGGTGGCCTGGCGCGAGCAGGTCGCGGTGACCAAGCGCCGGTCGTTCGCCGACCAGCCGTACTGGGGACGCCCGGTGCCCGGGTTCGGGCCGGAGCGGCCGCGCATCCTCGTCGTCGGCCTCGCCCCCGCCGCGCACGGCGGCAACCGCACCGGGCGGGTGTTCACCGGGGACCGCTCCGGGGACGTCCTGTTCGCCGCGCTGCACCGGGCCGGGCTGGCCGGGCAGGCCGAGTGCGTCGACGCCGCCGACGGGATGCGGCTGATCGACACCCGCGTCGCCGCCGCGGTGCGGTGCGCCCCGCCGGACAACAAGCCCACCCCGGCCGAGCGCCGCACCTGTGCGCCCTGGCTGGCCGCGGAATGGCGGCTGGTCGGCCCGCAGGTGCGGGTGGTGGTGGCGCTCGGCGGGTTCGCCTGGCGGGCCGCGCTGGACATGATCGGCGCCACGGTGCGCCCGGCCCCGCGGTTCGGCCACGGCGCCACCGCCGTGCTGGACACCCCGCACGGCACGGTGACCCTGCTGGGCTGTTACCACCCGAGCCAGCAGAACACCTTCACCGGCCGGCTCACCCCGGCCATGCTCGACGGGATCTTCGCGACCGCCCGGCGGCTGAGCCGGGGAACGAGCCGACCGGAAAGGGCGTTGTAAGCGGTTATGCGGCTTTCGGTTCTCGACCTCGTTCCGGTGCGCACCGACCAGAGCACCGGCGACGCGCTGGCGGCCTCCACCGCGCTGGCCCGGTGCGCCGACCGGCTCGGCTACACCCGGTACTGGGTGGCCGAGCACCACAACATGGCGTCGGTGGCGGCGACCAGCCCGCCGGTGCTCATCGCGCACCTGGCGGCGCACACCTCGCGGATCCGGGTGGGGTCGGGCGGGGTGATGCTGCCCAACCACGCCCCACTGGCGGTGGCCGAGCAGTTCGCACTGCTGGAGGCGGCCCACCCGGGCCGGATCGACCTCGGCATCGGCCGCGCCCCGGGCTCCGACCCGGTCACCACGATGGCGCTGCGCGGGGCGGCCGGCCGCGACGAGCGCGACATCGAGGCGTTCCCGGCCTACCTCGACGACATCGTCGCGCTGATGTCCCCGCGCGGGGTGCGGGTGCCGATCCCGAACCAGCGCTACATCCTCAAGGCCACCCCGGCCGCGCGCAGCGTGCCCCGGCTGTGGCTGCTCGGCTCCTCGCTGTACTCGGCGCACCTGGCCGCCGCCAAGGGGCTGCCGTACGCGTTCGCCAACCATTTCGCCGGCGACGGCACGGCCGAGGCGCTGGCCACCTACCGCGCCGAGTTCCGGCCCAGCGAGCACACCCCCGAACCGGTGACCTTCCTGCCCGTCAACGCCGTGGTGGCCGCGACCGACGCGGAGGCGCACGCGCTGGCCACGCCGCACCTGCAGGCGATGGCGCGGCTGCGCACCGGCGCGCCGCTGGAGCCGCTGGACCTGGTGGACCAGGCCGCCGACCGCGAGCTCACCGCCGCTCAGCAGGCCATCGTCGAGGCCATGCGGCGGCGCACCGTGATCGGCGACCCGACCCGGGCGGCCGAGCAGATCCGGCAGCTGGCAAGCGAATTCGACGTCGACGAGGTGATGATCAACCCGGTCGCCTCGGCGCACCGGGGCACCGACCCGGCTGCCGCGCCGGCCCGCACCGCCACGCTGGAGCTGCTGGCCAAGGAACTGTTCTAGAGCACGCCCGTGGGCCGCAGTGCGATCACCGGGATGGGGCGCGAGGTGCGCCGCTGGTCGGCCTCGTAGCGGTTGGCGTTGTTGTCGTTGACGATCCGCCACAGCCGCGGGTACTCCGGGTCGTCCGGCCCGAAGAACCTGGCCTGCACCGTCATTCGGTGCGGGCCCACATTGATCTCGACCCGCGGGTGCTTGCGCAGGTTGTGGTACCAGGCCGGGTGCCGGTCGGCGCCGCCGTTGGAGGCGACGATCAGGTAGTCGCGTCCGTCCCGGGCGTAGGTCAGCGTGCGGGTGCGCGGCCGGCCGGTGCGGGCCCCGGTGGTGTGCAGCAGCAGGCTCGGCGGGATGCCCGGCACGCGGTGCCCGAGGTAGCCGCCGGTGCGCTGGTAGATCCGGTCGTGCACACGCAGCAGCAACGGTGCAGGTCCCATGGATCAATCATGCGCAGCTTCGTCGAGGCGTGCCAGTGCCTCGCGCAGCAGTCGGCCGGACTCCTCGCGGTCCGGGTCGCGGCGCAGCACGACGCCCTTGGCGAACGAGAGCCTGTCGCCGTCGCGGCGCGGCACCACGTGCAGGTGGATGTGGAACACGGTCTGGAACGCTGCGCGCCCGTCGTTGATCACCAGGTTGTTGCCGTCGGCGTGCAGGCCGGAGACCCGGGCGGCGCGGGCGATGCGCTGCCCGAGCGTGATCATCCCGGCCAGGGTGTCCGGCGGCGTGTCGGTGAGGTCGCGGCTGTGCCGCTTCGGCACCACCAGGGTGTGGCCGCGGGAGAACGGCCGGATGTCCAGGAAGGCCAGGTAGTCGTCGTCCTCGTGGATACGGATGGCGGGGGCCTCGCCGGCGACGATGGCGCAGAAGACGCAGGACATGGCGCCCATTCTGCGCCCTTTCGCGCTGGGCCTCTTCCCGCACCGCGAGGGACCGTGTCGGTACGCCGACACGCCGGGGCGAGCGACCGCATTTGCACGTGTCGGCGTACCGACACGGTCCCTCGCGCAGGAAGGTGCGTGGGGGAGGCGCGTGGGTGTCCGGGCAGGTGCTACAGGTTGGCGGCCGACCACTCGGCCAGCCGGCGGCGGCGTTCCTCGGCCGAGACCTGCTCCACCCGTGACGAAGGTCTGCGCCGGCTCGCGGACCGTCGCGCCGGCCGCCTCGGCGCGGGCGAGCACCGCGTCGACGTCGGCGCAGTACAGCCCCAGCGAGTAGGTGACGGTGTCGTCGCCCGGGTCGGGGGCGGCGGTGCGGAACTGCGCGGACGGCTCGCCGAGCTGCAACCGGCCACAGCCGAAGTCGAGCTCGGCGTGCGCGACGCTGCCGTCCGGGTTGTCGGTGCGTTCGACGAGTTCGGCCCCGAACACCGAGGTGTAGAACGCCAGCGCACGCTCCGCGCCGGCCACACAGATGAACGGGGTCAGGCTGGTGTAGTGCTCGGGAATCATGGCCGCGAGTCTTCTAGCCTGGCTGGGGTGGGGGCTTGGAAAAACGCGTCAATCCTCGACGGTCCGGTCCGCGGGGTGGTCGGCCGGGCGGTCGGCGCGGACCGCTACGAGCTGCGGCGCTGGGCGCCCTCGCCGCGCGCGGCGCGCTACCTCGAACACTTCTGGTCGGTGCGGTGGGACCTGCCGGGCGGCACCACGCACGACAGCACGGTGCTCAGCTTCCCGGTCATGCACCTGACCCGCGAGTGGGGTGAGGACGGCGTCCGGCACGGGTTCGCGCTGCCGGCCACCCTGGTGCACGGGGTGGTGCCGCGGGTCTTCCGCATCACCCTGCGCGAGCGGGGCTGGGTGCTCGGCGCCCGGTTCCGGCCCGGCGGGTTCGCCGCCCGGTTCGGCTGCGACGCCTCGACGTTGTCCGGCCGGGTGGTGCCGCTGTCGGACGGACTGCCGGGTGTGGCAATCGATCTCGACGACGACATGGAGTCGGCGCTGGCCCGGCTGGACGAGTTCGTCGGGGCCGGCCCGGACGAGCCGGACCCCGTCATCGCGGCGCTGACCGGGCTGGTGGCGCGGATTCGCGACGACGGCGGGATGCAGCGGGTCGAGCAGGTGGTGGAGCGCGCACCGTGGAGCGCGCGCACCACCCAGCGGGTGTTCCGCCGCTACGTCGGAGTGCCGGTCAAGTGGGTGCTGTGCCGCTACCGGTTGCAGCAGGCCGCGCTGGAGATCGAGACCGATCCCACGGTGGACTTCGCCGCGCTGGCGGTCCGGCTGGGCTGGTACGACCAGGCGCACTTCATCAACGACTTCCGCGACATGCTCGGGTGCACGCCGGGCGAGTACGCCGCGCGCTACGCACCGCCGCGGTGATCCGCCACCCCGGCCCGCCAGGCGGCGAGCTTGGCCGCGAACGGCATCGTCTGCGCCGGACTCGTCGACGGCAGCCGCAGGTAGGCGAGCCGCGGTCGGGGCCGCACCAGCCGGGCGAAGTTGCGCTCGGCGGCCGCGCCGTTGAACAGCACCCGGCGGATGCCCGGGTGTTCGGCGAAGAACCGCTCGAAGTCGTTGGGCACCATGGAATCCGGTCGGATCGCCGCGTCCAGGCTGCCGGTGCGCCGGCACTCGCGCAGCACGTCCCACACCGCCACCCCGGCGGCGCACAGCGCCGCGGCCCGCTGCCGGTAGGGCAGTGCGGGGTCGAACCCGAACAGGTCTGCGGTGATCCGCCAGAAGGCATTTCGCGGGTTGCCGTAGTACTCGCCGGCGGCCAGTGACAGCGCGCTGGGCATGTTGCCGAGGATGAGCAGCCGGGGGCGCTCGCCGACCAGCGGCGGCAGTCCCCGCAGCGGCGGGCCGTCCGTCATCCGCACCCCCCATCCCCGCGAGCGACCGTGTCGGCACCGCGACACGCCGCGCGATCCGGTACCGCCACGGTCATTCGCGCAGCGCGGCGGGGGAGAAGCGCCGCAGCCGCAGGCTGTTGCTCACCACGAACACCGAGCTGAACGCCATTGTCGCACCGGCGATCACCGGATTGAGCAGACCGAACGCGGCCAGCGGCAGCGCGGCCACGTTGTAGGCGAACGCCCAGAACAGATTGCCCTTGATGGTGCGCAGCGTGGCCCGGGCCAGCCGGATGGCGTCCGGCACCGCCCGCAGCCGGCCGCCGACCAGGGTGATGTCGGCGGCCTCGATCGCGACATCGGTGCCGGTACCCATCGCCATGCCCAGGTCGGCCTGGGCCAGCGCGGCGGCGTCGTTGACCCCGTCGCCGACCATCGCCACCACCCGGCCCCGCTGCTGCAGCCGTTTGACGTGGTCCACCTTGTCGGCGGGCCGCACCTCGGCGACCACCTCGTCGATGCCGAGCTGGTCGGCCACCGCGCGGGCGGCGCCGGCGTTGTCGCCGGTCAGCAGCACCGGCTCCAGCCCGAGCCGGCGCAGCTGCGAGATCGTCTCGGCCGCATCGTCCTTGACGGTGTCGGAGACGACGACCAGCCCGCGCACCACGCCGTCGACCGCGACCCACACCGGGGTGCGGCCCTGTCGCTCGGCCTGCTCGGCGGCCCGGCGCAGCGCCTCGGGCGCGGCACCGCCCACCCAGCCGGGCTTGCCGGCCGACACGCTGCGGCCCTCGACCACCCCGGCCACTCCGTTGCCGCCGTCGGCGCGGAACCCCGCCACCGGCGGCCGCCGGTCGGCGGGCACCCGCTCGGCGATGGCGCGGCCGATCGGGTGCTCCGAGGCGTGCTCGACGGCGGCGGCCAGCCGCAGCAGTTCGTCGGCGGCGATACCGTCGGTGTGCACCGCCACCACGCTCATCCGGCCGGTGGTGACGGTGCCGGTCTTGTCCAGCACCACCGTGTCGACCCGGCGGGTGGACTCCAGCACCTCCGGCCCCTTGATCAGGATGCCCAGCTGGGCGCCCCGGCCGGTGCCGACCAGCAGCGCGGTCGGCGTGGCCAGCCCGAGCGCGCACGGGCAGGCGATGATCAGCACCGCCACCGCCGCGGTGAACGCCGCGCCCGCCGGCGCGCCGGACAGCAGCCAGCCGGCCAGGGTCAGCAGCGACAGCCCGATCACGGCCGGCACGAACACCGCCGCCACCCGGTCGGCCAGCCGCTGCACCGGCGCCTTGCCGCGCTGCGCCTCGGTGACCAGCCGGGCCATCTGGGCCAGTTGGGTGTCGGCGCCCACCCGGGTGGCCCGGACCCGAAGCAGCCCACCGACGTTCACCGTCGCGCCGACCACGGTGTCGCCGGGGCCCACCTCCACCGGCACCGGCTCACCGGTCAACATCGAGGCGTCCACCGCCGAGTTGCCCTCGACCACCACCCCGTCGGTGGCGATCTTCTCGCCGGGGCGCACCAGGAACACCTCGCCGACACCGAGTTGCTCGACGGGAACCCGGATCTCGGTGCCGTCGCGGAGGACCGCGACGTCCCGGGCGCCCATGTTCAGCAGCGCGCGCAGCGCCGAACCGGACTGCCGCCTGGCGCGGGCCTCGAAGTAGCGGCCGGCCAGGATGAAGGTGGTGACCGCCGCGGCCACCTCCAGATACAGGTGCGGCTCGTCGGTGCGGGACGGCAGCAGCGAGAACGCCATCCGCATCCCGGGCATCCCGGCGTGGGTGAAGAACAGGGCCCACACCGACCACAGGTACGCGGCGGTCACGCCGACCGAGATCAGCGTGTCCATCGTCGCCGCGCCGTGGCGCAGATTCGTCAGCGCGGCCCGGTGGAACGGCCAGGCGCCCCACACCACGACGGGGGAGGCCAGGGTGAACGCCAGCCACTGCCAGTGGTCGAACTGCAGGGCGGGCACCATCGACAGCAGCATCACCGGCAGGCTCAGCCCGGCCGAGACGAGCAGGCGCTGCCGCCACGGCGCCGACTCGTCGGGTTCGGGTTCGGCGGCCTCGGCCGCCGGTCGGGGCCGCGGCAGCGTCGCGGTGTATCCGGTGGCCTCCACCGCGGCGATGAGCTCGTCGGGCGTCACGTCGTCGGGAAACTCGACGGTGGCCTGCTCGGTGGCGAGGTTGACGCTGGCCCGCACCCCGTCGATGCGGTTGAGCCGTTTCTCCACCCGGGCCGCGCACGAGGCACAGGTCATCCCGCCGATGTGCAGCGTCACGGTGTTCGTCACGGCATCCCTCACGGTTCGGGGTGGGCTTCGGTCAGCCGGTGGTGTCGTAGCCGCAGTCCTCGATCGCCGCCGCGACCGCGGCCGGATCCGGGTGCCCGGCCACGGTCACGGTGCCGGCGTCGAGATCGACGTCGACCCCGGTCACGCCGGGCAACGGCGCCACCGCCCGGGTGATCGCCGCGACGCAGTGCCCGCAGCTCATCCCTGCCACCTGCAGAACCAGACTCATACCCGTGACTATACCCCCAGGGGGTATGGGTTCGGGGCCGGCGACGGTCAGGACTTGAAGTAGACCAGCTGGTGGGTGGTCGCCAGCAGTTCCCCGGACCGGCCGAACAGCTGCGCGGTCTGGTCGGCGTAGCCCCGGCCGAACCGCTGGGCGCGCGCGGTGGCCAGCACGAACTCCGCGCCGACGGCGGCCAGCGCGCCGGGCTCGGCGTGGAAGTACGTCGTGAGCGAGACCGTCCCGGCCGGCACGTAGCGGCCCAGCCGCAGGAACACCCGCGGGTAGAACACGTCGCACAGGGCGGCCAGCGCCGGGTAGTCCAGGGCCCGGGCCGGCGCGGCACGCACCCACAGTGTGGATGTCGAGTCGGGGTGCTCGGTGCCCGGTTGGGTGGGGACCGGGCCGGTGACGAACCGCATGTCGTAGTTGCGCGCCCAGGCGATGAACTCCGGGAACGGTTCGGCGGCCACCGTCGCCGGGTCGGGCGCCGCCGGCATCCGGGCCTCGGTGTCGGTCCAGGTGTCGCGGCGCAGCCCGAACACCGCGGTGCCGGTGGTGGTGACGGCCTCGCCCTGGGTGATCTCCAGCGCCCAGTGCTGGTTGGTGCGGTTGGTGCGCATCGGGCGCGCGGCGATCTCGAAGTCGCCGTCGGCGATCGGCCCGGCGTAGTTGACCGTCAGCGCCAGCGGATCGCCGTGGACCTGCGGGTGCAGCTGCACGGCGCGCACCAGGGCCGCCGCGGTGATCCCGCCGAACGGCCCCACCATGTTCGCCCAGGCCGGGGTGGTGCGGCCGCGCCAGCGGCCCGGCGCGACCGGCGTGAGATCCAGTGCGGTGTCGAACGGGTGCGGCGGTGCCTCGACGTCGGTCACGGGGGACTCCTCGGTGGGTGACGGCCTGTTCTATGTATGCTAGCATACATAGAATCAGGTCCGTGGCGACGGGCGGAGGGAGGCCGGCATGCCCCGACGGCAGGACCCGCACACCGGTCCGCGGGCCGCGATGGTGCGCAGCGCGATCCGGTTGATGCGGCGCCGCGGCGTGGCCGCGACCTCCGTCGCCGACGTGCTCGCCGACAGCGGCGCCCCGCGCGGCTCGGTCTACCACCACTTCCCGGCGGGCAAGGCGCAGCTGGTGCAGGAGGCCACCCGGGCGGCCGCCGACCAGCTCACCGCCGGCATCCGGCGGGTGCTGGCGGCCAACGACACCGCCGGGGCGCTGCGGGCACTGGCCGCCCTGTGGCGGGAGGGGCTCGACGCTGGCGACTACGCCGTGGGCTGCCCGATCGTCGCCGCCGCGCTGGGCACCGAGCGGGCCGCCCGGGACGCGGCGGGGGAGGCGTTCGCCACCTGGTCGGCGCTCATCACCGAAAAGCTCGTCGCCGACGGCGCCGACCCGCGGCGCGCCGCCGCGCTCGGCGTGCTCACCGTCGGCGCGCTCGAGGGCGCGCTCATCCTGGCCCAGGCCCAGCGCAGCCCGGCCCCGCTGGACACGGTGGTCGAGGAGCTCGCCGCGCAGTGCCGGGCCGCCACCGGCGGCTGAGCCGGGCCCCGGGGTCAGGCCCGCGTCATCGCCCAGTAGGCGCCGCGGCGCGCCAGCAGTTCGTCGTGCGTACCGGTCTCGACGATCCGGCCGCGGTCGAGCACCACGATCAGGTCGGCGTCGCGGACCGTCGACAGCCGGTGCGCGATGACGAAACAGGTTCGGTCGCGGCGCAACTCGGCCATCGCCTGGCCGACGAGCTGCTCGGTGCGGGTGTCCACCGAGCTGGTCGCCTCGTCGAGCACCAGCAGTTGGGGCCGGGCCAGCACGGCCCGGGCGATGGTGATGAGCTGTTTCTCGCCGACCGACAGCACCCCGTCGTCGGTGACCCGGGTGCGGTACCCGTCGGGCAGTCGGTCGACGAACCGGTCCACCCGGGCCGCGCGCGCCGCGGCCAGCACCTCCTGCTCACCGGCGTCCGGGCGGCCGTAGGCGATGTTGTCGTAGATGGTGCCGTCGAACAGCCAGGTGTCCTGCAGCACCATGCCGATCCGCGACCGCAGCGAACGGCGGCTCACGGTGGCGATGTCGACCCCGTCGACGAGGATCCGCCCGGCGTCCGGCTCGTAGAACCGCATCAGCAGGTTCACCAGGGTGGTCTTGCCCGCCCCGGTGGGCCCCACGATCGCCACCGTGGTGCCGGGTTCGGCCACCAGCGAGATGTCGTGCAGCACCCGTGCGTCCGGGCGGTAGCCGAAGCTGACGTGCTCGAAGGTCACCCGGCCGGGCCCGGCCGGCAGCCCGGCCGCCGGCTCCGGCGCCTGCTCCTCGGCGTCGAGCAGCTCGAACACCCGCTCGGCGCTGGCGATCCCGGACTGCAACGCGTTGTACATGCCGGCCACCTGCCCGAGCGGCTGGTTGAACTGGCGCACGTACTGGATGAAGGCCTGGATGCTGCCGAGCGTGATCTGGCCGGTGGCCACCTGCACCCCGCCGATCACCGCCACCGCCACATACCCCAGGTTGCCGATGAACCCGGTGACCGGCGAGATCAGCCCGGACAGGAACTGCGCGCCCAGGCTGGCCCGGTAGACCTCGTCGTTGAGCTCGGCGAACCGCCGCACCGCCTGCTCGCGGTGGCCGTAGGTGCGCACCACCGCGAATCCGCTGTAGGTCTCCTCGACGTGCGCGGTGAGCCGGCCCAGATTGCGCCACTGGTCGGCGAACATCCGCTGCGAACGCCGCGCGACCGCCCGGGTGGCCCACAGCGACAACGGCACGGTGAGCACGGTGATCAGCGCCAGTAGCGGCGAGATGGTCAGCATCATCGCCAGCACCGCCACCAGCGTCAGCAGCGACGAGAGCAGTTGGCTGATCGTCATCGACAGCGAGGTGGCGATGTTGTCGACGTCGTTGGTGACCCGGCTGAGCACCTCGCCGCGGCGGCGGGAGTCGAAGTAGCGCAACGGCATCCGGTGCAGCTTGGCCTCCACCTCGGCGCGCAGCGCCACCATGGTGCGCTGCACGGTGACGTTGAGGACCCGCAACTGCGCCCAGACCAGCACGGCGGCGACGAGATACAGCACCAGGGCCAGGGCCAGGGTGCGCGCCACCGCGGCGAAGTCCACCCCCTGGCCGGGCACCACGTCCATCCCGGACAGCAGGTCGGCGAAGGTGTCGTCGCCGCGCGCCCGGGCCGCCTCGATCGCCTGCTCGCGGGTCTGCCCGGCCGGCAGCCGGCCGCCGATCACTCCCTCGAACAGCAGGTCGGTGGCATGCCCCAGGATCCGCGGCCCGGCCACCCCGAGGGCGACCCCGCCGCAGCCGAGCAGGATCACCAGTGCGGCCAGCCCGCGCTGCGGGTACAGCCGGCGCAGCAGCCGCCGGGCGGTGCCGGTGAAGTCGCGGGAGCGCTCGGCCGGGCCCGGCAGCGCCCGCACCGGGGCGGTCACCGGTGCACCCCCACCGACTGCGACTCGGCCAGCTCGGCGTAGGCCGGGCAGCCCGCCAGCAGTTCGGCGTGCGTGCCCGTCCCGGCCACCCGGCCGTCCTCGAGCACCACGATCCGGTCGGCCCCGGCGACCGTCGAGATCCGTTGGGACACCACGATCGTCGTCGCCCCGGCGGCCACCTCGCGCAATGCCGCGCGCACCCGCGCCTCGGTGTGCACGTCCAGCGCCGACAGCGCGTCGTCGAACAGGTACACCGCGGGCCGGCGGATCACCGCCCGGGCGATCGCGATCCGCTGGCGCTGCCCGCCGGACAGGTTCATCCCGCCCTGGGCCACCGGCATGCCCAGCCCGTCGGGGTGGGCCCGGACGAAGTCGTCGGCCGCGGCGATCCGCAGCGCCTCCCACATCCGCGCCTCGTCGGCGTCGGCCGACCCGTAGCGCAGGTTGTCGGCGACGGTGCCGGCGAACAGTCGGGCCCGCTGCGGCACCAGGCCGAGCCAGGCCCACAGCGCCTCCGGGTCGTAGTCGCGCACGTCGACCCCGTCGATGCGGACCGTGCCCGCGGTGCGGTCGTAGAGCCGGCAGATCAGCGACACCAGCGTCGACTTGCCCGAGCCGGTGCCGCCGACGATCGCGGTGGTGGTACCGGGTTCGGCGGTGAACGTCACCCCGTCGAGCACCGGCCGGTGCGCGCCCGGATAGCTGAACCCGACCCGGTCGAGTTCGACCAGGCCGCGGATCCGGCTCGGCCGCACCGGGTTCGGTGGCGCGGTGACGGTCGGCTCGGTGGCCAGCACCGCGCCGATCCGGTCGGCGCACACCGAGGCGCGCGGGAAGGCCATCAGGATGAAGGTGGCCATCACCACCGACATCAGGATCTGCATGAAGTAGGACAGGAACGCGATCAGCGACCCGACCTGCATCTGCCCGGCGTCGATGCGCAGGCCGCCGAACCAGATCAGCGCGACGCTGGAGACGTTGATCACCAGGGTGGTGGTGGGCAGCAGCAGCGCCTGCCGCCGGCCGGCCAGCAGCGCGGTCTCCGACAGCGCCCGGTTGGCGGCGGCGAACCGTTCGGTCTCCACCGGTTCGGCGGCGAACGCCCGGATCACCCGCAGCCCGGTGAGCTGATCGCGCAGCACCCGGTTGATGTTGTCGATGAGCTGCTGCATCCGGCGGAACACCGGCAGCAGCCGGGAGACCAGCCAGGCGTTGGCCGCGGCCAGCACCGGCACGCTGACCAGCAGCAGCCAGCTCAGCCCGGCGTCCTGGTGCAGCGCCATGAGCACCCCGCCCACGCACATGATCGGCGCGGTGACCAGCACCGTGCAGGTCAGCTGCAGCAGCAGCTGGATCTGCTGCACGTCGTTGGTGGTGCGGGTGAGCAGCGACGGGGTGCCGAACCGGGCGGTCTGCTCGGCCGACAGGCCGGTGACGTGACCGAACACCGCGGCGCGCAGGTCGCGGCCGAACCCCATCCCGGCCCGGGACCCGAAGTAGACCGCGCCCACCGCGCAGGCCACCTGCAGCGCGGTGACGGCCAGCATCACCAGCCCGAGTTGCAGGATGCGTCCGGTGTCGCCGACCGCCACCCCCTCGTCGATGATCGCCGCGTTCACCGTCGGCAGGTACAGCGTCGCCAGGGTGCTGACCACCTGCAGGACCGCGACGGCGGTCAGCAGCCGGCGGTAGGGCCGCGTGTAGCGGCGCAGCAGCGCCCAGAGCATCTCGTTACTGTCGCACACCGGCCGCACCCCGGTCCGGCCCGCCACACCGGGATAACGGCAGGTCAGCGCGTTCCCGCGTGTTGGGCCGGGCGGCTGCCGCTACAGTTTGGGGCGTGAAGCGCAGCCGTACCGCTCAAGCCCTGGCCCTGGCCGTGGCCATGGCGCCGGTGATCGCCGCGTGCTCGGGTTCGGGCCCGGACTCCGCACCCGAGGTGCCGTCGGACAACCCGGCACAGCAGGCCGACGCCGAGCACGGGCCGTTCTTCCCGCAGTGCGGCGGCATCAGCGACGCGACCATCTCCGAGATCACCCAGGTCAACGGGCTGGTGAACACCGCCACCAACTCGGTGGGCTGCCAGTGGCTGGCCGGCGGCAGCATCCTCGGGCCGCACTTCTCCTTCACCTGGTTCCGGGGCAGCCCGATCGGCCGGGAACGCAAGACGATGGAGTTGTCGCGCACCAGCGTCGAGGACATCACCATCGAGGGCTACGACGGCTTCATCGGGGTGAACGAGGACCCCACGCTGGGCGGCCCGAACCTCTGCGAGGTGGGCATCCAGTTCGGTGACGACTTCATCGAGTGGTCGATCAGCTACATCCAGAAGCCGTTCCCCGACCCCTGCGATGTCGCCAAGGAACTGACCCGCCAGTCGATTGTGAACGCGAAATGACCCGGACCTCCTGCCGGCGATCCGCTGTGGCCGCGGTCGCCGTCCTGCTCGCCACGCTGGCGCTGCTGACCGGTTGCACCCGCACCGTGGAGGGCACCGCCGCCAAGTCCACCGGCGGCGGCCCCACCGCTCGCAACAACGACTCCGAGCGGCAGTACCCGAACCTGCTCAAGGAGTGCGATGTGCTGACCCAGGACATCATCGCCGAGACGGTCGGGGCCGATCCGCTCGACATCCAGAGCACCTTCGTGGGCGCGGTGTGCCGTTGGCAGGCCGCCAATCCCGCCGGGCTGATCGACATCACCCGGTTCTGGTTCGAACAGGGCAGCCTGGACCACGAGCGCGAGGTGGCGCAGCGGCTGGACTACCGCATCGAGGACCGCCGGGTCGCCGGGATCCAGTCGATCGTGATGCGCCCGGGCGACCCGAACGGTTCGTGCGGGGTGGCCAGCGACGCCGCGGGCGTGGTCGGCTGGTGGATCAACCCGCAGGCCCCCGGCATCGACGCCTGCGACATGGCGCTCAAGCTGATGGAGCTCACCCTCGCCACCCGCGCCTGAGCGGGGACTCCTCAGCGGGGAACGTGGAACGCCTCGAGCACCGCGCCGCCGAGTTCCAGCCCGGCCCAAGGCAGCTCGGTGCGCAGCACCGCCACCGCCGAGGTTGGGAACTTGCGCGCGATCGCGTCGGCGGCGTCGTGATCCCCGCCGCCGGCCAGGCCGAGCGCGACCTGTGACATCGCCGGCTCGTGCCCGACGACCAGCAGTGTCCGCGCGTCGCCGCCGTGACGGTTGATGACGTCGATCACCGTCCCCGGTGTGGCGTCGTAGAGCCGGTCGAGGTACTCCACCGGCGCCTCGATCCCGGTGCGGGCCAGGGTCTGGCGGGTTCGGGTCGCCGTCGAGCACAGCACCCGGTCGATCATCGGGGCGTGCTCGCGCAGCCAGGCACCGGCCAGTCCGGCCTCGCGCACCCCGCGCGGGGCCAGCGGCCGGTCGTGGTCGGCCGTGTCGGCGGGATAGTCGGACTTGGCGTGCCGCAGCAACAACAGGGTCCGTGCCACCAGCCCACCGTAGCGACCCAGGTCTACTAGGGCGCGTAGTAGACGCGGGTAGCATGCCGGGTATGGGCACCCCGCGGACCGCCGCGCGCCAGGTGTGTGGCGCGCTGGTGGCGGCGTGCTCGGCGGTCCTCACCGTGGCCGCCCACCTGGCCGCCGGCGGCGGCGTGCCGTCCGGCGGGCGGCTGGTGTGTGCTGGGCTGGCCGGCGCGGTGATCGGGGCGCTGCCGGCCGGGCTGGGGTCGGCCCGCGACCGCAGCCGGCCGGTGCAGGTGGTCGCGGCGCTGCTGGCCGCCCAGGCGGTCGGGCACGTGACCCTGGCGGGCACCGCCGCGGCGCACGACCATGCCGCCGCCCGGCCGACCGCGGTGATGGTCGCCGCGCACCTGGCCGCGGCGCTGCTGCTCGGCGCGGCGATCAGCGCGGTGGAGCACCGCTGGGCGGTGTGCGCGACGCTGCTGGGCTGGCTGCGGCTGTTCTTCGCCCCGGTCGCCGTGCCGTGGCCGGGGCGGCGGCCGGCGGCCGGCGGCGACGTGGTGGCGCAGTCGGTGCTGCGCGCGCCGGGGTTGGGGATGCGGGCACCGCCGGTGCGGTGCGCCGCCGGACGGAGCTAGCCGGCACCGCCCGTCACCGCCGCGCCGCAGGGCTGCGGCGGCTCCCCGTTCACCCGTTGCACAGGAGTCGACTCACCATGCTCTTCAACCACATCCACCGCATGCCCCGCCGCGCGTTCGTCGCGCTGGCCGCCGGGGCGCTGCTGGCCGCCGGCTGCACCGATGCGGCCGAACCGCAGGACGGCCCGCTGGCCGAGCGGGTCAGCGTCTCCGACGCCTGGGCCAAGGCCGTCGACGCCGGGATGACCTCGGTGTTCGCCACGTTCGCCAACGACGGCGTCCGCGACGCCCAGCTCGTCTCGGCGGCCTCTCCGGTCGCCGCGACGGTGGAGATCCACGAGGTCGTGTCCGACGGCGCCGGCGGGTCCCGGATGCAGCCGAAGGCGGGCGGCATCACGGTGCCCGCGCACGGCCGGACCGAACTCGCCCCGGGCGGCGACCATCTCATGCTGATGGACCTGCGCCATCCGCTGCGGCCCGGTGACGAGGTCGAGCTGACCGTCACCTTCGCCGACGGCTCCACGCTGCCGGTCACCGCCCAGGTCCGCGACTTCGCCGGTGCGCAGGAGAACTACTCCGGCGGCGCCGATCACGCGGACCACGGGGACCACCGGCACGCCGACGAGCACACCGGCCACCACCATGGCTGACCGTCCCGCCCGGTGGGCACTCAGCCGACGGCGGGTGCTGCTGGGCGGGGCGGCCGCGGCGGCCGGGACGGCGCTGACCGGATGCGGCGCGCCCCGGTCCGCCGGTGCGGCCGGTTCCGGCACGACCGGGTTCGGCTCGGCGACGGTGCCCTTCCACGGCCCGCACCAGGCCGGTGTCACCACCGACCCGCAGGCCCACGCCCTGTTCATCGCGCTGGACCTGGTCCCGCCGCCGGGCCGCGACCCCCGCGAGGCGCTGCGGGCGGTGCTGAAGCTGTGGACCGCCGACGCCGCCCGGCTCACCCGGGGCCGGCCCGCCGTCGCCGACACCGAACCGGAACTGGCCGAACACCCGGCCCGGCTGACCGTCACGGTCGGGCTGGGCCCGGCGCTGTTCGACCGCGTCGGGCTGGCGGCGCTGCGCCCGCCCACGGTGGCCGAATTGCCGGGGTTCGCCACCGACCGGCTCGAACCGGCCTGGTGCGGCGGGGATCTGCTGCTGCAGCTGTGCGGCGACGACCCGGTCGCCCTCGCGCATGCGGCCCGGGTGCTGCTGAAGAACACCCGCACCCTGACCCGGCCGCGGTGGCGGCAGACGGGATTCCGCAACGCCTACGGCGCCCGGCCCGACGGCACCGCCATGCGCAACCTGATGGGGCAGGTCGACGGCACGGTCAACCCGCGCGGCGAGGACGCGTTCGACCGCTACGTGTGGGACGACGGGGCCGCGGCGCCCTGGTTCGCCGGCGGCACCGTGGCGATCGTCCGGCGCATCCGCATGGAGCTGGACACCTGGGACGAACTCGACCGCACCAGCAAGGAACTCACCGTCGGACGCCGGCTGGACACCGGGGCCCCGCTGACCGGCGAGCACGAGTTCGACGAACCGGACTTCGCCGCCGAGGTGGGCGGCATCCCGGTCATCCCGCCCAACGCGCACATCGCGCTGGCCCGCCGGCGCACCGACGACGAGCAGTTCCTGCGCCGGCCGTACAACTACGACGACCCGCCCGCGCCGGGGGCCACCACCGACTGCGGCCTGATCTTCGTCACCTACCAGCGCGACCCGGCCCGCCAGTTCGTCCCGGTGCAGCAGCGGCTGGCCGAGGCCGACGCGCTCAACCCGTGGATCACCACCATCGGGTCGGCGGTGTTCGCCATCCTGCCCGGGGTGCGCTCCGACCGCGACTGGCTGGGCCGGGGGCTGTTCGAGCGGGGCTGACCCGGGTCCGGCCCCGCCTGCGCGGTGTTGTCGGTGCCCGGCCATACACTCGCGGTGCCCGTTGACCATGGGAGAGCGAAGGGGGGCGCGATGCGGTTCCTGCACACCGCGGACTGGCAGCTCGGCATGCCGCGCTACTTCCTCAAGGGAGAGGCGCAACCGCGGTACTCGGCGGCCCGGCGCGAGGCGGTGCGCCGGATCGGCGAACTCGCCGCCGAGGTGGGGGCGGAGTTCGTCGTCGTCGCCGGCGACGTGTTCGACGACAACCGGCTCGACCCGCGCGAGGTCAGCCTGTCGCTGGAGGCCATGCGCGCGATCGGGGTGCCGGTGTATCTGTTGCCGGGCAACCACGACCCGCTCAACGCGGTGTCGGTGTACACCAGCCCGCTGTTCGTCGCCGAGCGGCCGGACAACGTCGTGGTGCTCGACCGCCCCGGCGTCCACGAGGTGCGGCCGGGGTTGCAGCTGGTGGCCGCGCCGTGGCGGTCCAAGCATCCGACCTCGGATCCGGTGGCCGGAGTGCTCGAGGAGCTGCCCGCCGACGGCACCGCCCGGATCGTGGTCGGGCACGGCGGGGTCGACATCTTCGTCCCGGACAAGGACCGGCCGTCGTTGATCCGGCTGGCGGCGCTGGAGGAGGCGGTCGCCCGCGGGGCGGTGCACTATGTGGCGTTGGGGGACAAGCACTCCCGCATGTCGGTGGGGGCCACGGGCCGGATCTGGTATTCGGGTTCACCGGAGGTGACCAACTACGACGACATCGAGCCCGACTCCGGGCACGTGCTCGTCGTCGACCTCGACGAGGACGATCCGGCGCACCCGGTGCGGGTCGAACCGCGCCGGGTCGGCCGCTGGAAGTTCATGACCCTGCGCCGGTCGGTGGACGACAGCCGCGACATCGCGGATCTGGACATCAACCTCGACCAGATCACCGACAAGGAGTGCACCGTGGCGCGGCTGGGGCTCACCGGCACCCTCTCGGTCGCCGACAAGGCCGGCCTGGACGCCTGCCTGGACAGGTACAGCCGGTTGTTCGCGGCGCTGCGGGTCGAGGAACAGCTCAGCGAGATCGCCGTACTGCCCGCCGACGGGGAGTTCGACGATCTGGGCCTGGGCGGGTTCGCGGCGGCCGCGGTCGACGAGCTGCTCGAGTTGGCCCGCGGCGACGACGAGCAGGCCGAGGACGCCCGGGCGGCGCTGGCGCTGCTGTGGCGGCTGGCCGGGCGCACGGAGCGGGCCGGGGACGACGCCGGGAACGACAAGGAGGGGACGGCGGCGTGAGACTGCACCGGCTGGTCCTGACCAACTACCGCGGCATCGAGCACCGCGAGGTCACCTTCCCCGAGCGCGGGGTGGTCATCGTCAGCGGTGCCAACGAGATCGGCAAGTCCTCGATGGTCGAGGCGCTCGACCTGCTCATCGACGCCAAGGACCGTTCCAAGAGCGCCCAGGTCAAGGCGGTCAAACCCACCCACGCCGACGTGGGAACCGAGGTCACCGCCGAAATCTCCACCGGCCCATATCATTTCGTGTACCGCAAGCGCTTCCACAAGCGCCCGGAGACCGAGCTGACCGTGCTGGCGCCGGTCCGTGAGCAGCTCACCGGCGACGAGGCGCACGAGCGGGTGCTGGTGATGCTGAACGAGACGGTCGACATGGACCTGTGGCGCGCCCAGCGGGTGCTGCAGGCGGCCTCGACCGCGCCGGTGGATCTGTCCGGCTGCGACGCGCTGTCGCGGGCGCTCGACGTCGCCGCCGGGGAGGCGGCGCACGCCGGCGCGGCCGACCCGCTGCTCATCGACCGCATCGAGGAGGAGTACCGGCGCTACTTCACCCCCACCGGCAAACCGACGGGGGAGTGGGCCGCCGTGGGCAAGCGGCTCGAGGCGGCCAAGGCCGAGGTGAAGCTGTGGCAGGACAAGCTCGCCGAGGTCGACGAGGCCACCGCCCGTCACGACGCCCTGACCGAACAGCTGGCCGACCTCACCCCGCAGTGCGAGGCCGCCCGGCAGCGGCTGGCGCAGGCGCAGCAGGCCGCCGCGGCGGTCGAGCAGCTGACCCGACGGGTCGGTGAGGCCGAACACGCCGCCCGCACCGCCGAGGCGGTGCGCGACAACGCCGACCGCGCGCTGGCCGAGCGGCGCCGGCTGCGCGGGGAGGTCGACGAGCGCGCGTCCGGCATCGCCGAACTGCAGGCCGCCGCCGAGGCCGCCGCGCAGCGGGAGACCGCCGCCCGGGCCGCTCAGCAGGCCGCCGAGGCCGCCGCCGACGCGGCCCGCGCCGCCGCCGACGCCGCCTACGCCGACCTCGAGCGCGCCCGACAGGCGGTGCGGCGGCTGGAGGACCGCGACGAGGCCGAGCAGCTGGCCGACCGGCTGTCGAGGATCGACGCCGCCCGCCGCGAGCTGGACCGCATCGACGCCGAGCTGGCCGACAACACCGTCACCGACGCGGTGATGCAGGCGGTCGAGGCCGCCCTGCGCGAGGTGGAACGCGCTGCGGCCCAGGTCGAGGCGGCCTCGGCCCATATCGAGCTGGCCGCCGCGGCCGACGTGGAGCTGCGGATCGACGGTGAGCCGGTGCGGCTGTCGGCCGGCGGGCAGTGGGACACCGCCGCGGCCACCCCGACCGAGATCGACCTGCCCGGCCTGCTGCGGGTGCGGGTGGTGCCCGGCGCACCGGCCGCCGACACCACGGCCAAACTCGATGCGGCCCAACACAAGCTGGACGAAGCGCTGCGCGCCGCCGGGGCGGCCGACGTCGAGGCAGCCCGGGCCGCACACCGCCGCCGCGCCGAACTGACCGGCACCCGGCAGGCCAAGCAGGCCGAACTCGGGGCGCTGATCCGCGACGACGACGTCGAGCTGCTGCGTGCTCGGCTGGCCGAGCTGCGCGCCGCCGAACCGGGGCCGGCGCAGGCCGACGACCCGCCGGACCTCGCCACGGCCCGCGCCGACCTGCAGACCGCCGAGCAGGCCTACCGCACCGCACTGGCCGACAGCGAAACCCACCGCAAGGCCGCCGCCGAGGCGGCCGCCGGTGCGGCCGAGGCGGCCCGGCAGGCCACCGCCGCCCGGGAGAAGCTCGCCGCCGCCCAGCAGGAGCTGACCGCCGCCACCGAGCGGTTGGCGGCCCAGCGCGCCGAGACCTCCGACGACGAGCTGATCGTGCGCGCCCAGGCCGCCGCCGAGCAGGCCGAGGCGGCCACCGCAGAGGTGGCCCGGCTGCGCGCCGAGCTCGCCGCCGCCGGCCCCGACGCCGTCACCGCCGCCCTGGACGAGGCGCAGCGCGCCGTCGACGGGCTCGAACGGCAGCGCGCCGAGGCCGACGACGCGCTGCGCGAGGTCGCCGCGGCACTGAAGGTGTACGGCAGCGAGGGCCGCAAGGGCCGGCTCGACGAGGCCGAGACCGAACTGACCCACGCCCGCGCCGAGCACGACCGGGTGGGCCGCCGGGCCCGCGCCGCGAAGCTGCTGCGCGACACCGTGCTCCGCCACCGCGACACGGCCCGGCAGCGCTACGTCGAACCGTTCCGCGGCGAGGTGGAACGGCTCGGCCGCCTCGTGTTCGGCGAGAGCCTCGAGGTCGAGGTCGACAACACGCTGGCCATCCGGCGGCGCACCCTCGACGGCCGCACCGTCGAGTACGAGGCGCTGTCCGGTGGGGCCAAGGAGCAACTCGGCATCATCACCCGGCTGGCCGGCGCGGCCCTGGTGGGCAAGGACGACAGCGTTCCGGTGGTCATCGACGACGCGCTCGGCTTCACCGACGCCGAGCGGCTGCGCCGGATGGGTGCGGTGTTCGACGCGGTCGGCACCGACGCGCAGGTCATCGTGCTGACGTGCAGCCCGGAGCGCTACGCGGCGATCGACAACGCCCACCGCATCGAACTCTCCGCGTAACCGCCCCGCGGCGCGCAGCCGCCGACGCCCCCGAATCCCGCCTTGTCCGGGGGTGTTCGCGTCTGCTCGCGCGGTGGGCCCACCCGGCAGAATGATCGGGTGACGATGACCGCCGGGCGCCGCCGCATCCATCGGCGGCTGGCCGCCCTGCCCGGGGTGCGCAGCCTGCGCCGGCCGGTCACCCCGGACGGCCGCGCCGCCTTCGACCTGTACTACGTGCGCAGTGGGCCCCGCTCGCCGCACCCGCTGCTCGTCGTCCCCGGCGGCCCGGGGGCGGCCTCGATCGCGCTCTACCGCGGGCTGCGCCGCCGGGCCGCCGCGGCCGGGCTCGACGTGCTCATGGTCGAACACCGCGGGGTGGGGCTGTCCCGCCACGACGACACCGGCGCGGACCTGCCCGCCGCGGCGCTGACCGTCGAACAGGTCGTCGCCGACCTGGCCGCGGTGCTCGACCACGAGCGGGTCGAGCGGGTGGTGGTCTACGGCAGTTCCTACGGCGCATACCTGGCCGCCGGGCTGGGAGTGCGCCACCCGGCACGGATCCACGCCATGGTGCTGGACTCCCCGGTGTGCTCGGCCGGCGACATCCACACCGTGCGGGCCGCGCTGCGCCGGGCGTTCTGGGACGGTGCCGACCCCGACACCGCCGCACTGGCGCCGCGGATCCGCCGGCTGGCCGAGGCCGGCGCGCTCTCCCCGGCCGGGGTGCAGCTGGCGGTCACCGTGTACGGGCTGGCCGGCCCCGAGGTGCTCGGCCGGCTGTTGGATCTGCTGGCGGCCGGACGCACCGGGGTGTGGACCGCGGTCGGCGGGCTGGCCCGGTACCTGCTCGACCGGCAGACCCCGTTCCACTTCGAGCCCGATCTGGTGGAGCGGATCGGCTACCGGGAACTGGACTTCGGTGCCGAACCCGACGGCGGCCCGCTCGATCCCGCCCCGGCCTACCGCGCGGCCGCCCACACCCCGGTCGCGTTCGAGGCCGAGCCCTACGATCTGCACCGGGCGCTGCCCGGATTCGGCTGGCCCACCGTGGTGCTGGCCGGTGGGCGGGATCTGGTCACCCCGCCGGCGCTGGCCCGTGCCGCGGCCCGACGCATCCCGGGCGCGGTGCCGGTCGAACTGCCCACCGCCGGACACAGCCTGCTGGACCTGCGTGAAGCCGCGGCGCTGGAGGTGGCGCGCGCCGTGCACACCGGCGCGACGGCCGGGCTGGCGGCCCGGGTCCGCGAACTCGACGCGCTGCCGCCGGGGGCGGCGGTGCGGCTGGCCGCCCGCGCGGTGGCCGCGGCCGCCCGCGCCGAGGCGCTGCTGGTCAGGGCTTCATGAAGCCGATCTTGGTGTAGTCGGCGTCGGCGAGCCCGAACGCCCCGAAGTTGGCCAGGTTCTCGCGCACCGCGACATTGCCGGGGGACTGGGTCAGCGGCAGGCTGAACACCTCGTCCCACAGCATCTCGTCGACCTCGTTGGCCAGCTTGATCGCGGCCTGCGGGTCGAGTTCGGCGAGCGTCTGCTCGATCTTCGCGTCGATCTCGGGGCTGCCGATCCGGCCGAAGTTGCTCTCCCCGTCCGAGGCGTAGATCTGCGGCAGCCCGGACAACGGGAACGCGTCACCGACCCAACTGAACTGGGCGATGTCGAAGTTGCCCGGGATGATGTGGTCGGTGAAGAACCGCTCGCCGGGTTTGGGATCCAGTTCGAGCTTCACCCCGATCTCGGCCAGGTTGTTCTGGGTGATCTGGGCGACCGGGCGGGTGCTGGCCGCGTCGAAGTACACGTCGCGGATCACCAGCCGGCGGCCGTCCTTCTCGCGCCACTGGCCGTTGAGTTTCCAGCCCAGCGCGTCGAGTTCGGCCTTGGCGGCCTCCGGGTCGTAGCCGACGACCTCACTGTTGTCCTGGTAGCCGTCCTGGCCGGCGACGTAGATGTGGTTGTTGAGCGGGCGCGGCTCGTCGACCAGCCCGCGCTGGGTGACGTTGGCGATGGTCTGCCGGTCGATACCCTTGGCGATGGCCTGGCGCAGCTTCTTGTCGGCCAGGATCGAGCCGGGCGCGCCGTTGAAGGTGATGTGGTACCAGCTGTTGCCCGGCGCCCGGCGCACCGCGATGCCCGGGGTGCGCCGCGCGATGGTCAGCTCGTCGATGGTGGCCAGCCCGGTGGCGTCGAGGGCGTTGTTCTGCAGCGCCGGGATGCGCGCGGCGTCGTCGAGCACCGAGTACGTGATGGAGTCCAGCAGCGGCGGCTCACCCCACCACTTCGGGTTGCGGGTCAGCACGATGCGCTGGGCGCCCCGGTCGATGGTGGAGACGACGAACGGTCCCGCCGACGGGCCCGGCCGGTCCAGCTGAGCCCGGTTGAACGCCTCCGGGGTGGCGGTCATGCTCTTGGGCAGCAGCATGGTGTTGCCGGAGAACATGCCGCGCCACTCCGCGTACGGCTCGGCGAAGGTCATCACGGCCTGCCGGTCGTCGACGCCGCGGGTCACCGACGCCACCCGGTCGGCGCCGTTGGGGCTGGCGATCGCGAAGGCCGGGTCCCTGCCGCTGGTGGCGTGGATCTGGGCGGCGATGTCCTCCCAGGTGATCGGCGTGCCGTCGCTCCACACCGCCTTCGGGTTGATCGTCCACACCACCACCTGCGGGTCGGTGCTGGTCAGCTCGACGCTGGTGAAGTAGTCGGTGTTGAGCGTCATGGTGCCGTCGGCGGCGATCCGGAACGCGCGCGGCAGGGTGGCTTTCAGCATGCCGGCGGCGTCGGCGACGTTGCCGTCGATGTGCAGCGGGTTGAAATTCGGCGGGAATGCGGTCAGCGCCAGCCGCAGGTTGCCGCCCTGCTGCAGGTTCGCCACGTCCTGCGGGTTGATGTCGTTGGTGGTGCCGAGTTCGGCGTTGCCGCCGACCGGCGGCACCGGTTCCGGCTCGCCGGCGCAGCCGGCGGCGAACAGCAGCGAACCGATCAGGCCGGCGATGGCGAGGCGTCGCAACGTCATGCGCCAGACTCTATCCGCGGCCCGCGGGCCGCGTGTCCATCCCGCGTTCCGGCCGGGGCACCGCCGCCAGCAACCGGCGGGTGTACTCGTGCCGCGGCTCGGCGAACACCCGGTCGGCCGGGCCCTGTTCGACGATGCGGCCCCGGTACATCACCGCCACGTCGTGGGCCAGGTGGCGCACCACCGACAGGTCGTGCGAGACGAACAGGTAGGCCAGCCCGTAGCGGTCCTGCAGGTCCAGCAGCAGGTTGATGATCCCGGCCTGGATGGACACGTCCAGCGCGGACACCGGCTCGTCGAGCGCCAGGATCCGCGGCCGCAGCGCCAGCGCGCGGGCGATGCCGATGCGCTGCTTCTGCCCACCGGAGAACTCCGCCGGGTAGCGGTCGGCGTCGGTGCGGCGCAGCCCCACCTCGGTGAGCAGTTCGGCCACCCGCTGCTCGATCTCGGCCTTGCCGAACCCGTTGGCCTGCAACGGTTCGGCGAGCACGTCGAACACCGGCAGGCGCGGGTCCAGGGCGGCGGCCGGGTCCTGGAAGACGACCTGCACCTGGCCGCGCAGCGACCGCCGGGTGCGGGCGTCCAGGCACGCCACGTCGGTGCCGAGCACCTCGACGGAACCGGCCTGCGGCGGGCGCAGCGCCAGGATCTCGTGCAGCGTGGTCGACTTGCCCGAGCCGGACTCGCCGACGATGCCCAGGGTGCGGCCGGCCCGCAGTTCGAATCCGATGCCGTCGACGGCGCGCACCTCGCCGACCTGCCGGCGCAGCAGCACCCCCTTGGTGAGCCGGTAGGTGCGGGCCAGGTCGCGCACCCGCAGCACCACCTCCGGCTCGCCGGCGTCGTCGTCCGGTCGTGCCGGCGGCGCGGTGGCCACCCGGTACACCTGTGCCGCGCTGCGGCCGGCGGTCTCGGCGGTGCGGATACAGGCCGCCAGGTGGTCGGGGTCCCCGTCGACCGGGACGAGTTCCGGCTCGGCGCTGCGACATTCGTCGATCGCCAGCGGACACCGCGGGGCGAACGGGCAGCCCGGGGGCAGCGCGGCGGGCGCCGGGGGTGCGCCGGGGATCGGCACCAGCCGGTCGCCGCGCGCGGCGTCCAGGCGCGGCACCGAGCCGAGCAGCCCGACGGTGTAGGGCATCCGGCGGTCGGTGTAGAGCCGCCGCACCGGGGCCGCCTCCACCGCCCGGCCCGCGTACATCACCACCGCCCGGTCGGCGAACTCGGCGACCACCCCGAGGTCGTGGGTGATGACGAGCACCCCCGCCCCGGTGACGTCGCGGGCGGTGCGCAGCACGTCGAGGATCTGGGCCTGCACCGTGACGTCCAGCGCGGTGGTGGGCTCGTCGCAGATGAGCAGATCGGGGTCGTTGGCGATGGCGATCGCGATGACCACCCGCTGGCGCTCCCCGCCGGACAGTTCGTGCGGGAAGGACCGGGCCCGCCGCTGCGGCTGGTTGATGCCGACCAGCTCGAGCAGCTCCACCGCGCGGGCCCGGGCGGCCCGGCGGGTCAGCCCGTGCCGGTGGATCCGCAGCGCCTCGGCGATCTGGTCGCCGACCGTGTAGACCGGGGTGAGCGCGGACATCGGGTCCTGGAACACCGTGCCGATGGCGCGGCCGCGGATGGCCGAGAGTTCCCGGTCGGAGCGGCCGATCAGCTCCTCGCCGCGCCACCGGATCGAGCCGCGCACCTCGGCGTGCCCGGGCAGCAGCCCGACGACGGCCATCGCTGCGGCGGATTTGCCGGCCCCGGACTCGCCGACCAGCGCCACCACCTCGCCGGGGTCGACGTCGAAGCTCAGCCCGCGCACCGCCGGCACCCGCTCGGTCTCGGTGGCGAAGGTGACCGTCAGGTCGCGCACCCGCAGCAGGCTCACCGGCGGCCCGCCTTCCCGCGTGCCCGCCGCGCCGGCCGTGCCGCGGGGTCCAGGGCGTCGCGCAGCCCGTCGCCGATCAGGTTGGCGCACAGCACGATCGTCACCAGCACCCCGGCCGGGAACAGGAACAGCCACGGGAATGTCGTCACCGACGGGGTGCCGTCGGCGATCAGCGTGCCCAGTGACACGTCCGGCCGTTGCACGCCGAATCCCAGGAAACTCAGCCCGGTTTCGGCGATCACCGCCACGCCGACGTTGAGCGTGGTGTCGATGATCAGGATGGACGCCACGTTCGGGATGATGTGGCGGGTGATGATGCGGGCGTCGCTGACCCCCATGTAGCGTGCCGCGACGACGAATTCGCGTTCGCGCAGGCTCATCGTCAGCCCGCGCACGATGCGGGAGCTGATCATCCAGCTGAACGCCGCCAGCAGCACGATCAGCCAGACGATGTTGCCGCGGGTGCGCGGGGTGACGATGGCGATGAGCAGAAAGCTCGGCACCACCAGCAGCAGGTCGACCAGCCACATCAGCGCCCGGTCCCGCCAGCCGCCGAAGTAGCCGGCCACCGCGCCCACGGTCGCGGCGATCACCGTGGAGATGACCGCCACGCACAACCCGATCAGCAGCGACTTCTGCATGCCGCGCAGGGTCTGGGCGAGCAGGTCCTGGCCCAGGGCGTTGGTGCCGAACCAGTGCCGGGCGCTGGGCGGCTGCTGCAGCGCGGTGTAGTCGAGCCGGCTGTAGTCGTAGGGCAGCAGCGGCGGCAGTACCCAGCAGGCGGCGAACAGCAGCACCAGCACCGCCAGCGACACCACCGCGGGCCGGTTGCGCAGGAAGCGCCGCCACACCAGGGTGCGCCGGGACACGAAGCGGTGGGTGTCCACCCCGCTGCGCACCGTCTCGGTGTCGAACCCGGTGCTCATGCGCCCACCCGCACTCTCGGGTCCAGTGCGGCGTAGATGACGTCGGACAGCAGCCCGGCCAGCAGGATCGCCACCCCGCTGAGCACGGTGATGGCCACCACCACGTTGGTGTCCTGGTTGGTGATGCCCTGGATCCACCACTCGCCGACGCCGTGCCAGCCGAAGATCTTCTCGGTGAACACCGCCCCGGTGATCAGCGCGCCGAAGCCGTAGGCGAACAGCGTGGCCATCGGGATCAGCGCGGTGCGCAGCCCGTGCTTGAGCAGCGCCCGGCGCCGGGTCAGCCCCTTGGCGCGGGCGGTGCGGATGAAGTCCTGGCCGAGCACGTCGAGCATGGCGTTGCGCTGGTAGCGGCTGTACCCGGCGATCGAGCCGAGCGCGAGCGTGACGGTGGGCAGGACGAGGTGCTGCACCCGGTCGACGAACCGGTCCCAGGGCCCGCCCACCGCGTCCGGGGAGGTCTCGCCGATGTACTCGAACAGCTGCACGCCGAGCACCGAGTTGACGTTCAGCGCGGCCAGGATGAGCAGGTTGGCGATGACGAACACCGGCGCGCTGATGATCAGCAGCGACAGCGTGGTGATCACCCGGTCGGAGAGCCGGTACTGGCGGATCGCGCCCCACGCGCCGACGGCCACCCCGACCACGGTGCCGACCACCGAGCCGATGAGCACCAGCCGCAGGCTCACCCCGACCCGCCGCCACAGTTCCTCGGCCACCGGCTGGCCGGTCACCGTGGTGCCGAAGTCGCCGCGCACCGCCCCGGCCGCCCAGTCGAGGTAGCGCACCGGGATGGGCTTGTCCAGGCCGAGTTCGGCGGCCTTGGCGTCGATGGTCGACTGCGGCGGGCGCGGGTTGCGCTGCAGCAGCGCGTCGAGCGGTTCGAAGAACCACGAGGCCAGCGCGAAGGTGAGGAAGGACGCCAGCACCAGCAGCACCACGTAGTTGAGCAGCCGGCGCGCCAGGAAACGGGTCACCGGCGGATCCCGTGCTCCGGACCGTGCATGGGCTCAGGGTAGGAGATCGGGCCGCTCCCGGCCGACCGGGCGCGCCCGACCACGCGTGCCCTTTCTCCCGCGAGCGGACGTGAAATCCCCCGCGCCGGGCCGCGAACGGGGGGTTACGCGTCTGTTCGCGGGGGGAAGAGCGGGGGACCGTTACGGGTTCTTGTCGCGGTGCTGCGGGCACAGATACATCGGCGCGCCCGCGATCACGAAGTTCGACAGCATCTCGTCGCCGGTGCGGACGTCGAGCGCGGCGGCCACCGCGTCCCAGGTCGCCCCGCGGTCGTACTCGGCGCACACCTGCCGGCCCCAGCCGAGCAGGGTGGCGCAGTCGGTACCGACCCCGGCGCGCGCCATCGCCACGCAGAACTCGGGGGCGGGCTGGGCGCCCGCGGCGGGCATCGGCAGGCCGGCAAGGGCAACGACGGCACCCGTCGCCAGCACCGCACCGCGCAGAGGGGATCGGCTCACAACTCTCTCTTTCGCTGTGCCCGTCGCGTTCGTTACCGGCGGGTTCGTCACCGGCCCGGGGTGCTGCCCACTGTAGGGTCGCCCGGTCACGATCGGGTCTCGGCGCCCGCCCGGGGAAAGCGCCCCACGTTGACAGCGCGGGGCGCGGACTGGTTCCATACCTGGTTATGGCTGTAATTCTGACCAGTCCTACCAACTTTACGAGGATGCGATGACCCTGGCACCCGAGCAGGCCGTCGCGCCCGGACGGTACGAACTGAGCCACCTCCGCTCGCTCGAGGCGGAGGCGATCCACATCATCCGCGAGGTGGCCGCCGAGTTCGAGCGGCCCGTGCTGCTGTTCTCCGGCGGCAAGGACTCCATCGTCATGCTGCACCTGGCGTGCAAGGCGTTCCGGCCCGGCCGCCCGCCGTTCCCGGTGATGCACGTCGACACCGGACACAACTTCGAGGAAGTGCTGCAGGCCCGCGACGAGCTGGTCGCCGAGACCGGGGTGCGCCTGGTCGTCGCCAAGGTCCAGGACGACATCGACGCCGGCCGGGTGGTGGACAAGGGGCCGTCGCGCAACCCGCTGCAGACCGTCACGCTGCTGCGCGCCATCCGGGAGAACAAGTTCGACGCCGCCTTCGGCGGGGCCCGCCGCGACGAGGAGAAGGCCCGCGCCAAGGAACGGGTGTTCAGCTTCCGCGACGAGTTCGGCCAGTGGGACCCGAAGAACCAGCGGCCCGAGCTGTGGAACCTCTACAACGGCCGCCACCACAAGGGCGAGCACATCCGGGTGTTCCCGCTGTCGAACTGGACCGAGTACGACATCTGGGCCTACATCGGCCAGGAGAACATCAAGCTGCCGTCCATCTACTACGCCCACCGGCGCAAGGTGTTCCGCCGCGACGGGATGCTGCTGGCGGTGCACCGGTACATGCAGCCGCGCCCCGACGAGGAGGTGTTCGAGACCTCGGTGCGGTTCCGCACCGTCGGCGACGTCACCTGCACCGGGTGCGTGGAGTCCACCGCCGCCACCGTCGACGAGGTGATCGCCGAGACCGCGGTGTCGCGGCTGACCGAGCGCGGCGCCACCCGCGCCGACGACCGCATCTCCGAGGCCGGCATGGAGGACCGCAAGCGGGAGGGCTACTTCTGATGACGCAGACGCTGACCGAGAGCCTGGCCGCGCCGACCACGCTGCTGCGCATCGCCACCGCCGGCTCGGTCGACGACGGCAAGTCCACCCTCATCGGCCGGCTGCTCTACGACTCCAAGGCGGTGATGGAGGACCAGTTGGCCGCCGTGGAGCGCACCTCCCGCGAGCGCGGTCACGACTACACCGACCTGGCCCTGGTCACCGACGGGCTGCGCGCCGAGCGCGAGCAGGGCATCACCATCGACGTCGCGTACCGCTACTTCGCCACGGCCAAGCGGAAATTCATCATCGCCGACACCCCGGGGCACATCCAGTACACCCGCAACATGGTCACCGGCGCCTCCACCGCGCACCTGGTGATCGTGCTCGTCGACGCCCGCAACGGCCTGCTCGAGCAGTCCCGCCGGCACGCCTTCCTGGCCTCGCTGCTCGGCGTCAAGCACGTGGTGCTCGCGGTCAACAAGATGGACCTCATCGACTGGGACCAGCAGCGGTTCGAGGCCATCCGCGACGAGTTCGTCGAGTTCACCACCCGGCTCGATCTCAACGACGTGACGGCGATCCCGATGTCGGCCCTGCACGGCGACAACGTCGTCGACAAGTCCGACCGCGCGCCCTGGTACGAGGGCCCGTCGCTGCTGCGCCACCTCGAGGAGGTGTCCATCGCCGCCGACCGCAACCTGGTCGACGCGCGGTTCCCGGTGCAGTACGTCATCCGCCCGCACACCCGTGAGCACCAGGACCACCGCAGCTACGCCGGCACGGTGGCCAGCGGCGTGCTGCGCCCCGGCGACGAGATCGTGGTGCTGCCCGGCGGCAGGACCTCCCGGATCACCGCGATCGACGGCCCGGACGGCCCGGTCGCCGAGGCGTTCCCGCCGATGGCGGTGTCGATCAGCATCGCCGACGACATCGACATCTCCCGCGGCGACATGTTCGTCCACCCGGACAACCGGCCGGAGGTCACCCAGGACTTCGAGGCCGTGGTGTGCTGGATGGCCGACGACTCCGCGCTCGAGCCCGGTCGCGACTACCTCATCAAGCACACCACCCGCACCGCCCGGGTGCGGGTGACCGACCTGCACTACCGCCTCGACGTCAACACGCTGGAACGCGACAAGTCCGCCACCGCGCTGAAACTCAATGAGCTGGGCCGGATCTCGCTGCGCAGCCAGACTCCGCTGCTGCTCGACGAGTACCAGCGCAACCAGGCCACCGGCGCGTTCATCCTGATCGACCCGGTCACCAACGGCACCGTCGCGGCCGGCATGGTGCAGCGCAGCCGCCGCCAGGTCACCAGCCCCAACGTGGTGCGGCACCAGTCGCTGGTCACCGCGGCCGACCGGCTCAGCACGGGCTCGACGGTGTGGCTGACCGGGCTGTCGGGGGCGGGCAAGTCCTCGGTGGCCATGCTGGCCGAACGGCTGCTGCTGGAGCGCGGCCGGCCCGCATACGTGCTCGACGGCGACAACCTGCGCCACGGCATCAACGCCGACCTGGGCTTCTCCATGGCCGACCGGGCCGAGAACCTGCGCCGGCTCGCCCACATCGCGGTGATCCTGGCCGACTCCGGCCAGATCGTGCTGGTGCCGGCGATCAGCCCGCTGCACGAGCACCGCGAGCTGGCCCGCCGGGTGCACGAGGAGGCCGGGATCCCGTTCTACGAGGTGTTCTGCGACACCCCGCTGGAGGACTGCGAGCGCCGCGACCCGAAGGGCCTGTACGCCAAGGCCCGGCGCGGCGAGATCACCCACTTCACCGGTATCGACAGCCCCTACCAGCGGCCGCGCAACCCGGATCTGCGGCTCACCCCGGACCACACGCTGGAGGAGAACGCGCAGTTCATCGTCGACCTGCTGGGCAGGCAGGGATGAGCGACCACCGGCTGGCCGCGGAGTTGGCCGCCGGCGCGGGCCGGCTGCTGCTGTCGGTGCGCGAGGAGCTCGCGGACGCCCCGGAGGCGGAACGGAAGGCCGCCGGGGACAAGCGTTCCCACGAGTTCCTGACGGCCGAGTTGGGCCGGTTGCGACCCGGGGACGCGGTGCTGAGCGAGGAGGGCGCCGACGATCCGGCCCGGCTCGGGGTGTCGCGGGTGTGGATCGTCGACCCGCTCGACGGCACCCGGGAGTTCGGCGAACCCGGCCGCGACGACTGGGCGGTGCACGTCGCGCTGTGGGCCGACGGCGAGCTCGTCGCCGGTGCGGTGGCGCTGCCCGCTCAGGGGCTGACCCTGGCGACCCCGGACGTGCCCGCCCCGCCGCCGGCTCCGCCGCGGCCGCGCGTGGTGGTGTCCCGGAGCCGGCCACCGGCGCTGGCGGTCGGGGTGTGTGCGGCCCTGGACGGCACGCTGGTGGAGATGGGCTCGGCCGGCGCCAAGGTGGCCGCGGTGGTGACCGGCCGCGCCGACGTGTACGTGCACGCCGGCGGCCAGTACGAGTGGGACTCCGCCGCCCCGGTCGCGGTGGCCCGGGCGGCCGGGCTGCACACCAGCCGCATCGACGGCTCGCCGCTGCGCTACAACAACGCCGAACCGCGGCTGCCCGACCTGGTGGTGTGCCGGCCGGAGCTGGCCGACGCGGTGCTGGCGGCCATCGCCGCGCAGCCGCGCTGACGGCGGCACGGTTCGGGGGGACCGCACCGGATTCCCGGTACCGCCCGGCTAACCTGGCCTGATGCGGATGTCGGCCAAAGCGGAGTACGCCGTTCGCGCGATGGTGCAGCTCGCCGCCGCCGGCGACGGGGCGCTGGTCAAGACCGAGGACCTGGCCCGGGCGCAGAACATCCCGGCGCAGTTCCTCGTCGACATCCTGTCCGACCTGCGCACCGCCCGGCTGGTGCGCAGCCACCGCGGCCGGGAGGGCGGCTACGAGCTGGCCCGGCCGGCCGCCGAGATCAGCATCGCCGACGTGCTGCGCTGCATCGACGGGCCGCTGGCCAGCGTGCGCGACATCGGGCTGGGCGATCTGCCCTACACCGGGCCGACCACCGCGCTGACCGACGTGTGGCGGGCGCTGCGGGCCAGCATGCGCTGGGTGCTCGAGCGCACCAGCCTGGCCGACGTCGCCGCCGGGCAGCTGCCCGAGCACGTGCGGCAGCTCGCCGCCGACTACCGGACCCAGGAGGCCCAGCGCGGCCACACCGTCACCTGAGGCCCGGACCCGTTCCCCGGCCGGCCCCGCACGGGGCAGGATGACGGTATGGCGGCCGTCGATCCGTTGACCGGTGCGCGGGTCACGCTGCGCGCCCCGCGCCCCGACGACGCCGAGGTGCTGTTCGAACGGGTCACCTCCGATCCCGTGGTGACCCGCTACCTGTCCTGGCCCACCCACCCGGACGTCGCGGAGACCCGCCGGGTGATCACCGAGGTGTTCAACGTCGGCACCGACCGCACCTGGCTGGTCGAGCACGGCGGCGACGGGGTGGTCGGGATGTGCGGCTACCGGCGGCCGGTCCGGCACATCGTGGAGTTCGGGTACTGCCTGGCCCACGGCTGGTGGGGCCGGGGACTGATGACGGAGGCGGTGCGGATGATGATCGACGTCGCGGCCCGCGATCCACGGGTGTACCGGATCGCCGCGATATGCCACGTCGACAACGGCGCGTCGGCGGCGCTGCTGCGCCGGTGCGGGCTGCGGCTGGAGGGGCGGTTGGCGCGCCACACCGTGTTCCCCGCCATCGGCCCGGAGCCGCTGGATGTGCTGCTGTTCGCCAGGGCGGTGCGATGACCACCCGGTTCGACTTCCGTGACCTGGACCGGCCGGTGGTCGCCGCGCCGATGGCCGGCGGGCCGTCCACGCCAGAGCTGGCCGCGGCGGTGACCGAGGCCGGCGGCCTGGGCTTCCTGGCCGCCGGCTACCTGACCGCCGAGGCGCTGGCCGAGCGGATCACCGCCGCCCGGGCCCTGACCACCGGGCCGCTCGGGGTGAACCTGTTCGTGCCGCACCCGAGCACGGTCGACGACGCGGCACTGGCCCGCTACGCCGCCGCGCTGGCCGGGGAGGCACGGCGCTACGGCGCCGAGCCGGGCGAGCCCCGCTACGACGACGACGCCTGGTCGGCCAAGCTCGACGTGGTCGCCGACCTGCGGCCGGCGGTGGTGTCCTTCACCTTCGGGGTGGCCGCGCCCGCCGAGGTGGCCCGGCTGCGGGCCGCCGGCATCACCACCGTCGGATCGGTCACCAGCGCCGACGAGGCCCGCCGGGCGGTGGCGGCCGGGGTGGACGCGCTGGTGGTGCAGGGCCCCGACGCCGGCGGGCACCGCGCCACCTTCGACCCGCTCGCCACGCCCGGCACCGACCCGCTGGCGGTGCTGCTGGCCGCGGTGCGGGCGGCGGTGGACGTGCCGGTGCTGGCCGCCGGCGGGCTGGCCGGCGCCGACGACGTGGCCCGGGTGCTGGCGGCCGGTGCGGTCGCCGCCCAGTGCGGCACCGCGTTCCTGCTCGCCGACGAGGCCGGTACCGCGGCGCTGCAGCGGGCCGCGCTGTCCGATCCCGCCTTCACCGAAACCGTTGTCACCAAGGCGTTCTCCGGCCGGTATGCGCGCGGGCTGCGCAACCGGTTCAGCGACGAGCACGACGCGCAGGCACCGCTGGGCTATCCGCAGGTGCACTACCTGACCGGCCCGCTGCGGGCCGCCGCGGCCCGTGCCGGCGACCCGCACGGCACCAACATCTGGGCCGGCACCGGCTTCCGGCGCGCGGCACCCGGCCCCGCCGCCGCCGTCGTCGCCGCGCTCGCGCCGTAGCCGCCGGCCGCCCCGCCCGCCGGCGCGAGGGACCGTGTCTGCCCGGCGACACACCGACGCGACCGACCCTGGAATGCGCGTGTCGCCGGGCAGACACGGTCCCTCGCGGGGTGGGGGGTGTCAGAATCCCGGCGTGCGCATCGGGATGACGCTGCCGGTGATGGAACCCGACCTGGACGCCGCCACGCTGCGGACCTGGGCGCGGGCGGTCGACGAGGGTCCGTTCTCCTCGCTGTGCTGGGGCGAGCGCATCGCCTTCGACAACCCGCACAGCCTCACCCTGCTCGGGGCGGTGGCCGCCTGGACCGAGCGGGTGCGGCTGGTCACCACGGTGATCGTGCCGCAGCTGCACGACCCGGTGATGCTGGCCAAGGCGCTGGCCAGCGGCGACGTGCTGTGCGACGGCCGGCTTACGGTGGGGCTCGGGGTGGGCGGCCGGCACGAGGACTACCGCGCCGTCGGGGCCGACCCGGCCACCCAGACCCGTCGCCAGCTGGCCGAGCGGGCCGCCGTCATGCGCCGGGTGTGGGCGGGGGAGAAGCTCACCGAGTCGGTGCTGCCGGTCGGCCCGGCGCCGGTGCAGGACGGCGGGCCGCCGCTGCTGGTCGGCACCATCGGGCCGAAGACCGTCCGCGACGCCGCGGCCTGGGCCGACGGCCTGGCGGGCACCACGCTGGACCTGGACCTCGCCAGGCAGAACGAGCTGTTCGACATCGCCCGCACGGCGTGGGCCGAGGCGGGCCGGCCCGCGCCGCACCTGGCCACCTCGTTCTGGTTCGCGCTCGGTGACCCGGCCGCCGCCCGGGACCAGGTGCACCGCCATCTGCGCCGGTACATGAACTGGATCCCGGCCGAGGTCGTCGACGCGATGGCACCCGGCACCGGGTTCGCCGGCGGCCAGGACGAGCTGGCCGCCGTGCTGCGCGGGTTCGCCGCGATCGGGACCGACGAACTGCACCTCATCCCGACCAGCACCGACCTCGGCCAGCTCCGCGCCGCCGCCGAGGTCGCCGCCGACTTCGGCTGAGGGGCCGGGGCGGAGTTCGAATCACGGCTTCAACAAACCCTGTTGCCGTCGGCCGGAAGCGGGTGTTATGGGTGCCGACACGAGTCGCAACAGGAGCAGTCGAGATGAACATGCAGTACGCGCAGGCGGTGCTCGCGCACGAGATGCCGCATCGTCCGCGCCTTGCCCTCACTCCGATCGTGACCGCCATCAACCCGGCCGCCCCGGCCGAGTACCCGGCCACCGCGCCGATCCCCCGCGACCTCGTCTGTCAGTAGTTCATCTCGCCCGCCGCGCCGCGGCGGCTGCTGCTCGTTCCGCTTCCGTTCCCGCCGCCCGACGGGTCGGCGCGCGCGCCGGCCCGTCGGTGACCGCGACGGGGTCCTCGCTGTGCGCGGTGAACCGGGGTTCGATCGCCTGCGTGCCTCCGACGCCGGTTGAGTCGCCGGCCCCAGAACGCGAAAGCCGCAGACCGGCCGGTCTGCGGCTTCGTCGTTGTCGGCACCTGGTGGTGCCCCCGGCAGGATTCGAACCTGCGGCCTTCTGCTCCGGAGGCAGACGCTCTATCCCCTGAGCTACGGGGGCGCATCGGCTGCGCCTGTTGGGCGATGCACAGCGTAGCGCATCCCTGCCGCGGTACACACATCGCGGGGTCGGACGGGCACGGATTCGGGCGCTGACCACCCCAGACCATAGGATGGAACCCCGTGACCCCCGCCGACTTGGCCGAGCTGCTCAGGACCACCGCCGCCGCGGTGTTGACCGAGCGTGGCCTGGATACCTCAGTCCTGCCCGAAACGGTGACCGTCGAGCGTCCGCGCAACCCGGAGCACGGCGACTACGCCACCAACCTCGCGCTGCAGCTCGGGAAGAAGGTCGGCACCAATCCGCGCGACCTGGCCGGCTGGCTGGCCGAGGCGCTGGCCGCCGCCGACGGCATCGCCGCGGCCGAGGTGGCCGGGCCCGGCTTCGTCAACCTGCGCATCGACGCGGCGGCGCAGAACGCGCTGGTGGCCGACATCCTGGCCGCGGGGGAGCGCTACGGCCACGCCGACACGCTCGCCGGCCTGCGGATCAACCTCGAGTTCGTCTCGGCCAACCCCACCGGGCCGATCCACATCGGCGGTACCCGGTGGGCCGCGGTGGGCGACGCGCTGGGCCGGGTGCTCAGCTCCCAGGGCGCCGACGTCACCCGCGAGTACTACTTCAACGACCACGGCGCGCAGATCGACCGGTTCGTGCGGTCGCTGATCGCCGCCGCCAAGGGCGAGCCCACCCCCGAGGACGGCTACGCCGGCGAGTACATCAAGGAGATCGCCGCCGCCGTGCTGGCCAAGCAGCCCGGCGCGCTCGACCTGCCCGAGGCCGAGCAGCACGAGACCTTCCGCGCCATCGGCGTGGACCTGATGTTCGACCACATCAAGCAGTCGCTGCGGGACTTCGGCACCCACTTCGACGTCTTCACCCACGAGGACTCGATGCACACCTCCGGCCGGGTCGCCGAGGCCATCGAGCGGCTGCGCCAGGCCGGGGCCATCTACGAGAAGGACGGCGCGGTCTGGCTGCGCACCACCGACTACGGCGACGACAAGGACCGGGTCGTCATCAAGAGCGACGGCATGCCGGCCTACATCGCCGGTGACATCGCCTACTACCTCGACAAGCGGCAGCGCGGCTTCGACCTGTGCATCTACATGCTCGGCGCCGACCACCACGGCTACATCGCCCGGCTCAAGGCGGTGGCCGCCGCGCTCGGCGAGGACCCGGCCACCGTCGAGGTGCTCATCGGCCAGATGGTCAACCTGGTCCGCGACGGCCAGCCGGTGCGGATGAGCAAGCGGGCCGGCACCGTCATCACCCTCGACGACCTCGTCGAGGCCATCGGGGTCGACGCCGCCCGGTACGCGCTGATCCGCAGCTCGGTGGACACCCCGATCGACATCGACCTGCAGCTGTGGTCGTCGGCGACCAACGAGAACCCGGTCTACTACGTGCAGTACGCGCACGCGCGGCTCTCGGCGCTGCGGCGCAACGCCGCCGACCTGGGGGTGCAGCCCAGCACCGAACATCTCGGCCTGCTCACCCACGACAAGGAGGGCACGCTGATCCGCAACCTCGGCGAGTTCCCGCGGGTGCTCGCCACGGCTGCGAAACTGCGTGAGCCGCACCGTGTCTCGCGTTACCTGGAGGATCTGGCCGGCGACTACCACCGGTTCTACGACTCCTGCCGGGTGCTGCCGCAGGGCGACGAGCAGGCAACCGACCTGCACCGCGCGCGGCTCGCCCTGTGCGAGGCCACCCGCCAGGTCATCGCCAACGGTCTCGGCGTCCTCGGCGTCACCGCCCCGGAGCGGATGTGATCGCGCACCCGGCCGGACCGCGGCACGCCGAGGAGATCCCGCACGCCGGTGCGCCGGCCCGGCCGGCCTCCGCCGAACAGATGCTGTTGATCGCGCCGAATGTCTGGCCGCGCAACGCTGTTCGCGGTGACGACGGGGTGGTCTCGATCGCCGGTGTGGCGCTGACCGAGATCGCCGAGCGGTTCGGCACGCCGGTGTTCGTCATCGACGAGGACGACTTCCGGTCCCGCTGCCGGGAGATGGCGGCCGCGTTCGGCGGCGGGGCGAACGTGCACTACGCCGCGAAGGCCTTCCTGTGCGGCGAGGTCGCCCGCTGGATCGACCAGGAGGGGCTGTCGCTGGACGTCGCCAGCGGCGGCGAACTCGCCGTCGCGTTGCACGCCGGCTTCCCGGCGCAGCGGATCACCCTGCACGGCAACAACAAATCCGTCGAGGAACTCACCGCGGCGGTCCGCGCCGGGGTGGGGCACATCGTCGTCGACTCGATGATCGAGATCGAGCGGCTCGACGAGGTCGCCCGGCAGGCCGGGGCCGTGCAGGACGTGCTGGTGCGGGTCACCACCGGGGTGGAGGCGCACACCCACGAGTTCATCTCCACCGCGCACGAGGACCAGAAGTTCGGCCTGTCGCTGGCCAGCGGCGCGGCGATGGCCGCGGTGCGCCGGGTGTTCGAGACCGACAACCTGCGCCTGGTCGGCCTGCACAGCCACATCGGCTCGCAGATCTTCGACGTCGCCGGGTTCGAACTGGCCGCCCACCGGGTGATCGGCTTTCTGCGCGAGGTGGTCAACGAGTTCGGTGTGGCCCGGACCGCACAGATCTCCATCGTGGATCTCGGTGGCGGGCTTGGGATCTCGTACCTACCCGAGGACAACCCGCCGCCGGTGGCCGAACTGGCCGCCAAGCTCGCCGAGATCGTGCGCGACGAGTCGGCTGCGGTCGGGCTGCCCACCCCGCGGCTGGTCGTGGAGCCCGGCCGCGCCATCGCCGGGCCCGGCACCATCACGCTGTACCGGGTCGGTACCATCAAGGACGTCGCGATCAGCCCGACCGCGCAGCGCCGCTACGTCAGCGTCGACGGCGGGATGAGCGACAACATCCGCACCTCGCTCTACGGCGCCGAGTACGACGTTCGGCTGGTTTCCCGCGTGACCGACGCCGCCCCGGTACTGTCCCGGGTGGTCGGCAAGCACTGTGAGAGCGGCGACATCGTCATCCGGGACGCCTGGCTGCCGGCGGACCTCGCCCCGGGCGACCTGCTCGGGGTGGCCGCCACCGGCGCCTACTGCTACTCGATGTCGAGCCGCTACAACATGATCTGCCGGCCCGCGGTGGTGGCCGTGCGCGACGGGCAGGCGCGCCTGATCCTGCGTCGGGAGACGGTCGAAGACCTGTTGAGCCTGGAGGTGAACTGACGATGAACGCGCAGCAGAAAGCCATCGGCGTCGCCGTACTCGGGTACGGCAACGTCGGCAGCGAGGTCGTGCGCATCATCAACGAGAGCGCGACGGACCTGGCCGCCCGTATCGGTGCGCCACTGGAGCTGCGCGGCATCGGGGTGCGCCGGGTCTCCGCCGACCGCGGCGTGCCGGTCGAGCTGCTCACCGACAACATCGAGGAGCTCGTCTCCCGCGACGACGTCGACATCGTGGTGGAGCTGATGGGCCCGGTCGAGCCGGCCCGCAAGGCCATCCTGGCCGCCCTCGAGCAGGGCAAGTCGGTGGTCACCGCCAACAAGGCGCTGCTGGCCCAGTCCACCGGCGAGCTGGCCCAGGCCGCCGAGGCCGCCCACGTCGACCTGTACTTCGAGGCCGCCGTCGCCGGTGCCATCCCGGTGATCCGGCCGCTGACCCAGTCGCTGGCCGGCGACACCGTGCTGCGGGTGGCCGGCATCGTCAACGGCACCACCAACTACATCCTCTCGGCGATGGACAGCACCGGCGCCGACTACGCCGAGGCGCTGGCCGAGGCCGGTGCGCTGGGCTACGCCGAGGCCGACCCGACCGCCGACGTGGAGGGCCACGACGCCGCCGCCAAGGCGGCCATCCTGGCCTCCATCGCGTTCCACACCAGGGTCACCTCCGACGACGTCTACTGCGAGGGCATCACCAAGGTCACCGCCGCCGACTTCGCCTCGGCCCGCGCGCTGGGGTGCACCATCAAGCTGCTGGCCATCTGCGAACGGTTCACCGACGCGCAGGGCCAGGAGCGGGTCTCGGCCCGGGTCTACCCGGCGCTGGTGCCGCTGAACCACCCGCTGGCCGCGGTCAGCGGCGCCTTCAACGCCGTCGTCGTCGAGGCCGCCGCGGCCGGCCGGCTGATGTTCTACGGCCAGGGCGCCGGCGGCGCGCCCACCGCCTCGGCGGTGATGGGCGATCTGGTGATGGCCGCGCGCAACCGGGTGCAGGGCGGCCGCGGCCCGCGCGAGTCGAAGTACGCCAAGCTCCCGGTGTCGCCCATCGGGTTGATCGAGACCCGCTACTACGTGAACATGAACGTCGCCGACCGCCCGGGCGTGCTGGCCTCGGTGGCCGCCGAGTTCGCCAAGCACGAGGTGAGCATCGCCGAGGTCCGCCAGGAGGGCATCGTCGAGCAGGGCGGCGAGACCGGTGGCGCCCGGCTGGTGGTGGTGACCCACCGGGCCACCGATGCGGCGTTGTCGGAGACGGTCAAGGCGCTGGCCGACCTCGACGTCGTGCAGAGCGTCAACAGCGTGCTGCGGATGGAAGGAACCACTGAATGACCGGCGACGCCACGTCGAAGGCGGCCGTGCACACCCCCTGGCCCGGCCTGATCGAGGCCTACCGCGACCGCCTGCCGATCGGCGACGACTGGACGGTGGTCACCCTGCGCGAGGGCGGCACCCCGCTGCTGCCGGCGCCGCGGCTGTCGCAGCGCACCGGCTGTACCGTGCACCTGAAGATCGAGGGCCTCAACCCGACCGGGTCGTTCAAGGACCGCGGCATGACGGTGGCCGTCACCGAGGCGGTCTCACGGGGCCAGCGGGCGATCCTGTGCGCGTCCACCGGTAACACCTCCGCCTCGGCGGCGGCCTATGCCGCCCGGGCCGGCATCACCTGCGCGGTGCTGGTGCCGCAGGGCAAGATCGCGATGGGCAAGCTGGCCCAGGCGGTCATGCACGGTGCCAAGATCATCCAGATCGACGGCAACTTCGACGACTGCCTGGAGCTGGCCCGCAAGCTGACCGCCGACTATCCGACCATCTCGCTGGTCAACTCGGTCAACCCGTACCGGATCGAGGGGCAGAAGACCGCCGCGTTCGAGATCGTCGACGCCCTCGGCACCGCCCCCGACGTGCACGCGCTGCCGGTCGGCAACGCCGGCAACATCACCGCGTACTGGAAGGGCTACAAGGAGTACCACCGCGACGGCCTGTCCGACCGGCTGCCGCGGATGCTGGGCACCCAGGCGGCCGGTGCGGCACCGCTGGTGCACGGCGCGCCGGTGAAGAACCCGGAGACCGTCGCCACCGCCATCCGGATCGGCGCCCCGGCGTCGTGGACCACCGCGGTGGAGGCCAAGGAGGAGTCCGGCGGGCAGTTCCTGGCCGCCACCGACGAGGAGATCCTGGCCGCCTACCACCTGATCGCCGCCGACGAGGGCGTGTTCGTCGAGCCGGCCTCGGCGGCCAGCGTCGCCGGGTTGCTCAAGGCCGTCGACGCCGGTTGGGTCGAGCGCGGTTCGACGGTGGTGTGCACCGTCACCGGCAACGGCCTGAAGGACCCCGACACCGCGCTGCGCGACATGCCGACCGTCACCCCGGTGCCCGTCGATCCGGCGGCCGTCGTCGAACAGCTCGGACTGGACTGAGCCGGACCGGAAGAGGACGAGCTGTGACCGACACCCACACCCTGCCGGCCGGGCTGGCCGCCACCGCGGTCGTCGCCGCCTCGGCGGCCAACCTCGGGCCGGGTTTCGACAGCCTGGGGCTGGCGCTCAGTCTCTACGACGAAATCATCGTCGAGACAACGGAATCCGGTTTGACCGTGCAGGTCGAGGGTGAGGGTGCCGGGCAGGTCCCGCTCGACGAGTCGCATCTGGTGGTGCGGGCCATCAAGGCCGGGCTGACCGCCGCCGGGGTGCGGGTGGCGGGAATGAATGTGCGCTGCCGCAACGACATTCCGCACTCGCGTGGCCTGGGATCGTCGGCCGCCGCGGTGGTCGGCGGGTTGGCCGCGGCCAACGGCTTGGTCGCCCAGGCCGGGTTGCCCCCGCTGGGCACCGCCGAGCTGGTGCAGCTGTCCAGCGAGTTCGAGGGGCACCCGGACAACGCCGCGGCCGCGGTGCTGGGCGGGGCGGTGGTGTCCTGGACCGACGCGGCGGGGGAGCGGCCGCACTACCGGGCGGTGCCGGTACGGCTGCATCCGGCGATCCGGCTGTTCTCGGCGATCCCCGAGCAGCGGTCCTCCACCGCCGAGACCCGGGTGCTGCTGCCCGAGCAGGTGCGTCACACCGACGCCAGTTTCAACGTGAGCCGGGCCGCCCTACTGGTGGTGGCGCTGACCGAGCGGCCGGAGCTGCTGATGGCCGCCACCGAGGACGCCCTGCACCAGCGCCAGCGCGCCGCGGCGATGCCGGCCTCGGCGGAATATCTGGGCCTGCTGCGGCGTTACGGCATTGCAGCGGTGCTGTCCGGGGCCGGACCGTCGGTCCTGGCCCTGACCACCGAGGCGGAACTGCCCGCCGAGGCGGTCGAGTACGGCGCCGCCCACGGGTTCACCGTGCGGGAGATGACCGTCGGGAACGGCGTGCGGTGGACGTCCGGCGTTGCGGTGCCGCGGTGACGGGTCGGCAGACCGCCCAGCGGCCTCCGGCAACACGCCACGACAACACGCAACGCCGAGTTGCAGTAATTCTTGCTTCCCGACCGGAAGCGGACTATTCTCGCTGACGTCCAGTAATCGCAGCGTCTCTGCCTGCGCCGACACCAGGACGACCCCCATCTTCCCCGTGTTCAACTCGTGGACTGACGGTTCGCCGATCGACGGCGGGCCGGGGCGAGCACCGTTGCAGAGGCGACGGTGGGACCTTCGCATTCAGCGGATTCGCTGAATGTCGATGAATTTCGGGTACTCCCTCGCAATACGACTCGCGGGGGAAAGAAAGGAAATCCGTGACCGATACGGACCTCATCACGAATGAAGGCAGTGATGCTCAGGCCCAACTGCCCATCGTGAACTCGGACCCCGCCGCGAAGGCCGGCAAGACGTCGCTGAGTTCGATGCTGCTGCCCGAGCTGCGCGTTCTCGCCCGTCAGATCGGGGTCGAGGGGGCGTCCGGGATGCGCAAGAGCGAGCTCATCGCCGCCATCCAGCAGCGTCGTGAGCAGGGCAACGGCGCCGCCGGCGCGAGTGCCGACGGGGCCGAAGGGACCGGCCGGACCCGGCAGCGCCGCGCTGCCTCGCGGTCGGTCGGTGCGCCTGCGCCGAAACAGGATTCCGACAGCGCGACGGCCGGGCAGCCGGCGCCGGAGCCCGCGGCGGACGCCAAGGACGCCCAGTCGGCCCCGGCGGACGCCAAGGACGCCAAGTCCGCACCCGCGGCCCCTGCCGACAAGCCGGCGGAAGCCCCGGCCGACAAGCCGGCCGGGCAGCAGGAGGGCCGCCGGCAGGACGCCCAGGCGGGGACCGCCAGCAAGCCGGACACCAAGCCCGAGCAGGGCAACCGGGCCGAGCAGGGCGCCAAGTCCGAGCAGGGCGAACAGGCCTCCGGCGAGGCCCAGGGCGGTCGCGACGGCGACGCCGAGGGCGAGGGCCGGCAGGGCCGGCGGGGCCGCCGGTTCCGCGACCGGCGCCGGCGTGAGCGCGGCGGCGGGGAGGCCGGCGGCGACGCCGAGGTGCGCGAGGACGACGTGCTGCAGCCGGTCGCCGGCATCCTCGACGTGCTGGACAACTACGCCTTCGTGCGCACCTCCGGGTACCTGCCCGGGCCCAACGACGTCTACGTGTCGATGAACATGGTGCGCAAGTACGGGCTGCGGCGCGGCGACGCGATCACCGGTGCCGTGCGCGTGCCCCGGGAGGGCGAGGGCGGCGAGAAGAACCCGCGGCAGAAGTTCAACCCGCTGGTGCGCATCGACAGCGTCAACGGCGGGCCGGTCGAGGCGGCCAAGAACCGGCCGGAGTTCGGCAAGCTCACCCCGCTGTACCCCAACCAGCGGCTGCGTCTGGAGACCACTCCGGAGAAGCTGACCACCCGCGTGATCGACCTGATCATGCCGATCGGCAAGGGGCAGCGGGCGCTGATCGTGTCGCCGCCGAAGGCCGGTAAGACCACCGTGCTGCAGGACATCGCCAACGCGATCGCGCGCAACAACCCCGAGTGCCACCTGATGGTGGTGCTCGTCGACGAGCGCCCCGAAGAGGTGACCGACATGCAGCGCTCGGTCAAGGGCGAGGTCATCGCCTCGACCTTCGACCGGCCGCCGTCCGACCACACCACGGTCGCCGAGTTGGCCATCGAGCGGGCCAAGCGGCTGGTGGAGCAGGGCAAGGACGTCGTCGTGCTGCTCGACTCCATCACCCGTCTGGGCCGGGCGTACAACAACGCCTCGCCGGCCTCGGGCCGCATCCTGTCCGGTGGTGTGGACTCCACCGCGCTGTACCCGCCCAAGCGGTTCCTCGGCGCGGCCCGCAACATCGAGGAGGGCGGCTCGCTGACCATCATCGCCACCGCGATGGTGGAGACCGGCTCCACCGGCGACACGGTGATCTTCGAGGAGTTCAAGGGCACCGGCAACGCCGAGCTCAAGCTGGACCGCAAGATCGCCGAGCGGCGGGTGTTCCCGGCGGTGGACGTCAACCCGTCCGGTACCCGCAAGGACGAGCTGCTGATGTCGCCCGACGAGTTCGCGATCGTGCACAAGCTGCGCCGGGTGCTGTCCGGCCTGGACAGCCATCAGGCCATCGACCTGCTGCTGAGCCAGCTGCGCAAGACCAAGAACAACTACGAGTTCCTGCTGCAGGTCTCCAAGACCGCACCGGGAACGATGGACGTCGACTGACGAGGAAGGCCCCCACCGCCGGTGGGGGCCTTCCCCTTTCCGTCCCGCCGAGCGACCGTGTCTGTCCGCCGACACGCCGTGTGTCCCCGGCGTTCCGCGGAGGCCCGTCGCCCGCCGAGCGAACCCCGTTGCGCCGGAATCCATTGCGCCCCAATTTCGCTGTGGCGCGGGTCACAAGCTGGTAGACAGTTTCTGAAACCTGTTCTACCGATCGGAGTGCCGATGGCGGACACCCTGCAGCAGCTGCTTCGTGACCGCGCCGACCTCGACACCGTCGCGATCAAGTACGGCGACCGGCGCTGGACCTGGCGGGAGCACATCGCCGAGGCGCGGGCGCAGGCGGCCGCGCTCATCGCCGCCGCCGACCCGAGCCGGCCGCTACACGTCGGGGTGCTGCTGGGCAACACCCCGCAGATGCTCACCGCGCTGGCCGCCGCGGCACTCGGCGGCTACGTGCTGTGCGGCATCAACACCACCCGCCGCGGCGCCGCCCTGGCCCGCGATATCGCCCACGTGCACACCCAGATCCTGCTCGCCGACGCCGAACACCGCCGCCTGCTCGACGGTCTGGAACTGCCCGGCGTCACCGTCTTCGACGTCGACGGCCCGGAGTGGGCGCGGCGGCTGGCCGCGGCGCCGCCGCTGGTGCCGCACCGCGAGGTCGGTCCGGACGACCTGTTCATGATGATCTTCACCTCCGGCACCAGCGGCGAACCGAAGGCCGTGCAGGTCCCCCACTCCACGGTGCTGTTCAGCGGGGCGGCGCTGGTCGACCGCTACGGACTGACCGGCGACGACACCTGCTACCTGGCCATGCCGCTGTTCCACTCCAACGCCGTGTACGCGGGCTGGAGCGTGGCGGTCGGCGCGGGCGCGGCGATGGCCCCGGCCGACTTCTCGGCCTCCCGGTTCCTCGACGACATCCGCCGCTACGGCGCCACCTACATGAACTACGTCGGCAAGCCGCTGGCCTACATCCTGGCCACCCCGGAACGGCCCGACGACCACGACAACCCGCTGCGGGTGGCGTTCGGCAACGAGGCCACCGACCGTGACATCGCCGAGTTCGCCCGCCGCTTCGACTGCCAGGTCTGGGACGGCTTCGGGTCCACCGAACTCGCGATCATCATCACCCGGCCCGACGACTGCCCGCCCGGCTCCATCGGCAAGCCGTTCCCCGGGGTGGCCGTGTACAACCCGGAGACGCTGCAGGAGTGCGAGCCGGCCCGGTTCGACGAACAGGGCCGGCTGCTCAACCCCGATACCGCGATCGGCGAGCTGGTCAACACCGCCGGGGCCGGCCTGTTCCGCGGCTACTACAACGACCCGAACGTCACCGCCGAGCGGATGCGCCACGGCATGTACTGGTCCGGCGACCTGGCCTACCGCGACGCCGACGGCTGGATCTACCTGGCCGGGCGCAGCGGCGACTGGATGCGGGTGGACGGCGAGAACCTGACCGCCGCGCCGATCGAGCGGATCCTGATCCGGCTGCCGGCGATCAACCGGGTCGCCGTCTACCCGGTGCCCGACGAGTACGTCGGCGACGCGGTGATGGCCGCCGTCGTGCTGCAGCCCGGCGCCGGCCTGACCCCGGCGGAGTTCGAGCGCTTCCTGGCCGCGCAGCCGGATCTGTCGCCGAAGGCCTGGCCGTCCTGGGTGTGGCTGGCCGAGGACCTGCCCACCACCGCCACCAACAAGGTGATCAAGCGCGAGCTCATCGCCCGCGGCACCGACCCGGACGGCCGGGTGCTGTGGCGCCGCGACGGCACCGCGTACCGGCCGTACCCGGGGGCGGCGGTCACCGCCGGCCGGACGCGGTAGCCGCGCCGGAATAACCGCCGCCGACCGGCCGTTTAGGGAGCGGACGGCCGAACTGGCATAATGGACCGTCAGACACCTCGGTACCGGTTCACGTCTGCGACCCGACCCACAAGCAGGCGACCCGGCGCCCACGATCGAAGAGGAAACCATGAAATCGGGTATTCACCCTGACTACGTCGACACGACCGTCATCTGCGGTTGCGGCAACAGCTTCACCACGCGCAGCACCAAGACCAGCGGCCAGATCGTGGTCGAGGTCTGCTCGCAGTGCCACCCGTTCTACACCGGCAAGCAGAAGATCCTCGACACCGGCGGCCGCGTGGCCAAGTTCGAGGCGCGCTACGGCAAGCGCAAGAAGCCGGGCTCCGAAGCTGCCGACAAGTAGCCGTCGACCCGACGCCCGATCTGCCGCCGCAGGCGCAGGCCGGGCGTCGGTCCGTGTTCGGGGGTCCGTGTTCGGGGGTCCGTGTTCGGGGGAACGAGCGAGGAGGTGAGATGACGCAGAGCGCACCGGTGGCCATCGAGGCCGTGCTGGCCGAGCACGCCGAGCTCGAGCGTCAGCTCGCCGACCCGAACCTGCACGCCGACGCCGGCAACGCCCGCAAGGTCGGGCGCCGGTTCGCCCAGCTGGCGCCGATCGTGGCCACCTACCGCAAGCTCGAGGCCGCCAGGGGCGACCTGGAGGCCGCCCGCGAGCTGGCCGCCGACGACCCCTCGTTCGCCGAGGAGGTCGAGCAGCTGCAGGAGCGGGTGCGCCAGCTCGACGACCAGCTGACCGACCTGCTCGCCCCGCGCGATCCGCACGACGCCGACGACGTCGTGCTCGAGGTCAAGTCCGGGGAGGGCGGCGAGGAGTCGGCGCTGTTCGCCGCCGACCTGGCCCGGATGTACATCCGCTACGCGGAGCGGCACGGCTGGACCGTCACCGTGCTCGACGAGACGTTCTCCGACCTCGGCGGCTACAAGGACGTGACGCTGTCCATCCGCAGCAAGGGCGACACCGCCGACGGCGTGTGGTCACGGCTGAAGTGGGAGGGCGGCGTGCACCGGGTCCAGCGGGTGCCGGTCACCGAGTCGCAGGGCCGCATCCACACCTCGGCCGCCGGGGTGCTGGTCTACCCCGAGCCCGAGGAGGTCGAGCAGGTCCAGATCGACGAGTCCGACCTGCGGATCGACGTCTACCGGTCCTCCGGCAAGGGCGGCCAGGGCGTGAACACCACCGACTCGGCGGTGCGCATCACCCACCTGCCCACCGGCATCGTGGTGACCTGCCAGAACGAGCGCAGCCAGCTGCAGAACAAGATCCGCGCCATGCAGGTGCTGGCCGCCCGGCTGCAGGCGCTGGCCGAGGAGAAGGCCGCGGCCGAGGCCGCCGCCGGCCGGGCCAGCCAGATCCGCACCGTCGACCGCAGCGAGCGGATCCGCACCTACAACTTCCCGGAGAACCGGATCACCGACCACCGGATCAACTACAAGGCGCACAACCTCGACCAGGTCCTCGACGGCGACCTCGACGCGCTCTTCGACGCGCTGGCCGCCGCCGACAAGGAAGCGAGACTGCGGCAATCATGAACCCGGCCCCCGCGGGCGCCCGTACCAGCCGCCTCCGTCAGGCGATCGACGCCGCGGCGGCCAGGTTGGCCGAGGCCGGGGTCAACACACCGCGCGCCGACGCCCTGGAGCTGGCCGCCTTCGCCGCCGGCGTGGAGCGGGGCCGGCTGTCGTTCGCCGAGGTCGACGAGGACTTCTTCGACCGCTACGCCGAGCTGGTCGCCGCCCGGGCTCGCCGGGTGCCGGTGCAGCACCTGACCCGCACCGCCGCGTTCGGGCCGGTGACCCTCGAGGTGGGCCCGGGGGTGTTCATCCCGCGCCCGGAGACCGAGGCGCTCTACGAGTGGGCCGCCGGGCTGGACCTGCCGGCGCGGCCGCTGATCGTCGACGTGTGCACCGGCTCCGGCGCGCTGGCCGTCGCGCTGGCCCGGCACCGTCCCGACGCGCGGGTGGTCGCGATCGACGACTCGCCCGAGGCGCTGAACTACGCGCGGCGCAACGCCGCGGGCACCGGGGTCGAGGTGCTGCGCGGCGACGTCACCGACCCGGGCCTGCTGCCCGAACTCGACGGCACCGTCGACCTGCTGGTCGCCAACCCGCCCTACATTCCTGCCGGTGCGGAACTGGAACCCGAAGTGGCCCAACATGATCCACACCACGCCCTGTTCGGTGGGCCGGACGGGATGGCGATCGTCGAGGCCGTGGTGGAGCTCGCCGGCCGGTGGCTGCGGCCCGGTGGGCACTGCGGCGTCGAGCACGACGACACCACCTCGGCGCGGACCGTGGCCGCCTTCGAACGCACCGGCCGGTTCGCCGCCGTCACCGCCCGGCGCGACCTGGTCGGCCGGCTCCGCTTCGTCACCGCCACCCGGAAGGTGAACCCCTGATGACCGCGTTCTACGACTGCGCCGACGAGCAGCAGCGCGCCACCGGCATCACCGCGGCGGTCAGCGCGCTCAAGGGCGGCCGCCTGGTGGTCATGCCCACCGACACCGTCTACGGCCTGGCGGCCAACGCCTTCGACGCCGAGGCGGTCGCCGCGCTGCTGGCCGCCAAGGGCCGCGGCCGCGACATGCCGGTGCCGGTGCTGGTCGGCTCGTGGCACACCATCGAGGGGCTGGTCTACTCGGTGCCGCCGGCCGCCCGCGAACTGATCCGCGCGTTCTGGCCCGGTGCGCTGAGCCTGGTGGTGCGCCAGGCGCCGTCGCTGGCCTGGGACCTCGGCGACGCCAACGGCACCGTGATGCTGCGCATGCCGCTGCACCCGGTGGCCATCGAGCTGCTGCGCGAGGTCGGCCCGCTGGCGGTGTCGTCGGCCAACATCTCCGGGCAGCCGCCGGCCGTCACCGCGGCCGAAGCCCGCGAGCAGCTCGGCGAGCAGGTCGAGGTCTACCTCGAGGCCGGTCCCTCGCAGCGGCAGGCGGCGTCGACCATCGTCGACCTGACCGGCGAGCGGCCCCGCATCCTGCGCGAGGGCCCGGTGACCGTGGAACGGATCGCCGAGGTGCTCGGCGTCGACCCGGCGACGCTGACCGCCTGAGGTGCGGTGATGCCGTACGGGACTGCGGTGGCCGCGGCCGGGGAGACGGCGCTGGCCCTGGCCGACCGGGGGGCGGGGGTGCCGCTGCGCGAGCTGGCCCTGGTCGGGCTGACCGCGGCGATCATCACCTACTTCGCCACCGGCTGGGTGCGGGTGCTGGCCATCCGGTTCGGGGCGGTGGCCTACCCGCGGGAACGCGACGTGCACGTGCTGCCCACCCCGCGCATGGGCGGGCTGGCGATGTACCTCGGGGTGGCCGCCGCGGTGCTGCTGGCCTCCCAGCTGCCCGCCCTGACCCGCGGTTTCGTCTACTCCACCGGGATGCCGGCGGTGGTCACCGCCGGCGGGCTGATCATGCTGGTCGGCCTCATCGACGACCGCTGGGGCCTGGACGCGCTGACCAAGTTCGCCGGCCAGATCACCGCCGCCAGCGTGCTGGTCACCATGGGGGTGGCCTGGAGCGTGCTGTACATCCCGATCGGCG
>NZ_CALDGS010000137.1 GCF_937941905.1 uncultured Mycolicibacterium sp. | reverse complement strand
AGCTTCGTCAACCCGCACGACATCGTGCTGTTCCCGGCCTGGCAGCGGCGCAGCCCGATCGCCCCGTCCCCGCTGGACCCGCCGCACGTGCCGCCCGCCCCGACCGCCACCGAGGACCTGTCCGGCAAACCGGCCGCGCAGATCGCGTTCCGGGAGGCCTACTACACCGGCTACGGGCCGGCGGCCTTCATCGAGCGCGCCTACACCCGCGGCGCGCAGCGCTACCGCGACCTGTACTACCGCCTGCACGCCGAGGTCGACGGCCCCATCGACCGGGTACGCCGCGCCGTCACCGAGGGCGGCTCCACCGACGCCGTGCTGGTGCGCACCGCCGACCACGGCGAGCTGCTCGGCGCGCACGGCGGCCTGCACCAGAAGTGGTTCAACCTCTACGACGAGGCCACCCGGGTGCCGCTGGTGATCGCCCGCATCGGCCCGCGGGCCACCGAGCCGCGCACCGTCGAGGCCCCCACCTCGCACGTCGACCTGGTACCCACCCTGCTGGCGGCGGCCGGCATCGACGAGGCGGCAACCGCCGAGCGGCTCGCCGAGACCTTCTCCGAGGTGCACCCGCTGCCGGGCCGCAACCTGATGCCGGTGGTCGACGGCGGGCCCGCCGACCCGGACCGCCCGGTGTACCTGATGACCCGTGACAACGTGCTCGAGGGCGACACCGGGGCGTCGGGCCTGGCGCGCCGGCTGGGCCGGGCGCACCGGCCCCCCGCCCCGCTGCGCATCCGGGTGCCCGCGCACGTGGCGTCCAACTTCGAGGGGCTGGTGGTGCGGGTCGACGAGGAGCGGGCCCGCGGCGGGGCGGGGCATCTGTGGAAGCTGGTGCGCACCTTCGACGATCCGGCCACCTGGACCGAGCCGGGGGTGCGCCACCTGGCCGCCGACGGGCCGTTCGGTGCGGCCTACCGCACCGAACCGGTCGACGACCAGTGGGAGCTCTACGACCTGACCGCCGATCCCGTCGAGGCGGTCAACCGCTGGACCGACCCGGCGCTGCACGAGCTGCGCGCCCACCTGCGGGATCTGCTCAAACAGGTGCGGGCCGCCTCGGTGCCCGAGCGGCACAACCCGTGGCCCTACGTGGCCCGGCGGGGCCGGTGACCGGTGCGGGCGGGGGGACTCGAACCCCCATGTCCGAAGACAATGGAACCTAAATCCATCGCGTATACCAGTTCCGCCACGCCCGCAGGCAGCTGATGCTACCGGTTCATTATCGGTGCCATCGGCGGCGGTTGGCGCCACCCGGTACCGTTGAGTCGTGTCCACTACGAGGCGTAGGAGGCCGGCGCTGATCGCCCTGGTGATCATCGCCGCCGGCGGCTGCCTGGCGTTGGCTTGGTGGCAGTGGACCCGCTGGGAGTCGGCCACCGGCGACTTCCAGAACCTCGGCTACGCGCTGCAGTGGCCGCTGTTCGCGGGGTTCTGCGTCTACGCCTACTACAAGTTCATCCGCTACGAGGAGGCCCCGCCCGAGTCGGCGCCGTCGGGTGAGCCCACCGAACTGCCGGAGGGGCTGCTGCCCGAGCGGCCGAAACCGGCGACCGAACCGGCCGACGACGACCCGGCGCTGCGGGAGTACAACGCCTACCTCGCCGAGCTCGCACGCACCGATCAGCAGGACAGGAAGATCCCATGAGCGACACTCCCAGCACCGACACGACGGTCGAGAGCATCCGCAAGGCCCTGCCGGGTTACCGGGTGATGGCGTGGGCGACCGGCCTGTGGCTGATCGCGCTGTGCTACGAGATGGTGATGAAGTACGGCTTCGGCGACGACTCGCTGGGCTGGATCGCGGTGGTGCACGGCTGGGTGTACTTCGTGTACCTGCTGTTCACCGCCAACCTCGCGGTGAAGGTGCGCTGGCCGATCGGCAAGACCGTCGGCGTGCTGCTGGCCGGCACCATCCCGTTCGTCGGCATCATCGTCGAGCAGGTGCAGACCGCCAAGATCAGGGACCGCTACGGCATCTAGCGGGGCCACCCGTCGCGCACCCGGGCCATGGGGGCGCCTACCCCGGCGAAGCGCCGGGCCGAGCCCCGGCCAGCGCGCGCAGCGCCGGCACCAGCAGGGCCAGCGCCCGGCCGCGGTGCGAGACGGCGTCCTTGTCCTCCGGGCTGAGCTCCGCGGCGGTCCGATCGTCCCCTTCGGGGACGAACACCGGGTCGTAACCGAACCCGTTGGCCCCGCGCGGCGCACGGGCGATGCGGCCGCGCCACTCGCCGCGCACCACCGTCTGTCCGCCGTCGTGCACCAGCGCGCACACCGACACGAACGCCGCACCGCGCCGCTCCTCCGGGACGTCGGCCAGCTGGGCGAGCAGCAGTTCGTAGTTCGCCACGTCGTCGCCGTGCCGGCCGCTCCACCGGGCCGAAAGCACCCCGGGCATGCCGTTGAGCGCGTCCACGGTCAGCCCGGAGTCGTCGGCGACGGCGGCGATCCCGGTGGCGCGGAACGCATCCCGCGCCTTGGCCAGGGCGTTTTCCTCGAACGTGGCGCCGGTCTCGGGCGCCTCGTCGAACGGCGGCACGTCGTCGAGGGTGAGCAGCTCCAGCCCGCCGATCCCGGCGGCGTCGAGGACGCGGCGCAGCTCGGCGAGCTTCTTGCGATTACGGGTGGCGACGAGTAACCGGCTCAGCTTCCGAACGCTTTCTTCGGGGGCGACGCGGGCTCGGGCAGCTCCCCGGGGTACGGCAGCGCCAGCGCCTCGCGTTGCACGGCGAACAGTTCGTCACAGGCGGCCAGGGCCGCGTCGAGCAGCTTGTCCAGCGTGGAGCGCGGGAACGTGGCGCCCTCACCGGTGCCCTGGATCTCCACCAGGGTGCCGGTGTCGGTGGCCACGACGTTCATGTCCACCTCGGCGCGGGAGTCCTCCGAGTACGGCAGGTCGACCCGGACCCGGCCGTCGACCACCCCGACGCTGATCGCGGCGATCATGCAGCTCAGCGGCCGCGGGTCGCTGAGCAGACCCGCGGCGTTGAGGTAGGTCACCGCGTCGGCCAGCGCCACGTAGGCGCCGGTGATCGCCGCGGTGCGGGTGCCACCGTCGGCCTGCAGCACATCGCAGTCGATGGCGATGGTGTTCTCCCCCAACGCATTCAGATCGATGCAGGCGCGCAGCGAGCGGCCGATCAGCCGGCTGATCTCCTGGGTGCGCCCGCCCAGCCGGCCCTTGACCGACTCCCGGTCGGAGCGTTCGTGGGTGGCCGCCGGCAGCATCGCGTACTCGGCGGTGAGCCAGCCCTGGCCGGATCCCTTCCGCCAGCGCGGCACGCCCTCGATAACGCTCGCGGTGCACAGCACCCGGGTCTGGCCGAACTCGATCAGCACCGACCCCGCCGGGTGTGAGGTGAAACCACGGGTGATGACCACCGGCCGCAGTTCGTGGTCGAGCCGGCCGTCTTCTCGTCTGGACACGAGCCAACCCTATCGGTTCGGCCCGCGGGTGACGTCGAACGTCTCCCCGCAGCTGACCGCGTGCACCGGGCCGTCGAACTCGGCCTTGGCCTCACCGGCCACGTCCTCCCGCGAGGTCCACGGCGGGATGTGGGTGAGCAACAGCTCGCGCACCCCGGCCGTGGCCGCGATCCGCCCGGCCTCGGTGCCGGACAGGTGCAGCCCCTGCGGCCGGTCCGGCGAATGGGTCCAGGACGCCTCGCACAGGAACACGTCGGCGCCGCGGGCCAGTTCGACCACCGCGTCGCACATGCCGGTGTCGCCGCTGTAGACCAGGGTGGCCCCGGACGGGTCGGTCAGCCGCAGGCCGTAGGACTCGATCGGGTGGCACACCAGCCGCGGGGTCACCGCCAGCGCCCCGATCTGCACGGTCTCGTTGTCCCGCCAGGCGCGGATGTCGAAGATGTCGGAGAAGTCGTCGATCTCCCCGCCCTCCGGCGAGGATGCCGCACCGAGCCGGGCCCAGGTGCCGGCCGGGCCGTACATCACGCCGCGCTCGGTGGGCGGGTTCGGGTGGTAGCGCCGCCACACGAACAGGCCGGGCAGATCCAGGCAGTGATCGGCGTGCAGGTGCGACAGCAGGATGTGCACCGAGCCGGGGTCGGCGTAGCGTTGCAGCGCCCCCAGCACACCGCCGCCGAAGTCGATTACCAGCGGCGGGGTGTCCGGCGCGGTAACGAGATACCCGGAGGCGGGCGAATCGGGCCCCGTCACACTGCCGGAGCATCCCAGAACCGTCACCCGCACGCCCACTAGCTTGCCATGCCCCCGGGGCCCGCGAACAAAACCTGCCCGGTTTGGGCGGCCGATCTCAATCGCCCCGCGGGTGTGACCGGGAACAGGCGCTCAGCGCCGCGCGCCGGGGTGGCGCCGGGGGTGGCGCGCGCCGTCCAGGGCCGGGCCGAGGAAGCGGGCGGCCAGCGCGGCGAACGCTTCCGGGTCGCCGGTGGCCTCGAACTGCCGGCGCACCGGCCCGGCGTCGTGCGGGCGCAGCAGATCGAGCTCGGTGAGCACCCGCAGGACGTCCTTGGCGGTCTCCTCGGCGGAGGAGACGAGGGTGACCGCCTCCCCCATCACCAACTGGATCAGCCCCGACAGCATCGGGTAGTGGGTGCAGCCGAGCACCAGGGTGTCGACGTCGGCGCGCAGCAGCGGCTCCAGGTAGCCCTCGGCCAGGCCGAGCACCTGCCGGCCGCTGGTCACCCCACGCTCGACGAAGTCGACGAACCGCGGGCAGGCCACCGCGAACACCTCGGTGTCGCGCGCGGCGGCGAAGGCGTCCTGGTAGGCGCCCGAGGCGATGGTGGCCTCGGTGCCGATGACGCCGATCCGGCCGTTGCGGGTGGCGGCCACCGCGCGGCGCACCGCGGGCAGGATGACCTCCACCACCGGCACCGGGGCGTAGCGCTCGCGGGCGTCGCGCAGGCAGGCCGCCGAGGCGGTGTTGCAGGCGATGACGAGCACCTTGACCCCGCGCGCGACGAGGTCGTCACCGATGGCCAGGGCGTGCGCGCGTACCTGCGGGATGGTCAGCGGCCCGTACGGACCGTTGGCGGTGTCGCCGACGTAGACGACGTGCTCGTCGGGCAGTTGGTCGATGATCGCGCGCGCCACGGTGAGCCCGCCGACGCCGGAGTCGAAGATCCCGATCGGCGCGTCACGCTGCGGTTCCGGCGCGTTCACGGCGCCGCGGAGGGGGTCGGTCGGCCGCGCCCGGCGCGCGCCCGGCGTTCCGGTCCGCTGAGTAGGTAGGCGGCCAGCACCCCGGCCGCCGCGCCGCACAGGTGCGCCTGCCAGGACACCCCGACGGTGCCGGGCAGCACGCCCCACAGGATGCCGCCGTAGAGGAACAGCACCACCACCCCCACCACGATCTCCCAGGCCTTGCGGGTGAAGAACCCGAACACGATCAGGAACGTCAGCCATCCGAAGATCAGTCCGGAGGCACCGATGTGGACGCTCTCACACGACACCCCGACATACGGGCAGTGCACCCCGATGTTGCCGATCAGCCAGGTGCCCAGCCCGCCCACGATCCAGATGATCGCGGTGGCCAGGACGAAACGGGCCGGCCCGGCCAGCGTCATCAGGAACCCGAGCACCAGTGCCGGGGCGGTGTTGGCCAGCAGGTGCTGCCAGTCGGCGTGCAGCAGCGGCGCGAACAGCACGCCGACCAGGCCGTCGGTCTGCAGCGGCCGGATCCCGTTGCGGTCCAACTGGTGTCCGGTCGCCACGTCGACAACCTCGACGAGGTAGAGCAGCAGCACGAAACCGACGACGGTGACCGCGCCGACCTGCCACGCCGGTCGCCTGCGCTCCGGCGGCGCCCCGCGCTGCCCCGTCGCGTTCACGCCCAGAGCTGTCCTTCCAGAGCGTCCTCGGCGTCGTCGAGGCTGCCCGTGTAGGCGCCGGTGGACAGGTACTTCCAGCCCGCGTCGGCGACGATGAACGCGATGTCGGCGCGCTCACCGGCCCGCAGCGCCTTGGCCGCCATGCCGAGTGCGGCGTGCAGCACCGCACCGGTGGAGATCCCGGCGAAGATGCCCTCCTGCTCGACGAGTTCGCGGGTGCGCCGGATCGCGTCGTAGGAGCCGACCGAGTAGCGGGTGGTCAGCACCTCGGGGTCGTAGAGCTCCGGGATGAAGCCCTCGTCGATGTTGCGCAGCGCGTACACGCCCTCGCCGTAGCGGGGTTCGGCGGCGACGATCTGCACGCCCGGCACGTGTTCGCGCAGGAACCGCCCGGTGCCCATCAGCGTGCCGGTGGTGCCCAGCCCGGCCACGAAGTGGGTGATCTCGGGCAGGTCGGCGAGGATCTCCGGGCCGGTGCCGTCGTAGTGCGCGGCGGCGTTGGCCGGGTTGCCGTACTGGTAGAGCATCACCCAGTCGGGGTGCTCGGCGGCCAGCTCCTTGGCGCGCGCCACCGCGGTGTTGGAGCCGCCCTCGGCCGGGGTGTAGATGATCTCCGCACCGTAGATCTGCAGGATCTGGCGACGTTCGGCGGAGGTGTTCTCCGGCATCACGCAGATCATCCGGTAGCCCTTGAGCTTGGCCGCCATGGCCAGTGAGATCCCGGTGTTGCCACTGGTGGGCTCCAGGATCGTCGCGCCCGGCCGCAGCAGCCCCTGCCGTTCGGCCTCCTCGATCATGCGCAGCGCGGCGCGGTCCTTGATCGAGCCGGTGGGGTTGCGGTCCTCCAGCTTGGCCCACAGCCGCACGTGCGGTTCGCCGTCCCAGCGCGGCGACAGCCGCGGCAGCCCGACCAGCGGGGTGTTGCCGAGCGCCTCCAGCAGCGAGTTGTAGCGGGTCACCGGCGATCAGCCCCCCGCGAC
>NZ_CALDGS010000136.1 GCF_937941905.1 uncultured Mycolicibacterium sp. | reverse complement strand
CGGGATCGTGTACGCCGCGGCCCGGGCCTCCTCGGTCGGGCGGACCTGGATGTTGCGGTACCGGGCGATGCCGGTGCCGGCCGGGATCAGCTTGCCGATGATCACGTTCTCCTTCAGACCCTGCAGCTTGTCGCTGCGGCCGTTGATCGCCGCATCGGTCAGCACGCGGGTGGTCTCCTGGAACGACGCCGCGCTCAGCCACGAGTCGGTGGCCAGCGACGCCTTCGTGATACCCATCAGCACCGGGCGGCCGGCCGCGGGCTCGCCGCCCTCGGCCACCACGCGGCGGTTCTCCGCCTCGAACTCGGCACGCTCGACCAGCGAACCGGGCAGGAACTCCGTCGAGCCCGAGTCGATGATCGTCACCCGGCGCAGCATCTGCCGGACGATGACCTCGATGTGCTTGTCGTGGATCGACACGCCCTGGGCCCGGTAGACCTCCTGGACCTCGCGGACCAGGTGCACCTGCACCTCGCGCGGGCCCTGCACCCGCAGCACCTCGTGCGGGTCGGCCGCGCCCTCCATGAGCTGCTGGCCCACCTCGACGTGGTCGCCGTCGGCGAGCAGCCGCTCGGTGCCGTCCTCGTGCTTGAACACCTTCAGGCGCTGACGACGCGGCAGCTTGTCGTAGACCACCTCTTCCCCGCCGTCGTCGGGGATGATCGTGATCTTGTAGTACCGCTCGTCCTCCTCCAGCCGGACCCGGCCGGACACCTCGGCGATCGGCGCCTTGTTGCGCGGCACGCGGGCCTCGAACAGCTCCTGCACGCGCGGCAGACCACCGGTGATGTCCTCACCGACGCCACCCTGGTGGAAGGTACGCATGGTCAGCTGGGTACCGGGCTCACCGATGGACTGGGCGGCGACGATGCCCACCGCCTCGCCGATGTCGACGAGCTTGCCGGTGGCCATCGAGCGGCCGTAGCACATCGCGCAGACGCCGGTACCGGTGCCGCAGGTCAGCACGGAGCGGACCTTGACCTCGGTGATGCCGGCGGCCAGCAGCGCCTCGATCTGCGGGTCGCCGAGGTCGCGGCCCTTCTCGACGAGCACGTTGCCGTCGGCGTCGAGCACGTCCTGCGCCACGGTGCGGGCGTAGGCCGAGGTCTCGATGTGCGGCTCGCGCACCAGGGTGCCGTCGGGCTGCCGCTCGGCGAGCTTGACGATGATGCCGCGCTCGGTGCCGCAGTCGGCCTCGCGGACGATGACGTCCTGCGACACGTCCACCAGACGACGGGTCAGGTAACCCGAGTCGGCGGTACGAAGCGCGGTGTCCGCCAGACCCTTTCGGGCGCCGTGGGTGTTGATGAAGTACTCCGCCACGGTCAGGCCCTCACGGAACGAGGACTTGATCGGCCGCGGGATGAACTCACCCTTCGGGTTGGTCACCAGGCCCTTCATCCCCGCCAGGGTCCGGGTCTGGGTGAAGTTACCCGTCGCGCCGGACTCCACGATCGTGATGATCGGGTTGTCCTCGGGGTAGAAGTCGCGCAGCGCCTGGCCGACCTCCTCGGTGGCGTCCTGCCAGATCTTGACCAGGGCCTCGTTGCGCTCCTCGTGGTTGAGGGCACCACGCTGGTACTTCTTCTCGATCTTGTCCGCTTCCTTCTCGTAGCGGTCCAGGATCTCGTACTTGTTCGGCGGCACCAGCACGTCGGCCATCGACACGGTGACACCCGAGCGGGTGGCCCAGTAGAAGCCGGCGTCCTTGAGCTTGTCGACGGTCTGCGCCACCACGATCATCGGGTAGCGCTCGGCCAGGTCGTTGACGATCCGGGCCTGGACCTTCTTGTGCATCAGCTCGTTGACGAACGGATAGCCGTGCGGCAGCAGTTCGTTGAACATGACGCGGCCCAGCGTGGTGTCCGCCAGCCAGGCGTCGCCCGGCTTCCAGCCGTTCGGGAACAGCTCGGCCTCGATGTCGGCCGGCGGCCGAAGGTCGGTGAGCCGCACCTTGATCCGCGCCCGCACCGACAGCACACCGCGGTCCATGGCCATGATGGCCTCGGCCGGCGAGCTGTACACGCCCTGCTCCGGGCCGTCGGCGCCGGCGGGCTTGTACTCGCCCTTCTCGCCCGGGACCATCTTGGTCAGGTAGTACAGGCCGGTCACCATGTCCAGTCGCGGCATGGCCAGCGGGCGGCCGGACGCCGGCGACAGGATGTTGTTGCTGGACAGCATCAGGATGCGGGCCTCGGCCTGCGCCTCCGCGCTCAGCGGCAGGTGCACGGCCATCTGGTCACCGTCGAAGTCGGCGTTGAACGCCTCGCAGACCAGCGGGTGCAGCTGAATGGCCTTGCCCTCGACCAGCAGCGGCTCGAACGCCTGGATGCCCAGCCGGTGCAGGGTGGGCGCGCGGTTGAGCAGCACCGGGTGCTCGGCGATGACCTCTTCGAGCACGTCCCACACCTGCGGCCGCTGCCGCTCCACCATGCGCTTGGCGCTCTTGATGTTCTGCGCGTGGTTGAGGTCGACCAGCCGCTTCATCACGAACGGCTTGAACAGCTCCAGCGCCATCAGCTTGGGCAGGCCGCACTGGTGCAGCTTGAGCTGCGGGCCGACCACGATGACCGAACGGCCCGAGTAGTCGACGCGCTTACCGAGCAGGTTCTGGCGGAACCGGCCCTGCTTGCCCTTGAGCAGATCCGACAGCGACTTGAGCGGACGGTTGCCCGGCCCGGTGACCGGACGGCCGCGGCGGCCGTTGTCGAACAGGGCGTCGACGGCCTCCTGCAGCATCCGCTTCTCGTTGTTGACGATGATCTCGGGCGCGCCCAGATCGATCAGCCGCTTGAGGCGGTTGTTGCGGTTGATGACGCGGCGGTACAGGTCGTTGAGGTCGGAGGTGGCGAACCGGCCGCCGTCGAGCTGCACCATCGGGCGCAGTTCCGGCGGGATCACCGGCACCGCGTCGAGCACCATGCCCATCGGCGAGTTACCCGACTGCTGGAAGGCGGCGACCACCTTCAGCCGCTTGAGGGCGCGGAGCTTCTTCTGCCCCTTGCCGTTGCGGATGACCTCGCGCAGCGCCTCGGCCTCTTTGTCGATGTCGAAGTTCTCGATCAGCTTCTTGATGGCCTCGGCGCCCATGCCGCCGGTGAAGTACTCGCCGTAGCGGTCCTGCAGCTCGCGGTAGAGCGTCTCGTCGACGATGAGCTGCTTGGGGGCCAGCTTGACGAAGGTGTTCCAGATCTCCTCGAGCCGGTCCAGCTCGCGCTGGGCCCGGTCGCGGATCTGGCGCATCTCCCGCTCGCCGGCGTCGCGCACCTTGCGCTTGACGTCGCTCTTGGCACCCTCGGCCTCCAGCTCGGCCAGGTCCTGCTCGAGCTTCTTGGCCCGCTCGGCCAGGTCGAGGTCGCGCTGGTCCTCGATGGCCTTACGCTCCATAGCCATCTCGGCCTCGAGGGTGGACAGCTCGTTGTGCCGCAGCTCCTCGTTGACCTCGGTGATGACGTAGGCGGCGAAGTAGATGATCTTCTCGAGATCCTTCGGCGCCAGGTCGAGCAGGTACCCCAGCCGGCTCGGAACACCCTTGAAGTACCAGATGTGGGTGACCGGCGCGGCCAGCTCGATGTGGCCCATCCGCTCGCGGCGCACCTTGGCCCGGGTCACCTCGACGCCGCAGCGCTCACAGATGATGCCCTTGAAGCGGACGCGCTTGTACTTGCCGCAGTAGCACTCCCAGTCGCGAGTCGGTCCGAAGATCTTCTCGCAGAACAGGCCGTCCTTCTCCGGCTTGAGGGTGCGGTAGTTGATGGTCTCCGGCTTCTTGACCTCGCCGTAGGACCAGCGACGGATGTCGTCGGCGGTGGCGAGGCCGATCCGAAGCTCATCGAAGAAGTTGACGTCTAGCACGTAACTCCCTTTCCCCTTTCGGGATTAGAAATCCAATGACTAAGCGAGGTCCTCGACGGACGCGGATTCGTTGCGCGACAGGTTGATACCCAGGTTCGCGGCAGCGCGCTCGAGGTCCTCGTCGTCGCCGTCGCGCATCTCGATCGCGGCGCCGTCGGACGACAGCACCTCGACGTTGAGGCACAGCGACTGGAGTTCCTTGAGCAGCACCTTGAACGACTCCGGAATGCCCGGCTCGGGGATGTTCTCGCCCTTGACGATGGCCTCGTAGACCTTCACCCGGCCGACGGTGTCGTCGGACTTGATGGTGAGCAGCTCCTGCAGCGTGTAGGCCGCGCCGTAGGCCTGCATGGCCCAACATTCCATCTCGCCGAACCGCTGACCACCGAACTGCGCCTTACCGCCCAGCGGCTGCTGGGTGATCATCGAGTACGGGCCGGTGGAGCGCGCGTGGATCTTGTCGTCCACCAGGTGGTGCAGCTTGAGGATGTACATGTAGCCGACGGTCACCGGGTACGGGAACGGCTCGCCGGAGCGGCCGTCGAACAGGATGGCCTTGCCGTCGCCGTCGACCATCTGCTCGCCGTCACGGTTGGGCAGCGTGGAGGACAGCAGCCCCTGCAGCTCCTCCTCGCGGGCGCCGTCGAACACCGGCGTGCTGACGTTGGTGTCCGGCGTCGCCTCGTACATCTCCTCGGGCAGCTTGGACGCCCAGTCCGGCACGCCGTTGGCGGTGTCGATCTTCCAGCCCGCCTTGGCGACCCAGCCGAGGTGGGTCTCCAGGATCTGGCCGATGTTCATCCGTCGCGGCACGCCGTGGGTGTTGAGGATGATGTCCACCGGGGTGCCGTCGGGCAGGAACGGCATGTCCTCGACGGGCAGGATCTTGCCGATGACGCCCTTGTTGCCGTGGCGGCCGGCCAGCTTGTCGCCGTCGGAGATCTTGCGCTTCTGCGCGACGTAGACGCGGACCAGCTCGTTGACGCCGGCCGGCAGCTCGTCGTCGTCCTCGCGGGAGAACACCCGGATGCCGATGACCTTGCCGGACTCGCCGTGCGGCACCTTCAGCGAGGTGTCGCGGACCTCGCGGGCCTTCTCACCGAAGATGGCGCGCAGCAGGCGCTCCTCCGGGGTCAGCTCGGTCTCGCCCTTCGGGGTGACCTTGCCGACCAGGATGTCGCCGTCGCGGACCTCGGCGCCGATGCGGACGATGCCGCGGTCGTCGAGATCGGCGAGCACCTCATCGGAGACGTTCGGGATGTCCCGGGTGATCTCCTCGGCACCCAGCTTGGTGTCGCGGGCGTCGATCTCGTACTCCTCGATGTGGATCGAGGTGAGCACGTCCTCCTCCACCAGGCGGCTGGAGAGGATGATCGCGTCCTCGTAGTTGTGGCCCTCCCACGGCATGATCGCCACGAGCAGGTTCTTGCCCAGGGCCATCTCGCCGTTCTGGGTGCACGGCCCGTCGGCGATGACCTGGCCGGCCTCCACCCGCTGCCCGGCGTCGACGATCGGGCGCTGGTTGGCGCAGGTGCCGTGGTTGGAGCGGGCGAACTTGCGCAGCCGGTGGGTCTTGCGGGTGCCGTCGTCGTGCATGACGGTGATGTAGTCGGCGCAGACCTCCTCGATCACGCCGGCCTTCTCGCTGACCACGACGTCGCCGGCGTCGATGGCGGCGCGCAGCTCCATGCCGGTGCCGACCAGCGGGGCCTCGCTGCGCAGCAGCGGCACCGCCTGACGCTGCATGTTCGCACCCATCAGGGCGCGGTTGGCGTCGTCGTGCTCGAGGAACGGGATCATCGCGGTGGCGACCGACACCATCTGACGCGGCGAGACGTCGAGGTACTGGACCTGGTCCGGCGTCACGAACTTCACCTCGGCGCCCTTCTCACGGACGAGCACGCGCTCGTCGGTGATCCGGCCGGTCTCCGGGTCGAAGTTGGTGTTGGCCTGGCCGATGAGGTAGCGGTCCTCCTCGTCGGCGGTCATGTACTCGATCTCGTCGGTCACGCAGCCGTCGACGACCTTGCGGTACGGGGTCTCGATGAACCCGAACGGGTTGACCCGGGCGTAGACCGACAGCGAGCCGATCAGACCGATGTTCGGACCCTCGGGGGTCTCGATCGGGCACATCCGGCCGTAGTGCGACGGGTGCACGTCGCGCACCTCGAGGCCGGCGCGCTCACGGCTCAGACCGCCGGGGCCCAGCGCCGACAGGCGGCGCTTGTGGGTCAGGCCCGACAGCGGGTTGTTCTGGTCCATGAACTGCGACAGCTGGCTGGTGCCGAAGAACTCCTTGATCGCCGCCACGACGGGGCGGATGTTGATCAGGGTCTGCGGGGTGATGGCCTCGACGTCCTGGGTGGTCATGCGCTCGCGCACGACGCGCTCCATCCGCGACAGGCCGACCCGGATCTGGTTCTGGATCAGCTCGCCGACGGTGCGCAGCCGGCGGTTGCCGAAGTGGTCGATGTCGTCCTCTTCGACCGGGACCTCCACACCGCCGGGCACGGTCATCGTCTTGTCGCCCTCGTGCAGGCGCACCAGGTACTCGATGGTGGCGACGATGTCCTCTTCGGTCAGCGTGGTCGGGCCGTAGGGCTGGCCGCCCTGCAGGCCGAGCTTCTTGTTGACCTTGTAGCGGCCGACGCGCGCGAGGTCGTAGCGCTTCTCCTTGAAGAACAGGTTCTCCAGCAGGGTCTGCGCGGACTCCTTGGTCGGCGGCTCGCCCGGACGCAGCTTGCGGTAGATCTCCAGCAGCGCCTCGTCCTGGTTGGCGGTGGTGTCCTTCTCCAGGGTGCTCATCATGAGCTCGGAGAAGCCGAACCGCTCGGTGATCTGCTCCTTGGTCCAGCCCAGGGCCTTCAGCAGCACGGTCACCGACTGGCGGCGCTTGCGGTCGATGCGCACGCCGACGGTCGCGCGCTTGTCGACGTCGAACTCCAGCCAGGCGCCGCGGCTGGGGATGACCTTGACGCTGGTGACGTCGTTGTCGGTGGACTTGTCCTTGGACTTCTCGAAGTACACACCCGGCGAGCGCACGAGCTGGCTGACCACCACGCGCTCGGTGCCGTTGATGATGAAGGTGCCCTTCTCGGTCATCATCGGGAAGTCACCCATGAAGACCGTCTGGCTCTTGATCTCGCCGGTGTTGTTGTTGATGAACTCCGCCGTGACGAACAGCGGAGCCGCGTAGGTCATGTCCTTGTCCTTGCACTCCTCGACGGGCGCCTTGACCTCGTCGAAGCGCGGGTCGGAGAAGGACAGCGACATCGAGCCGGAGAAGTCCTCGATCGGCGAGATCTCCGCCAGCACCTCTTCCAGGCCGCTCATCGGGTTGACGTCACCCCGGGCCTTGGCCTTCTCACGCCAGCGGTCGGACCCGATCAGCCAGTCGAACGACTCGGTCTGCACAGCGAGCAAGTCCGGAACCTCGAGCGGTTCGCGGAGCTTGGCGAACGAGACTCTCTTGGGTGCTCCTGGGACGGAGTTGTTGGGGTTGATGGCTGACTTGCTCTGGCTAGAGACTGCCAAGATGCATCCTTCCAGCACCTCATGCGACCGGCGTGGAAGCGGTGGGCCGCCTCACGCCGTCGCGCATCTGCGTCGGTTCGGCTGGCTTCATCTCGGCCCGCGCCCGTCCCAACGCACGGCACGCCACCGGATCACTGAGCAATGAACGAAGGCTCAGGCTAGGTCCACGGTGTCAGGTGCGGGTAAAGGTGGGCAGGATGCAGCCAGCGCAACGTCCAACGATAGCGCAGGACCGCGCATTCCTCAACCACGGCGTGCAGGGACCCGCTCGGCGCTGGCTGGCGACCTCGTCCCGTGCCCACATGCTGGGGAACAGCCTGACGGCTTTGGGCCCGCCCGTCAAGGGCAGATCGGCCCATCGGGACACCGGATAGATCTTGAATCCGCGGGCCCGGCAACCGGCCCTGAGCATACGGAAGCCCGCCTGCCGACGACAACGCGCCACGCAGGCGGGCCCGCACGGACCGCTAGTTGTCGTTGCCGACCGGGATCGAGGCGGTCGGGGTGTCGTCGTCGCCCTGCGCCACCGGCACGGTGGCGTCGTCGGCGACGTGCTCGGGGTGCCGCGGCAGGTCCTCGGCGAACTCGCTGGCGTGGTAGCGGTGGGTGCCCTCGAGGTCGTCGAGGATCGCGGCCTGGGCCTTGGCCGGCAGGGTGTGCAGGATCTGGCGCACCCGCTCGCGCCGGCGGCCCACCGCCTTGCGCTCGGGCATGCCCGGGGTCGGGGTGAGCTGCGGCGGCACGCCCTGGATCTCCTCCACGCCACCGTCGTGGTGGCCGGCCTCGACCATGGCCTGCTCGGCGGCCGCGGTGGCCTCGTCCTTCTCCTCGGACATGCCGATCGGGCCGACCCGGCGGCCGTTGAGGAACTGCTTGACGACGGGCTCGTCGCTGGTCAGCAGCACCTCGCGGGGGCCGAACATGACCAGCCGGCGGCGGAACAGCATGCCGATATTGTCCGGCACGGTGCGGGCGATGTTGATGTTGTGCGTGACGATCAGGATCGTCGCGTCGATCTGCGCGTTGATGTCGATGAGCAGCTGGCTCAGGTAGGCGGTACGGACCGGATCCAGGCCGGAGTCCGGCTCGTCGCACAGGATGATCTGCGGGTCGAGCACCAGGGCGCGGGCCAGCCCGGCGCGCTTGCGCATACCGCCGGAGATCTCGCCGGGGAACTTGTCCTCGTCGCCGGCCAGACCGACGAGCTCCAGCTTCTCCATGACGATCTTGCGGATCTCGCTTTCCTTCTTCTTCGTGTGCTCACGAAGCGGGAAGGCGGTGTTGTCGTAGATGCTCATCGAGCCGAACAGCGCGCCGTCCTGGAACAGCACGCCGAACAGGGTCCGGATCTCGTAGAGCTCCTTGGCCGAGCACTCGAGGATGTTGGTGCCGTTGATGATGATCTTGCCGCGCTCGGGCCGCAGCAGACCGATCAGCGACTTCAGGAACACCGACTTGCCGGTACCCGACGGGCCGAGCAGGACGCTGACCTCACCCGGCGGGATGTCCATCGTCACGTCTTCCCAGATCCGCTGGGGCCCGAAGGACTTGGTCAGCCCCTCAACCTGGATACCAATGCCCACGCGCGATTCCCTCCGCAGTCATCGTCCCGCCCACGCCGACACGGCTGTGGCTTGAGTCACTGTAGCCTACGCCAATTGTGCCAAGGCACGCATGTGTCCACTGGCCGGTGCGACGAACCGCCGCGGGTTGCCGGAACCCACCGGCCCGGAGACGAACTGTGGGGTCGGCCCGCATCGGACCGACCCCACAGGGCGTAGCTGAAACTACTTGATGGTGACCGTGGCGCCGGCGGCCTCCAGCTTGGCCTTGGCGTCCTCGGCGGCCTCCTTGTTGACCTTCTCCAGCAGCGGCTTCGGCGCGCCGTCGACCAGGTCCTTGGCCTCCTTCAGGCCCAGGCCGGAGACGATCTCGCGGACGACCTTGATGACGCCGATCTTCTTGTCGCCGGCCGACTCGAGGATGACGTCGAACTCGGTCTGCTCCTCACCGGCGCCGGCATCGCCACCGGCGGCGGCAGCCGCACCCGGGACGGCGGCAACGGCGACCGGAGCGGCCGCGGTGACCTCGAAGGTCTCCTCGAACGCCTTCACGAACTCCGAGAGCTCGAGCAGGGTCATTTCCTTGAAGGCTTCCAGCAGTTCCTCGGTGCTGAGCTTCGCCATGATGTGGTCCTTTCCTGTTTCCTGGCTCGGTATGGGTGGTTAGGCGGCTTCTTCGCCGGACTTCTTCTCCTGCAGCGCGGCGGCCAGCCGGGCGACCTGCGAGGCCGGCGCGTTGAACAGGCCGGCGGCCTTGGCGAGGTTGCCCTTCATGGCGCCGGCCAGCTTGGCCAGCAGCACCTCGCGCGACTCCAGGTCGGCGATCGCCTCGACCTCGGCGACGGAGAGCGACTTGCCCTCCATGTAGCCGCCCTTGATGACCAGCGCCTTGTTGTCCTTGGCGAACTTCTTCAGCGCCTTGGCCGCCTCGACCGGCTCGCCCTTGACGAACGCGATCGCGGTCGGACCCGCGAACAGGTCGTCGAGGCCCTCGATGCCGGCCTCCGCCGCTGCCCGCTTGACCAAGGTGTTCTTGGCGACGGTGTAGGTAGCGGACTCGCCGAGCGAGCGGCGCAGCTCGGCAAGGTTCGCCACCGTCAGCCCGCGGTACTCGGTGACGACCGTGGCCGTCGCCTCGCGGAACTTCTCGGCAAGCGCGGCAACCGCCGTGGCTTTGTCAGCCTTGGCCATGCATGCCTCCTTGTAATGGGATGTGGTTGTCCCGCCGGAAGACCGCAGACCGGGCCGGAAACGACGAACGCCCCGACGCAGGCAGGTCGGGGCGCACACGAAACACCTGTAGGTACAGGTATGGCGATGTTTACCGCGTCCTCCTGCGTAGGCCGCCGGGATGCTCCCGGACCTTCGACCGATTGCTCGGTGACCGTACGGTCTTCGGTGGAACTGCCCAACTGTACCGCAGCCGGACACCACCACCAAAATCCGGCGCCGTCACCGCAGCAGCGCCGCCGCCCCGATCAGCCCGGCGTCGGCGCCGAGGGCGGCCGGCACCACCCGCAGCCCACGCAGGAAGTCCAGCCCGGCGTAGTCGGCCAGGGCGGCCGTGAGCGGTTCGAACAGCACCGGCCCGGCGGCCGCCACCCCGCCGCCGACGACCGCCAGATCCAGATCGCACACCGCGGCGACCGAGGCGATCATCGCCGCGACCGCCCGCGCCGCGCGCCGGAACGCCGCGACCGCGACCGGGTCACCGGCCGCGGCGTCGGCGGCCAGTTCGGCGGCGTCGGCACCGGTCCAACCCTGCGCGCGGGCCCAGGCCGTCATGCGGGGCCCGGCGGCAACCGTCTCCACGCAGCCGCGCCCGCCGCAGCTGCACACCGCGCCGGCGGGGTCGACGACGATGTGCCCGACGTGCCCGGCGTTGCCGGTACGGCCGTGGTAGGGGCGCCCGTCGAGCACCAGCCCGCCGCCGACGCCGGTGGAGACCACCGCGCCGAGCACGAACCGGGCCCCGGCCGCCGCGCCGAGCCACTGCTCCCCCATCGCCATGCACGTCCCGTCGCCGCCGAGCCGCACCGGTACCCCGGGCACCAGGGCGCCGATGCGCTCGACGACGCCGAACCGCTGCCAGACGGTGAGGTTGATCGGGCTGACCGTGCCGGCGACGAGGTCGACCGGGCCGGCCGCGGCGATGCCGACCCCGCGCACCGGCCGGTCGAGCACCTCGTCGACGAGACCGGCGACGGCCACCCAGGCGGCCTCGGCGTCGGTGTGCGGGGTGGGCCGGACGGCACGCCGGAGCAGCGCGCCGTCGGCGTCGACGAGTGCCGCGGCGAGCTTGCTGCCGCCGAGGTCGAGGGCCAGCACGGGGTCCATGCCCCGACGCTACGGCGCACCCCCGTTCTCCGGCGAGCGGTCGCCGAATCCCCCTGCGGGCGGGCGTTTCCGGGGGTGTTCACGGCTGCTCGCGGGGAGCGGCGCGCGCCAGCCGTCCGGACAGCTCGGCGGCGGCCCGGGCCACCTCCGGCGGAGAGAGCACCTCGAACTCGCAGCCCACCGCCGCGAGGTGGAGCACCAACCGGTGCGGATCGTCGGCGCCGGTGGTGACGATGCAGGCCTGCGCCCCGTCCGCCTCGATACCCACCGTCGACGGCGGGAAATGCCGGGCCACAACGTGTTCCGGCGCATGAAAGCGCACCTGCGCGACATGCCGGTAGGGCGCGGCGGTGATGGCGCGCTGGACGAAGCGGGCGGCGTCGGGCGCCGGGCGCGGCGTGAAGACGCTGCCCTGGGCGCGCAGCCGCGCGGGCATCACCTGGTCGAGCTTGCCGAGCGCGCGCAGGGCGGCCTCCCCCACCCCGGCCACGCTGCCGCCGGCGGCCAGCCGCAGGCAGACCGCCACGGCAACGGCTTCGTCCGGGTCGAGCAGCAGCGGTGGCAGCGCCGCCCCGGCGCCGAGCTGGTAGCCGCCGCCGTGACCGCGGCTGGCGTGCACGGGGTAGCCGAGGTCGCGCAGCCGTTCGATGTCGCGGCGCACGCTGCGGGTGGTGACGCCGAGCCGGGCGGCCAGCTCCGCACCGGACCACACCCGCCGGGACTGCAGCAGGCCGAGCAGCCGCAGCACGCGCCCCGTCGTCTCGGCCATCGCCGGGCTCCCCTCGACGCCCCTGTTTCCCGCCTCGCCCGCGAGCAGTCACGGACACCCCCGAAACGCCGCCGAACCGGGGGTGGTGATGTCTGCCCGCGGGGAAGTTCAAGGACAGATTCTGTCCGCTATCCGTGCCAGGCTTCCAGTGGTCGACACGAAAGGGGGACGAACATGCCGGCTCTCGCCGCACCCGTCGCCGACGAGCGCAGCGCCCTGCGCGAGTACCTCGACATGCAGCAGCGCGCTTTCTTCGCGGTGGCCCACGGCCTGACCGACGAGCAGGCCCGCGCCACCCCGACCACCAGCGCGCTGTCGATCGGCGGGCTGGTCAAACACGCCGCCGGGGTGCAGCGCGGCTGGATGGAGCGGGCCCGTCACGCCCCGGACTTCCCGCCGCCGGACCCGCGGCCGCGGGAGGAGATCATGGCCGCCTACCGCGACGAGTACGTGATGCGCGCCGACGAGACGCTCGCCGAGCTGTTGGCGGCGCTCGAACGGCAGAACGCCGAGACGCTGCGGCTGCTCGACGAGCTGGACCTCGACACCCCGGTACCGGTGCCGCACGAGGTGCCGTGGTTCCCGCGCGACGTCGAGCACTGGTCGGTGCGCTGGGTGTTCCACCACCTCATCGGCGAGCTGGCCCGGCACGCCGGGCACGCCGACATCATCCGCGAGAGCATCGACGGCGCGACGATGTACGAGCTCATCGCGGCCGCCGAGGGGTGGCCGGAGACGGACTGGCTCAAGCCCTGGCGGCCCCGCGGGTAGCGGTCCGCCCGGCGAGCGGCCGCGTCCACCCCCGATTCCGGCCCGCCGCGGGGGATTTCACGTCTGCTCGCGGGGAAGCTCACGGGAAAGGTCGCGGGAGGAGCGCAGCACGAACTTCAGCGCCCAGTCGACCACCCGCTCCAGATCGTCGCCGAGATGGCCGGCCAGCCACTGCTGGGCGAGCTCGGCCATCGCCCCGGTGTAGAGCGCCGCACCGACCTGGGCGGCCACCGGATCGGTGTCCGGGTGCAGCCGCCAGCCCTCGAACAGCACGGCCTCGCGCAGCAGGTCCTGGGTGGCCGCGCGGCGGGCGGCCAGCACCGGGTTGGCGCGCGCGTCGGTGAACAGGATCCGGCCCCGGCGCGGGTCGGCGGAGCTGAAGCCGAGGACGGCGGTGATGCCGGCCCGGGTGCGCTCGGCCAGCGACGGCCCGGCGGCCGCCATGGCCGCGTCGACGGCGGCGGCCAGCTGGGCGCTCACCTCGTCGTAGACCGCGCCGAGCAGGTCGTCGGTGTCGGTGAAGCTCTCGTAGAAGTAGCGGGTGTTGTAGCCGCACTCCCGGCAGACCGACCGCACCGAGACCGCGGCCTCGCCGCCCTCCCCGAACAGCCGGAAGGCGGCCTCGATCAGCCGGGCGCGCCGCGAGGCGCGGCGGTCGGTCAGGGGCACCCCGGCCCAGCGGGTCGGACTGGTCACCCGTCCAGCGTAGGACCCGCCGCGAAAATCTGGTCACGGCTGTCGCCAGAACGTTAGTCTGGTCACAACCGTCACCAGAAAGGGGGCGCCGTGATCCCGCTGCCGCACCAGCTCGTCGGGGAGTTCCTCAACCACCGGTTCGACAAGGACGTCCGCCGCAACTTCTTCCGCGGGATGGAGTTCGCCGCCCCCGCCGGCGACCCCGGCTGGTTCGGCCCGGACAGCGCGGTCTGGTACGTGCACGCCCACCTGCCGACGCTGGTGTTCGGCCTGCAGTGCGCGGCGTTCATGGAGCGGCTGGACCCGTCCATCTACTGGATGGGGCTGCACCACTCCCGGCTGGTCAAGCGCGACGAGAACGGGGTCGGCCGGCCCGAGGTCGACCCGAAGGGCGCGCTGGTGCGGCTGGGGCACTCGATCGCGTTCTTCATCGGCACCGCGTTCGGCAGCACCGAGACCGCCGAGCGGCTGGCCCGCACCGTGCGGGCCATGCACCACACCGTCAAGGGCACCCGCCCCGACGGCGCCCGCTACGACGCCGACGACCCGGACTGGCTGCGCTGGAACTACGCCACCGTGGTGTGGGGGCTGGCCACCGCGCACGAGCTGTACCACCCGAATCCGCTGCGCGGCCGGCACCTCGAGCGGTACTACCGGGAGTTCACCCGGGTGGGCATCGCGCTGGGCGGCACCGACCTGCCGGAGACCAAGGCCGAGGTGGCCGAGTGCCTGCAGGCCTGGCTGCCGCGGCTGGCGCTCACGCACGGCGCGGCGATGGCCACCGGCCCGGAGCTGCCGCCGCACCAGGCCGCGGTGAACTGGGCCATCCGCGACACCATGCCGAAGTGGGCCAAACAGCTCATCCAGCACAAGGACCCCAACATCGTCGAGCGCACGGCGCGCCGGGCGGTGGTGTGGGCGGTGCTCAACGGCATGCACGTGGCCCAGGGCGAGATGCCGGAGATCCGGCAGGCCCGGGCCCGCGTTGCCGGCGGCACCACCGTGCCGCACACCATGCCGACGTACGTGCCGGGTACCGACCCGGAACTGACCCGCGCCGAGGTGGAGCGGGAATTCGCTCTGTGACCCGCTGCACTGCGGTTCGGCGAGGCGGCGCGGTTTTGAGACACTGGCCGGTATGACGACGACGAAGCAGCGCGAGGTCGCGAAGCTCGACCGGGTTCCGTTGCCGGTCGAGGCCGCCCGCATCGGCGCGACGGGCTGGCAACTGGCCCGCACCGGCGCCCGCGTCGTGACCAAGCTGGGCAGTCGCGGCTCGCTGCAGCAGAAGATCCTCAAGGAGATGCCCAGGACGTTCGCCGACCTGGGCCCCACCTACGTGAAGTTCGGTCAGATCATCGCCTCCAGCCCGGGGGCGTTCGGGGAGCCGCTGAGCCGCGAGTTCCGCAGCCTGCTGGACCGGGTGCCGCCGGCCGATCCCAAAGCGGTGCACAAGCTGCTCGTCGAGGAGCTCGGCGACGAGCCGGGCAAGCTGTTCAAGGAATTCGACGAGCAGCCGTTCGCCAGCGCCTCGATCGCCCAGGTGCACAACGCCACGCTGCACTCCGGTGAGCGGGTGGTGGTCAAGATCCAGCGGCCGGGCATCCGCCGCCGGGTGGCCGCCGACCTGCAGATCCTCAAGCGCGGGGCGCGCATCGTGGAGCTGGCCAAGCTGGGGCAGCGGCTGTCCGCCCAGGACGTGGTCGCCGACTTCGCCGACAACCTGGCCGAGGAGCTCGACTTCCGGCTGGAGGCGCAGTCGATGGACGCCTGGGTGTCCCACATGCACGCCTCCCCGCTGGGCCGCAACATCCGGGTGCCCCAGGTGTACTGGGACCTGACCAGCGAGCGGGTGCTGACCATGGAGCGCGTCGAGGGCACCCGCATCGACGACGTGGCCACCCTGCGCAAGAAGGGCTTCGACGGCACCGAGCTGGTCAAGGCGCTGCTGTTCAGCGTCTTCGAGGGCGGGCTGCGGCACGGCCTGTTCCACGGCGACCTGCACGCCGGCAACCTCTACGTCGACGACGACGGCAAGATCGTCTTCTTCGACTTCGGCATCATGGGCCGGATCGACCCGCGCACCCGCTGGCTGCTGCGCGAGCTCGTCTACGCACTGCTGGTCAAGAAGGACCACGCCGCGGCGGGCAAGATCGTGGTGCTGATGGGCGCGGTGGGCAACACCAAGCCCGAGGGGCAGGCCGCCAAGGATCTCGAGCAGTTCGCCACGCCGCTCACCATGAAGACGCTCGGTGAGATGAGCTACGCCGAGATCGGCCGGCAGCTCTCCGCGCTCGCGGATGCCTACGATGTGAAGCTGCCGCGAGAACTCGTGCTGATCGGCAAGCAGTTCCTGTACGTCGAGCGGTACATGAAGTTGCTCGCGCCCAACTGGCAGATGATGAACGACCCACAGCTGACCGGTTACTTCGCCAACTTCATGGTGGAGGTCAGCCGAGAACACAACGAGGAGCTCGACACGTAGTGGAGGTCCGCACCGGTACGGCCAAGTCTGGCGATATCGAGATCTACTACGAAGACATCGGTAACCCTGACGACCCGGCGGTGCTGCTGATCATGGGCCTGGGTGCCCAGCTCACGGTCTGGCGCAAGCGGTTCTGCGAGAAGATCGTGAACCTGGGCATGCGGGTCATCCGCTTCGACAACCGGGACGTCGGGTTGTCCACGAAATTCGACGGGCGTCGGGTCCGCACCCCGCTGCCGCTGCGCCTGATGCGCATGTACCTGGGGCTGCCCAGCCCCGGCGTCTACACCCTGGAGGACATGGCCGACGACGCGGTCACCGTGCTCGACCACCTCGGCATCGATCGGGCCCACGTCGTCGGCGGCTCGATGGGCGGCATGATCGCCCAGATCGTGGCCGGCCGCTACGCCGACCGCACCCGCAGCCTGTCGGTGATGTTCTCCAGCAACAACCAGGCCTTCCTGCCCCCGCCCGGGGTGCGCCAGCTCTGGTCGATCATCTCCGGGCCGCCGGACAACGCCTCGCGGGAGGCGATCATCGAGAACGCGGTGCGGCTGTACCGCATCAACGGCAGCCCGGCCTATCCGACACCGGAGGAGATCATCCGGGCCGACGCCGCGGAGAGCTACGACCGCTGCTACTACCCGGTGGGCATCGCGCGCCAGTTCGACGCGATCCTGGCCAGCGGCAGCCTCAAACGCTACAACCGGATGACCACGGCGCCGACGCTGGTCATCCACGGCACGGCCGACAAGCTGATGCGCCCCACCGGGGGCAAGGCGGTGGCCAAGGCGATCCCGCACGCCCGACTGGTGCTCATCGAGGGGATGGGCCACGAGCTGCCCGAGCAGATCTGGGACGAGGTGCTCGCCGAGTTGAAGAACAATTTCTCGGCGGCGACCTGAGCATTTACAGCAACGACAATTCAATATCCGCCCCATTGGGGCCGGAACGGGTCTACCATCGGAGGCGTCCGCAGCGGCTTTACAACGGTGCCAACGGCGTCACCGGCAAATCCGGAAGGCCGGAAAGGCGTGCCTATGGCCCGATCCGATCGAAAGCTCACCCCGCACTTCGAAGAGGTGCAGGCCCACTACGACCTGTCGGACGAGTTCTTCCGACTCTGGCTCGACCCGTCCCGCACCTACAGCTGCGCCTACTTCGAGCGGGACGACATGACGCTCGAAGAGGCGCAGCTCGCCAAGATCGATCTTGCGCTGGGCAAGCTCGGGCTGCGGCCGGGGATGACCCTGCTCGACATCGGCTGCGGCTGGGGGTCGACGATGATGCGCGCGCTCGAGCACTACGACGTCAACGTCATCGGGCTGACCCTCAGCGAGAATCAGCAGGCGTATGTCGAGCAAATTCTTGCAACGTCAAATAGTCCGCGCAGTCGGCGCGTTTATCTGAAAGGCTGGGAGGAATTCGACGAACCGGTCGACCGGATCGTCTCGATCGGGGCGTTCGAGCATTTCGGATTCGACCGCTACGACGATTTCTTCACCACCGCCTACCGCCTGCTGCCCGACGACGGGGTGATGCTGCTGCACACCATCACCGGGCTGACCGTCCCCCAGCTCGCCGAGCGCGGGATACCGCTGACCTTCGGGGTGGCCCGGTTCATCAAGTTCATCGTCACCGAGATCTTCCCGGGCGGGCGGATCCCGTCGATCGAGAAGGTCGAGGAGCATTCCGCCCGGGCCGGCTTCCGGCTCACCCGCCGCCAGTCGCTGCAACCGCACTACGCGCGCACCCTCGACTGCTGGGCCGCCGCCCTGCAGGACCGCCGTGCGGAGGCGATCGCGATCCAGTCCGAAGAGGTCTACGAGCGCTACCTGCGCTACCTCACCGGCTGTGCCGACGCGTTCCGGGTCGGCTACATCGACGTCAACCAGTTCACGCTGGCGAAGCAGCCCCGCGGCGGCTGAGCGGCCGGCCCGCGGGCGATCCGCCCGCCCGCCACCCGCGCCGGTACCGCGCGGATGCCCCAGCGCGCCACCGGAATTCGGTATGGTGCACATCACAGGACACAACCGGCGAGGTAACCGTCACGCAGGACTGCACGGAAGGCTGACGAGGGGAATGTCCAGCACGATCACCGCACCGGAGCTGCGACCGAACTTCGAGGACATCCAGGCACACTACGACCTGTCCGACGACTTCTTCGGGGCGTTCCAGGACCCCACCCGCAAGTACAGCTGCGCCTACTTCACCGGACCCGACGTCTCGCTCTCCGAGGCGCAGCTGGCCAACGTCGATCTGCATCTGGACAAGCTCGACCTGCGCCCGGGGATGACGCTGCTCGATATCGGCTGCGGCTGGGGCGTGGCGCTGCGCCGGGCGATCGAGCACTACGACGTGAACGTCGTCGGCCTGACGCTGTCGCGCAACCAGCAGGCCTACTGTCAGCGCCTGCTCGACGGCCTGGACACCGACCGGTCCTGGCGGGTGCTGCTGGCCGGTTGGGAGCAGTTCCGCGAACCGGTGGACCGGATCGTCAGCATCGAGGCGTTCGAGCACTTCGGCTTCGAGCGCTACGACGACTTCTTCCGGACCTGCTACGAGATCCTGCCCGACGACGGCCGGATGACGATCCAGAGCAGCGTCGGCTACCACCCGGACAACCTGCGCGCCCGCGGCAAGCGGCTGACGTTCGAGCTGGCCCGGTTCATCAAGTTCATGATCACCGAGATCTTCCCGGGCGGGCGGATCCCGACCACGGAGATGATGGTGGAACACGGCGAGCGGGCCGGGTTCGTGGTGGGCGGGACGATGTCGCTGCGCACCCACTACATCAAGACGCTCGGCATCTGGGCCGATCGCCTCGAGGCCAACAAGGCGGCCGCCGTCGCCGCCACCGACGAGGCGACCTACCAGCGCTACCTGCGCTATCTGCGGGGATGCCAGTACTACTTCATCGACGAGTGCATCGACTGCAGCCTGGTCACCTACCTCAAACCCGGCGCGGCCGCCTGACCGGGACCGGCCCTGCGAGAACACTCCCGCAATTCCCGAACCCGAAACGGAGGAATTGCCGGCTCGACTACGCTCGACGCCGAAATTCGGACGGAGCGATATTTGCCCTGGCCGGTTACGCCGACCACCGCCGGGGAACACGGAAGGAAATTCGATGTCCTGCCGCATCGCCGTATTCGGCACCGGGTACCTCGGCGCGACGCACGCGGCCTGCATGGCCGAACTCGGCCACGAGGTGCTCGGGGTGGATGTCGACGAAGGCAGGCTGGGAAAACTCGCCGCCGGTGAATTGCCCTTCTTCGAGCCGGGTCTGCAGGAGCTCCTGCGCGCCAACATCGACACCGGCCGGCTGCGGTTCACCTCCTCCTACCGCGAGGCGGCCGAATTCGCCGATGTGCATTTCATCGCCGTCGGTACCCCGCAGAAACCCGGCGAACTCGCCGCGGATCTGCGTTATGTCGACGCGGTCATCGAAACGCTCGGTCCTTTGCTGGAACGACCCGCGGTGATCTTCGGCAAATCCACGGTGCCGGCCGGCACCGCCGCCCGGCTCGGCGCCCGGGTGCGCGAGCTCGCGCCCGCCGGCGACCGGGTGGAGCTGGCCTGGAACCCGGAGTTCCTGCGCGAGGGCCACGCGGTGCGCGACACCCTGCACCCGGACCGCATCGTGCTCGGCGTCGACCGGGACCGCCCGGGCAACGCCGAGGCGGTGGCCCGGCAGGTGTACGCCCGGCTGCTCGACGAGCGGATCCCCTTCCTGGTCACCGACCTGGCCACCGCCGAGCTGGTGAAGACCGCGGCCAACGCGTTCCTGGCCACCAAGATCTCGTTCATCAACGCCATCGCCGAGGTGTGCGAGGCCGCCGGTGCGGACGTGACGGTGCTGGCCGACGCCATCGGCTACGACGCCCGCATCGGACGGCACTTCCTCAACGCCGGGATCGGCTTCGGCGGGGGCTGCCTGCCCAAGGACATCCGGGCGTTCATCGCCATGGCCGGTGAACTCGGCGCCGGCCAGGCCTTCGCGCTGCTGCGCGAGGTGGACGGCATCAACATGCGTCGCCGCAACAAGGCGGTGGAGCTGGCCCGCGAGGCCGCCGGCGGGTCGTTCATCGGCACCCGGGTGGCGGTGCTCGGGGCGGCGTTCAAACCCGACTCCGACGACGTGCGGGACTCCCCCGCGCTCAACATCGCCGGGCAGATCCAGCTGCAGGGCGCGGCGGTGAGCGTCTACGACCCGGAGGCCATGCAGAACGCCCGCCGGCTCTTCCCCACCCTCGAGTACGCACCCGACGTCGCCACCGCGTGCCGGGGCGCCGACGTGGTGATGATCCTCACCGAGTGGCGGCAGTTCGTCGAGCTGGATCCGGCCGAGCTGGGTGCGGTGGTGCGCCGGCGCTACGTGGTCGACGGACGCAACTGCCTCGATCCGCGGCGGTGGCGCGCGGCCGGGTGGACCTACCGGGGCATCGGCCGGCCCTGACGGCGAGCCGCTCAGTCGTCGCCCGCGACGGAGCCGCTCAGTCGTCCTCGCGGTGCAGCCGCACCATCCGGGTGGTACTGCTCTCGTCGAGGTCGACCAGCCCGGACCGGGAGCGCAGGAAGTCGCTGAAGGACCGGTAGCCCAGCGCCTTCTCGGAGAACGACGGGTCCATCCGCTTCATCTGCGCCTTGACCTCGGAGTTGTGCAGCCAGTCGGCGTCGTCCTTGCCGTGGGCGATGCGCAGCGCCCGCTCCAGCAACGCCGTGGCGGCCGCCTGCGGGTCGGCCGGCGGCTCCTCGTCGGCGCCGCCCGGCTCGGACCGCTTGGCGCGCCGCTTGGGCTGGTTCTTCGGCTCGACGGCCTCCACCCCGGGCAGCGCGTCGTAGCTGACGAACTCGTCGCAGGCTGCCATCAGCGAGCGGCTGGTGGAGCCGGCCACCCCGATGCCCACCACGTAGCGCCCGAGCCGCTTGCAGCGCTGTGCGAGCGCGATGTAGTCCGAGTCGCCGGCGACGATCACGACGTGGGTCAGGTCCGGCAGCCGGAACATGTCCTCCACGGCGTCGACGGCCAGCCGGATGTCGGCGCCGTTCTTGCCGTAGGCGGCCGCCGGGAACAGCTGCACCAGGTCCACCGCGCGGCTGACGAGCTGCCCCCGGTAGGAGGCGTTGACCTCGGTGGACCAGTCGGCGTAGGCGCGGGTGAGCACCAGCGTCCCGAAGGACGCGGCGTAGTCGATGATGGCGCCGACGTCGATGGTCGCCGCGGCCAGCCGCTCGGCATGGTCGGGCGGCGGCTTGGCCTTGTCGCGCTGGAACGCGTTGCGGCCGTGCAGCTGGTCGTAGCGGGAGATGACGATGTTGTCGAAGTCGATGTACACCGCCACACGGGCGATGCCGGGCTCGGTCACCGAAAACGCCTCCTCACCCGGCCTGACCGGCTCATTTGGTGCTTACGCGGAGCAGGTTGTAACCTCTACAAGGCCTGCGGCACTGGCCCAGCCACGTGCCAGAGGGTTTGGCCCCCTTAGCTCAGTCGGCAGAGCGTTTCCATGGTAAGGAAAAGGTCAACGGTTCGATTCCGTTAGGGGGCTCGGTGTACACCGAGCGGGTGACACACCTCCTGCGGTGGCCGTTCGCGACGGTGGCGCTGGCATGGCGGTGTAGCTCAGCTGGTTAGAGCGCACGACTCATAATCGTGAGGTCGGGGGATCGAGTCCCCCCACCGCTACCAGACTTCCGAACTGACGACGTTTGACGAAGGACGACTGACGTGGCCTCCAGTACCGATGTGCGGCCGAAGATCACCCTCGCCTGCGAGGTGTGCAAGCACCGCAACTACATCACTCGTAAGAATCGGCGCAACGACCCCGATCGGCTGGAGCTGAAGAAGTTCTGCCCGAACTGCAAGACCCACCAGCCGCACAAAGAGACCCGCTAGTCCGCCCGGCTCCCGGCCGCGCCGACCCTGCTCGGGCCGCGCGCCCGCACAGGTAGGTACATCAGTCGTGTCGCTGTCAGAGAAGCTCGTCGGGGTCCATTTCCGCTATCCCGACTGCTACGTGGTGGGCCGCGAGAAGATCCGCGAATTCGCCACCGCGGTCAAGAACGATCATCCCGCCTTCTTCGAGGAGGCGGCCGCCGCCGAACTGGGCTACGACGCCCTGGTCGCGCCGCTGACCTTCACCTCGATCTTCGGCTACATGGCGCAGCTGGCGTTCCTGCACCACGCCGGCATCAGCGTCAACGACTCCAAGATCGTGCAGGTCGACCAGGAGCTCAGGTACCTCAAGCCCATCACGGCCGGGGACAAGCTCTTCTGTGACGTCTACTGTGACTCGGTGCGACGGTCCTTCGGCACCGACATCGTCGTGCTGAAGAGCGTCGTCACCGACGAGAACGGCGAGGTGGTTCAGGAGACCTACACGACCCTGGCCGGGCGTGCGGGCGACGACGGAGAAAAGGGTTTTGCTGATGGCTCTGCGTGAGTTCGGTTCGGTCAAGGTCGGCGACCAGCTTCCCGAGAAGGTCGTCCAACTGACCCGCGCCGACCTGGTGAACTACGCCGGTGTGTCGGGTGACCTCAATCCGATCCACTGGGACGACGAGATCGCCAAACAGGTCGGCCTCGACACCGCCATCGCCCACGGCATGCTCACCATGGGCCTCGGCGGCGGCTACATCTCCGAGTGGGTCGGCGACCCGGGCGCGGTGACCGAGTACAACGTGCGCTTCACCGCGGTGGTGCCGGTGCCCAACGACGGCCGGGGCGCGGAGATCGTGTTCAGCGGCCGGATCAAGTCCGCCGACCCGGAGACCAAGACGGTCACCATCGCGCTGTCGGCCACGACCGGCGGCAAGAAGATCTTCGGCCGCGCCATCGCGGTCGCCAAGCTGGCCTAGCACAGGCGGTCCGAGCACATGGCACTCAAGACTGATATCCGCGGGATGGTCTGGAAGTACCCGGACTGTTTCGTCGTCGGCCGGGAGCAGATCCGGCAGTTCGCCAACGCGATCAAGGCGCACGATCCGGCGTCGCTGGACGAGAAGGCGGCCGCCGAGCTCGGGCATTCCGGGCTGGTCGCGCCGCTGACCTTCATGTCGATCTTCGCGGTGATGATCCAGCGGCACTTCTTCCAGCACGTCGACGTCGGCTTCGAGACGATGCAGATCGTGCAGGTGGACCAGAAGTTCAAGTTCCACCGCCCGATCGTCGAGGGTGACCGGCTCAACGGCACCATGTACATCGAGTCGGTGGACGAGCGCTTCGGTGCCGACATCGTCACCACCCGCAACGTGCTGACCGACGAGAACGGCGAGGTCGTGATGGAGTCCTTCACCACCCTGATGGGGCACGAGGGCGACAACTCGATCTCGGCCGGCTGGGACCCGGAGACCGGCCAGGTCCTGCGCAAACCGGTCACCCACGATACGGATTAGTAAGTTTCGCGGGTGGCACGCTAGACTCGGGCCCGGGTTCTCCCACTACAGCGCGCTGCCCGCTCCGGTCTGGTCGGACCGAGAGGGAGCGCGCGAATTGTGTGAGCTCCCGAACCGGCCGGGGCACCGGTCGTGCCTTCCCGAAGGGGCGTAGCTCAAGTGGTAGAGCAGCGGTCTCCAAAACCGCAGGTTGCAGGTTCGAGTCCTGTCGCCCCTGCTCAAACTGAATACTCGAAATGTGTGGACACTGGAAGGTGACCACCAGACGACCAGACGAGGGAGCATCCGGTGAGCGACGAGCGCGACGGTGCCGACTCCACGGGTAGCGGTGCCGAGATCGCCGGGACCGAGGCCACGGGTCAGGACCGCGGCCAGACGGCGGTCGTGACGCGGCCGGCGCGTCCCACCGGGAAGCGGGCGCGTCGCAGCGCGGCCGCCGGCGGCGACGACGCCACCGCCACCGAGGAGGCCGGCACCACCCAGGGTGCCGAGGCCAAGGACGGCGCGGCCGACAAGGCCAAGGCCGCGAAGAAGGGCGCCGGTCGACCCAACCCGTTCGCCTTCGTCTGGAACTACCTGAAGCAGGTCGTTGCCGAGCTGCGGAAGGTGATCTGGCCGAACCGCAAGCAGATGGTCAACTACACCACGGTGGTGTTGGCCTTCCTGGCGTTCATGGTGGCGCTGATCTACGGCGCCGACTACGGCCTGGCCCGGCTGGTGTCGCTGGTGTTCGGCAACTGACCGGCAACTGCAGAGAGGACTTGAGACGTGACTAGCTTCGACGGCGATGAGCGCGACGAGCGTCCGGCCGCCGACGTGCCGTCGGATGAGGCCGTCGATGCGGTTGACGCATCCGACTCGGAGCCTGCCGCCGCGGGGGTCGAGGCTGAGGACGCGGTGAGCGACGAGGCCACCACCGACGCGGCAGCGGCCGACGAGACCGGCGAGGCCGCCGAGGAGACTCCCGAAGAGGAGGAGGACCCGGCCGAGAAGCTCAAGAAGGAGCTGCGCCGGCTGCCCGGTCAGTGGTACGTCGTGCACTCCTACGCCGGTTACGAGAACAAGGTCAAGGCCAATCTCGAGACCCGCGTGCAGAACCTCGACGTCGGCGACTACATCTTCCAGGTGGAGGTGCCCACCGAAGAGGTCACCGAGATCAAGAACGGCCAGCGCAAGCAGGTCAACCGCAAGGTGCTGCCGGGCTACATCCTGGTCCGCATGGAGCTCAACGACGAGTCGTGGGCCGCGGTGCGCAACACCCCGGGCGTGACCGGTTTCGTCGGGGCGACGTCGCGGCCGTCGCCGCTGAGCCTCGACGACGTGGTGAAGTTCCTGCTGCCGCCGGCCGCGGCCAAGAAGCCGGGCAAGGCCGCCGCCACCGCCGGGGCGGCCGCCGAGACCGCCGGGGCCGAGCGTCCGCCGGTCGAGGTGGACTTCGAGGTCGGCGAGTCGGTCACCGTCATGGACGGCCCGTTCGCGACGCTGCCCGCCTCGATCAGCGAGGTCAACGCCGAACAGCAGAAGCTCAAGGTGCTGGTGTCCATCTTCGGCCGCGAAACACCTGTCGAGTTGACCTTCAACCAGGTCGCCAAGATCTAGCCGCCGCACCGGCATCCGCCCTAGAAAGGAACACCAACACCAATGGCCCCGAAGAAGAAAGTCATCGGGCTGATCAAGCTGCAGATCCAGGCCGGCCAGGCCAACCCGGCGCCCCCGGTGGGCCCGGCGCTCGGCCAGCACGGCGTCAACATCATGGAGTTCTGCAAGGCCTACAACGCCGCGACGGAGAGCCAGCGGGGCAACATCGTCCCCGTCGAGATCACCGTCTACGAGGACCGCAGCTTCGACTTCAAGCTGAAGACCCCGCCGGCCTCGCAGCTGCTGCTCAAGGCCGCCGGTCTGCAGAAGGGTTCGGGCAACCCGCACAAGGACAAGGTCGGCAAGGTCTCCTGGGACCAGGTGCGCGAGATCGCCGAGACCAAGAAGGAAGACCTGAACGCCAACGACATCGACGCGGCGGCCAAGATCATCGTCGGCACCGCACGGTCGATGGGGATCACGGTCGAGTAGCTTGCGGATCGACCCATGAGGACGGTCGAGTAGCTTGCGGATCGACCCATGAGGACGGTCGAGTAGC
>NZ_CALDGS010000135.1 GCF_937941905.1 uncultured Mycolicibacterium sp. | reverse complement strand
GGCTCGCTGGAGAACGCGCTGGAGAAGTTCCCCGGCTGCGCGGTGGTGATCTCCCACGACCGCTGGTTCCTGGACCGGGTCTGCACCCACATCCTGGCCTGGGAGGGTGACGAGGAGAACCCGGCGAAGTGGTTCTGGTTCGAGGGCAACTTCGCCGCCTACGAGGAGAACAAGGTCGCCCGGCTCGGGCCGGAGGCCGCCCGGCCGCATCGCGTCACCCACCGACGGCTCACTCGCGACTAGAGTCGCCTTGGCGTACCCAGTCGCCCCGCCCGTCCGCGGGCGGGGCGACAACCAGCGGCGGTGGGTGCGGACGTGACTCGGGAGTGAACGTATGACGGTGCATGGCCCGGAATCCGACGACATGTCCCGACTGGTCCAGGCCTACGCGGCGACCTACCACGGCCCGGCCGGCTCCGACACGGCGTCGCCGACCGGAACGGTCGCCACGGCGGCGGTAACCGAACCGCTGCTCGACGCCCATCTGCGGCTCGGGCGGCACCGCGAACCGGGGCAGACCCGGATCGCCGTCCACCCGGCCGGGGATCCCGACGGCGTCGGCCCGGCCGTGCAGATCGTCACCGACCACCTGCCGACCGCGCTGGACACGGTGACCGTCCTGCTGCACCGCTGCGGGGTGGCCTACACCGCCGTCATGACCCCCGCACTGCGCGTCGCCCGCGACGGCGACGGCCGGCTGCTGCGCGCCCGGCCCGCGGACGGGGGCGGGGCCGAGACCGACGGTGACGGCACCGCCGAGACCTGGGTGCACCTGCAGCTCGCGCCGACGGCCGACCGGCGCGCGGTCGACACCGCCGTCGAGCTGCTGCCGCGGGTGCTCGCCGACGCCCGGCTGGTCGCCCAGGACGCCGACGCCCTGGTCGCCACCATGCGCGGCCTCGCCGACGCGATCCGCACCGGCGCGGCCGACCGCTTCCCCGGCACCGAGCACACCGACGTCGCCGAGGCGCTGCGCTGGTTCGCCGACGGGAACCTCACCCTGCTGGGCTACCAGCGCTGCGCGATCCGCGACGGCGTCGCCACCGCCGAGCCGGCCAGCCGGCTCGGCGTGCTGCGTCAGGGCCGCGACGCGCTGCCCCCGCTGACCGAGCCCGGCGAACTGCTGGTGATGGCCCAGGCCACCATCCCCAGCCACCTCAGCTACAGCACCTATCCCTACGTCGTCGCGGTGCGCGAACACGCGCACGGCCGCGTCGACGAGGTCGTCGAGCACCGCTTCGTCGGCCAGTTCAGCATCGCCGCGGCCACCACCGACGTCACCGAGATCCCGCTGGTGGCACGTCGGGTCGAGCGGGCCCTGGAGCGCGCCGGCGACACCGGCTACCCGGCCCGGCTGCTGGCCGACGTCCTGCAGACCATCCCGCGCGCCGAGCTGTTCGCGCTGTCGGCCGAACGGCTGCTGGCGCGGGCCCGCGCGGTGCTCGACCTCGGCTCGCAACGGCGCGCGCTGCTGTTCCTGCGCACCGACCACCTGGCCCACTTCGTGTCCTGCCTGGTGTACCTGCCGCGCGACCGCTACACCACCGCGGTGCGGCTGACCATGCAGGACATCCTGGTCCGCGAGCTCGGCGGTGTCAGCATCGACTACACCGCCAGGGTGAGCGAGTCACCCTGGGCCGTGGTGCATTTCGTCGTGCGCATGCCGGACGGCGGGGCGCGGCCGGACACCTCGGCGGCCAACGAGGCGCGCATCCAGGAGCTGCTCACCGAGGTCTCCCGCACCTGGGGCGACCGGCTGCTCGGGGCGGCGCGGCGCGGCGCGATCGACCAGGCCCACGCCGAGCACTACGCCGACGCCTTCCCGCCGGTCTACCAGCAGGCCGTCAGCCCCGAACAGGCCATTGCCGACATCGCCGTCATCGAGGAGCTCGCCGCCGACACCGTGCGACTCGTGCTCGGCGAACGCGACGAGGGCGGCGCCAGCCAGCTGACCTGGTTCCTCGGCGGCCAGTCGGCGTCGCTGAGCCGGATCATGCCGATGCTGCAGTCGATGGGGGTGGTGGTCCTCGAGGAGCGCCCGTTCACCGTCACCCGCCCCGACGGACTGCCGGTGTGGATCTACCAGTTCAAGGTCCGCCCGCACGAGAGCATCCCGGCGATCCCGGACGGTCCGGAGCGCGCCGAGGTGGGCCGCCGGTTCACCGAGGCGCTCGTCGCGATCTGGCACGGCCGCGCCGAGATCGACCGGTTCAACGAGCTGGTGCTGCGCGCCGGGCTGGACTGGCAGCAGGTGGCGGTGCTGCGCGCCTACGCGAAATACCTGCGCCAGGCCGCATTCCCGTACAGCCAGTCGCACATCGAGACGGTGCTCAACGACAACGCGCACACCGCCCGCTCGCTCGTCGAACTGTTCGAGGCGGTGTTCGACCCGGCCGACGGCACGGCGCGCCGCGACGCCCAGGCCGCCGCCGCGGCCGTCGCGGCCGACATCGACGCCCTGGTCAGCCTCGACACGGACCGGGTGCTGCGGGCGTTCGCCTCGCTGATCGAGGCCACGCTGCGCACCAACTACTTCGTCACCCGGGAGCAGTCCGCCCGCGCCCGGGACGTGCTGTCGTTCAAGCTGAATCCCGCGCTGGTGCGGGAACTGCCGCTGCCGCGGCCGAAATTCGAGATCTGGGTCTACTCGCCGCGGGTCGAGGGCGTGCACCTGCGGTTCGGGCACGTCGCCCGCGGCGGGCTGCGCTGGTCCGACCGCCGCGAGGACTTCCGCACCGAGATCCTGGGCCTGGTCAAGGCGCAGGCGGTCAAGAACGCGGTGATCGTGCCGGTCGGCGCCAAGGGCGGCTTCGTCGTCAAACACCCGCCCGCCGACCGCGACGCGCTGCGCACCGAGGGCATCGCCTGCTACCGGCTGTTCATCTCCGGCCTGCTCGACGTCACCGACAACGTCGACCGGACCACCGGCCGGGTGGTGCCGCCGCCGGGGGTGGTGCGCCGCGACGGCGACGACGCCTACCTCGTCGTCGCCGCCGACAAGGGCACCGCGACCTTCTCCGACATCGCCAACGAGGTGGCCGCCTCCTACGGCTTCTGGCTCGGCGACGCCTTCGCCTCCGGCGGCTCGGTCGGCTACGACCACAAGGCGATGGGCATCACCGCCAAGGGGGCCTGGGAGAGCGTCAAACGCCACTTCCGGGAGATGGGCGTCGACACCCAGACCCAGGACTTCACGGTCGTCGGCATCGGCGACATGAGCGGCGACGTGTTCGGCAACGGCATGCTGCTGTCCAAGCACATCCGGCTCGTCGCCGCCTTCGACCACCGGCACATCTTCCTCGACCCCGACCCGGACGCCGCCCGGTCCTGGCAGGAGCGCAAGCGGCTGTTCGAGCTGCCCCGGTCCAGCTGGGACGACTACGACCGGTCGCTGATCAGCGAGGGCGGCGGGGTCTACAGTCGCCAGCAGAAGTCCATCCCGATCAGCCCGCAGGTGCGCGCCGCGCTCGGCCTGGCCGACGACGTCACCGAACTCACCCCGCCCAACCTGATCCGCGCCATCCTGCGCGCCCCGGTCGACCTGTTGTGGAACGGCGGCATCGGCACCTACATCAAGGCCGAGGCCGAGTCCGACGCCGACGTCGGCGACCGCGCCAACGACCCGGTGCGCGTCGACGCGAACCAGGTGCGCGCCAAGGTGATCGGCGAGGGCGGCAACCTCGGGGTCACTCCACGGGGCCGGGTCGAGTTCAACCTGTGCGGCGGCCGGATCAACACCGACGCGCTCGACAACTCCGCCGGCGTGGACTGCTCCGACCACGAGGTGAACATCAAGATCCTGGTCGACGCGGCGATCGCCGCCGGCCGGATCCGACCCGAGGACCGCGCCGGGCTGTTGATGTCGATGACCGACGAGGTCGGGCGGATGGTGCTGGAGGACAACGCCTCCCAGAACGACCTGATGGGCACCAGCCGGGCCAACGCGGCCATCATGCTGCCGGTGCACGCCCGGATGATCCGCGAGCTCGAGCAGACCCGCGGCCTGAACCGGGAACTGGAGGCGCTGCCGACCGACAAGGAGATCCGCCGCCGCGCCGACGCCGGGCTGGGCCTGACCTCGCCGGAGCTGGCCACCCTGATGGCGCACGTCAAGCTCGCCCTCAAGGACGAGCTGCTGGCCGGCGAACTGCCCGACCAGGAGGTGTTCGCCGCCCGGCTGCCGCACTACTTCCCGGAGCCGCTGCGGGGCTACACCGAGGCGATCCGCGCGCACCAGCTGCGCCGCGAGATCGTCGCCACCATGCTGGTCAACGAGGTCGTCGACACCGCCGGCATCAGCTACGTCTACCGCATCACCGAGGACGTCGGCGTCGGCCCGGTCGACGCGGTGCGCAGCTACGTCGCCACCGACGCCATCTTCGGGATCAACCGGGTGTGGCGCCAGATCCGGGAGGCCGCCGAGACCGGCCGGCTGGCGGTGGCGATGGCCGACCGGATGACGCTGGACTGGCGGCGGCTGCTGGACCGGGCCAGCCGCTGGCTGCTCAACTACCGGCCCCAGCCGCTGGCCGTCGGCGCCGAGATCAACCGGTTCGCGGCCAAGGTCGCCGAACTGGCCCCGCGCATGTCGGAGTGGCTGCGCGGCGACGACAAGGCCATCGTCACCCGCGACACCGAGCAGTTCGTCGCCGCCGGCGCCGACGAGGCGCTGGCCTTCACCGTGGCCGGCGGGCTGTACCAGTTCAGCCTGCTCGACGTCATCGACATCGCCGACATCATCGACCGCGACCCGGCCGAGGTGGCCGACGCCTACTTCGCGCTGATGGACTACCTCGGCACCGACGGGCTGCTGACTGCGGTGTCGCGGCTGCCCCGCAACGACCGCTGGCACTCGCTGGCACGGCTGGCGCTGCGCGACGACATCTACGGCTCGCTGCGCGCGCTGTGCCTGGATGTCATGGCCGTCGGCGAACCCTACGAGACCGGCGAGCAGAAGATCGCCGAGTGGGAGGCGACCAACGGTTCGCGGGTGGCGCGGGCACGCCGTACCCTGCAGGAGATCTACGCCGACGAGGAACGGGATCTGGCCACGCTGTCGGTGGCGGCGCGACAGATCCGGGCAATGACGAGAACGAGTGGAACGGGGACATCCGGTTGAGCGAACGATTTGTCACGCCGGTGCCGGTGCGCTGGTCGGACATCGACATGTACCAGCACATCAACCACGCGACGATGGTGACCATCCTGGAGGAGTCGCGGGTACCGTTCCTCAAGGAGCCGTTCGCCGATGCCATCGGCACCACCGGGCTGCTCATCGCCGAGGTCAACGTCTCCTACAAAGGGCAGCTGCGCCTTGCGGATTCGCCGCTGCAGGTGACCATCTGGGTGGAGCGGCTGCGGGCGGTGGACTTCACCCTGGGCTACGAGGTGCGCTCGGCGCTGGCCGACCCGGACTCCCGGCCCGCCGTCATCGCCCGGACCCAGCTGGCGACGTTCGACATCAACGAGCAGAAGCTGGTGCGCATCGCCCCGCACCAGCGCGAATACCTGCAGCGCTACCTGCGATGACGCCCGCCGAGCGCGGGCTGTGGACCTCCGGCGGCACCCACCGCGACCTGGCCGTGTTCACCGAACGGGCGCTGCGCCTGGACGAGGCCGCGGTGGTCCGGCTGCGCGAACGTGCCGACGGTCTGGTGATCGCCTGGGCGGCAACCGGATTCGACGTGCTGGCGAGCCGGGCGGTGGCCGGCCGGGTGCGGCCCGTCGATCTGACCGTCGCCGCCGACACCCTGGCCCGCGGCCTGGCCGCCCCGGGCCCGGACGGCCACGTCGACCCGGGGTACCCGATGGACTCGGCCTGGCGGGGTGCGCTGCCGCCCGACGGCGGGTTCGCCCACGTCGACGACGTGCCCGCCCGGGCGGTGCTCGACCTGGCCCGGCGCGGGGGAGCGCTGGCCCGGGAGGCCGGTGGCGCGGCGCGGCCGCCGGCCTCGCTGCTCGATCAGCAGGTCATCGAGGTCAGCGCCGGCGACGTCACCGTCGGAGTGCCGATGCGGTGCGTGTTCGCCCTGGTGGCAATGGGTTTCGTGCCGCCCGACGCCGGTGACGACGAGGTGGTGCGGGTGCGGGCCACCCGCACCTGGCTGCGTATCGACGCCCGGTTCGGGTCGGTGTACCGCCACCGCGGCGGCCCGGCACTGCTCGTCGGCTGACGCGCCGTCCGGCGACGCGGTCAGGGCGCCAGCCACGCCGCGGCGTCCGGCGGCAGCCGGCCCCCGGTGACCGGGGCACTGGCCAGCAGCACCGTCCCGGCCGGTAGCGGCACCGGGCGGGTCCCGGTGTTCAGCACGCAGCGCGGCCCGCCGTCGCTGTCGAAGGCCAGCACCCCCGGCGGGGCGGCACCGAACCGCACCTCGGCACCGGTGAACCGGAAGCCGCGGCGCAGCGCCAGGGCGCGGCCGAAGAAGCGCAGCGTCGAGCCCGGGTCGGCGAGCTGGCGGCGCACCGTCAGCTCCGCCCACTGCGGCGGCATCGGCAGCCACGGCACCCCGGTGGTGAACCCGAACGGGGGCCCGTCGCCGTCCCAGGGCAGCGGCACCCGGCAGCCGTCGCGGACCCGCTCGGTGTGACCGGAACGCTCCCAGACCGGGTCCTGCAGGGCGGCGTCCGGCAACTCGACGTTCGGCAGCCCGAGCTCCTCGCCGTTGTAGAGGAATACCGCGCCGGGCAGCGCCAGCAACACCAGCGCCATCGCCCGGGCCCGCGCCAGCCCCACCGGCCCGCCGCCGTACCGGGTCACCTCCCGCTGGACGTCGTGGTTGGCCAGCGTCCAGGTGGGGGTGGCGCCCACCAGTCGCACGGCGGCCAGCGAGTTGGCGATCGCGTCGCCCACCGCGTCGGCGTCGAACGGCGCCCGCACCAGGCGGAAGTTGAAGCCCAGGTGCAGCTCGTCGTGGCGCAGGTAGGCGGCGAACGCGGCGTTGTCGTGCACCCACACCTCGCCGACCGCCACCGCGCCCGGGTACTCGTCGAGCACCGCGCGGATGAACCGGTGGATCCGATGCACGTCGGCGTGGTCGAACCGGGGATCGCCGCGGTCCCGGCCGAACAGTCCGTCGACCGGTTCGGCCATGTCCGGCAGACCGGGCGGCTTGGCCATGCCGTGCGCCACGTCGATGCGGAACCCGTCCACCCCGCGGTCCAGCCAGAACCGCAGGGTGTGCGCGAGGTCGTCGAACACCTCGGGGTTGTCCCAGTTCAGGTCCGGCTGGGCGGGGTCGAACAGGTGCAGGTACCACTGGCCGGGCCGGCCGTCGGCTTCGGTGACCCGGGTCCAGGCCGGCCCGCCGAACACCGACACCCAGTTGTTCGGCGGCACCGCCCCGCCCGGGCCGCGGCCGTCGCGGAACACGTACCGCGCCCGGGCCGGGCTGCGCGGCGGCGCGGCCAGCGCCGCGCAGAACCAGGGGTGGCGGTCGCTGGTGTGGTTGGGCACCAGGTCCATGATCAGCCGGATGCCGCGGGCATGGGCCGCGGCGAGCAGCCGGTCCAGCGCGGCCGGGCCGCCGAACAGCGGGTCCACGTCGCGCGGGTCGGTCACGTCGTAGCCGTGGTCGACCATCGGCGAGACCATCACCGGGTTGAGCCAGATCGCGTCCACGCCGAGTCGCTCGAGGTGGTCCAGGTGCGCGGTGACCCCGTCGAGGTCACCCACCCCGTCGCCGTCGCTGTCGGCGAAGCTGCGCGGATAGACCTGGTAGAAGACCGCGTGCCGCCACCAGCGGTCGGCGTCGGCGGCGACGGGCATGCTAGAAGGGCGAGTTGACCATGAACTGGGCGGCCGACTCCAGGTAGTCCAGCAACTCCCGGCGGTGCGCGTCGTCGAGGGTGCGCGAGTCGATCGAGGCCACCGCGGCGTGCATGCAGCGTAGCCAGGCGTCCCGCTCCAGCGGCCCGATCCGGAACGGGGCGTGCCGCATCCGCAGCCGCGGATGGCCGCGCCGCTCGGAGTAGGTGCGCGGGCCGCCCCAGTACTGCTCGAGGAACATGCGCAACCGCTCCTCGGCGCCGTCGAGATCGTCCTCCGGATACAGCGGGCGCAGGATCTCGTCCTCGCGCACCAACTGGTAGAAGCGCGCGACGATGGCGCGGAACGTCTCGTGGCCGCCGACTTCGTCGTAGAACGACACCTGGGGTTGCGTCACGACTCCTATTGTCCCCGGGTGCGCACCTCTTGGGGCGACCCGCGTTCATCAGCGAGAATTGTCGTGCGTTTACGCCGGATCCGTGGTGAACTGTCGGGCGGAGGACGTATGGCGCAGCGAAAGAAGGGTCGCGGCCACCGGCACTCGGCGGTCGAGGACCCGTCAGGTTCGGCGACCACCTACGCCCCCTCCACGGCGCGCCTGCACTCGGTGGAACCGGTGCACGAGGGCTCGATGTGGGGGCGGCGGCGCGTCCTGCTGCTGAACTCCACCTACGAGCCGCTCACCGCGCTGACCATGCGGCGCGCGATCGTCATGCTGCTGTGCGGCAAGGCCGACGTCGTGCACGACGACCCCAACGGTCCGGTCGTCCACTCGGCCAGCCGCACCATCACGGTGCCGTCGGTGATCCGGCTGCGCAGCTATGTGCGGGTGCCGTACCGGGCCCGCATCCCGCTGACCCGGGCCGCGCTGATGCACCGCGACGGTTTCCGCTGCGCCTACTGCGGCGGCCGGGCCGACACCGTCGACCACGTGGTGCCGCGCAGCCGCGGCGGCGACCACTCCTGGGAGAACTGCGTGGCGGCCTGCTCGGCCTGCAACCACCGCAAGGCCGACCGACTGCTCAGCGAGCTGGGCTGGACGCTGCGGGCCACCCCGACCTCGCCGAAGGGGCCGCACTGGCGGCTGTTGGCCACGGTCAAGGAGCTGCACCCGAGCTGGGTGCGCTACCTCGGTGAGGGCGCGGCCTGATCACCGCAGCTGCTACGGTTTGGCTGTGAGTATCGCTCAGTACCTCCTGGTGATGCTGGTCATCCCAGCAGCGGTCACCCTGGTCATCGGCCTGGTGGCCATGCGCGGAAAGAAGCCGCGCCCGGTGTCCTACAAGCTCGGTGAGCCGTGGCGCCACGCGCCGATCCTCTGGGCTGCCGAGGAACCCGCCGATCACGGCCACGGTGGCCACGGCGATGCGACGTTGACGATTGGAGGCAGCGCCAGTGGCAAGTGGTGACGTTGCGACCGTCGCGCCGGCCGATCTGCCCAAGGGCTGGGCGGTCACGGCCAGCGGCCGGATCTCCCGCGCCAACGACGCGAGCGTGCCGTCGTTCGACTACCCGTTCACGACCAAGGACCTCGTCGCGCTCGACGACGCGCTGAAGTACGGCTCGCGGGCCGCCCACGCCCGCTTCGCCGTCTACATCGGCCCGCTGGGCGCGGACACCGCGGCCACCGCCCGCGAGCTCCTGGCCAAGGTGCCGACCCCGAACAACGCCGTGCTGCTGGCGGTCTCGCCGGACCAGAAGGCCATCGAGGTGGTCTACGGCGCCGACCTGAAGGGCCGCGGCATCGAGACCGCCGCCCCGCTGGGTGTGTCGGCGGCGGTGGCGTCGTTCAAGGAAGGCGATCTGATCGACGGCCTGGTCAGCGCCGTGCGGGTGATGTCGGCCGGCATCGCCCCGCACTGAGTCCTGTACCGGGTCCCGTTCTCCGCGAGCGACCGTGTCCGCGCGCCCGGGCGCGCGGACACGGTCGCTCGTGCTATCGGGGGGACTGATCGAAGCGGCGGGCCCGCAGCGCCCGCTCCACCCCGGCCTGGCCCTCGAGCACCAGCCGGCGCAGCGGCGGCGGCACGTCCGGGTCGGCGAGGAACGCGTCGGCCGCCGCCAGCCCGGCGTCGCTGATGTCCCAGGACGGGTACAGCCCGATCACCACGGTCTGGGCCACCTCGCTGGAGCGGCGGTCCCACACCCCGCGGATCGCGGCGAAGTAGCGGTCCCGGTAGGGCGCCAGCAGCTCGGCCTGCCCGGGCTGCACGATCCCGCCGACGATCGCCCGGCAGGTGATGTTGGCCAGCGTGTCGTCCTCGATCACCTGCGTCCAGGCGTCCTGTTTGACCTGCGGCTGCGGCCGGGCCGCCGAGGCCGCGGCGGCGTTGCGCCGGCCCGCCGCGGTGGGGTCGCGCTGCAGCTCGGCGTCGATGAACGGGGTGGCCGGCCCGTCGGCGTCCACCACCCCCGAGCGGGCCAGCGCGGTGACGATGCGCCAGCGCAGGTCGGTGTCGATCACCAGGCCCGCCAGCCCCAGCGCGGCCGGATCCCGCTCCAGCAGCGCGGCCAGCACCTCGGTGTGCCGCGGCTGCAGCACCGAGGCGCACAGCGCGTTGACGAACGCCAGCTGGTGGTCCGAGCCCGGCTCGGCGGCGCGGGCCAGCGCCAGCAGCCGGTCGGCGAACTCCGGCCAGCCGTCGCGCTGCGCCCACTGCGGGTCGGCGTAGGAGCCCAGCGCGGTCTGGGCCTGCAGCAGCAGCCGCTGCACCACGCCGATCTCGGTCTCGGCGTGCACCCCGCGCGCCACCAGGCCGACGAAGTCGCGGGCCCGCAGCTCGGCCTCGCGGGTCATCTCCCAGGCCGCCGACCACACCAGGGTGCGCGGCAGCGGAGCGGCGATGTCGGCGATCCGTTCCAGCGCGGTGGCCAGCGAGTCCGGATCCAGCCGCAGCGAGCAGTAGGTCAGGTCGTCGTCGTTGACCAGCACCAGCCGGCCACGCGGCACGCCGACCAGGTCGGGCACCTCGGTGCGCTCGCCCTCGACGTCCAGCTCCACCCGGTGCACCCGCACCAGTTTGCCGGTGGCCGGGTCGTCGTCGTAAACGCCGACCGCCAGCCGGTGCACCCGGGTCTCCCCGGCGCCCGGCTGCGCGCCGGACTGGGTGATCGCGAACCGGGTGAACCGGCCGTCGCCGTCGACGTCGAAGTCGGCGCGCAGCGTGTTCAGCCCGGTGGTCTTCAGCCACTGCCGGCCCCAGTCCGACAGGTCCCGGCCGGACGCCTTCTCCAGCGCGCCCAGCAGGTCGTCGAAGGTGGCGTTGCCGAAGGCGTGCTCGCGGAAGTACTCCCGCAGCCCGGCCAGGAAGTGCTCCAGCCCCACGTAGGCGACCAGCTGCTTGAGCACGGACGCGCCCTTGGCGTAGGTGATGCCGTCGAAGTTCACCTCCACCGCGGCCAGGTCCGGGATGTCGGCGGCCACCGGGTGCGTCGAGGGCAGCTGGTCCTGGCGGTAGGCCCACGACTTCTCCACGTTGGCGAACGTGGTCCAGGCCTCGGTGTACTCGGTGGCCTCGGCCTGGCACAGCACCGAGGCGAACGTCGCGAACGACTCGTTGAGCCACAGGTCGTCCCACCACCGCATGGTGACCAGGTCGCCGAACCACATGTGCGCCATCTCGTGCAGCACCGTCTCGCAGCGCCGCTCGTAGGAGGCGCGGGTGACCTTGCTGCGGAACACGTAGTCCTCCAGGAAGGTCACCGCTCCGGCGTTCTCCATCGCGCCGGCATTGAACTCCGGCACGAACAGCTGGTCGTACTTGCCGAAGGCGTACGGCACCCCGAAGTGCTTGTGGTAGAAGGCGAATCCCTGCTTGGTCTCGGTGAACAACCGCTCGGCGTCCATGTACTGCGCCAGCGATCGGCGGCAGAACAGACCCAGCGGGATCTCGCCGTGCTCGTCGCGGTAGAGGTCGTCCCAGCGCGCGTACGGCCCGGCCACCAGCGCCACCAGGTAGGTGCTCATCCGCGGGGTGGTGGCGAAGGTGTGGACCTTGACCCCGTCGCGCTGCTCGACGGTCACCGGGGCGCCGTTGGACACCACCTCCCAGTGCGCGGGGGCGGTGACGGTGACGTCGAAGGCGGCCTTCAGGTCGGGCTGGTCGAAGCAGGCGAACATCCGCTTGGCGTCGGCGGTCTCGAACTGCGAGTACAGGTACACCTCGTCGTCGACCGGGTCGACGAACCGGTGCAGGCCCTCGCCGGTGTTGGAGTAGCGGCAGTCGGCGTCGACGACCACCACGTTGTGCGCCTGCAGGCCGGTCAGCGGGATCCCGGTGGACTCGTCGTAGCCGGACACGTCGATGTCGGCGCCGTTGAGGGTGGCGCGGCGGATCGCCGCGGCGGCGATGTCGAGGGTGGTGTCGGCGCCGGGCCGCGCGTCGAACTCGACGGTGGTCACCGAGCGGAACGTCGTCTCGCCGGGCCGGCCGTGGCCGTCGGTCAGATCCAGTTCGATGCGGTAGCTGTGGACGGTCACCAGGGCGGCACGCTCGGCGGCCGCCTCGCGGGTCAGATTCGGAAGCGCCACGAGGCCCAACCCTAGTCCGCTGCGGGGAATCAGCGACCGGGGTGCGACAGTTGTGCCGAGCAGACAGTGACGCCGATCGCAGGAAGGACTGCCCGATGGCCGAGAAGAACGTCGCGGACTTCTGGTTCGATCCGCTGTGCCCGTGGGCGTGGATCACCTCGCGCTGGATCCTCGAGGTGGAGCAGGTCCGCGACATCGAGGTCCGGTTCCACGTGATGAGCCTGGCGGTGCTCAACGAGGGCCGCGACCTGCCCGAGCAGTACCGGGAGCTGATGCAGAAGGCGTGGGGCCCGGTGCGGGTGGCGATCGCCGCCGAGCAGGCCAAGGGGCCGGAGATCCTCGGCCCGCTCTACACCGCCATGGGCACCCGCATCCACAACCAGGGCAACAAGGACTTCGATCAGGTGATCAGGGAGTCGCTCGCCGAGCTCGGCCTGCCCGCCGACCTGGCCGACGCCGCCCGCACCGACGCCTACGACGAGGCGCTGCGCAAGAGCCACCACGAGGGCATGGACCCGGTCGGCGAGGACGTCGGCACCCCGACCATCCACGTCAACGGGGTGGCGTTCTTCGGGCCGGTGCTCTCGCGCATCCCGCGCGGCGAGGAGGCCGGCCGGCTGTGGGACGCGTCGGTGACGTTCGCCTCGTTCCCGCACTTCTGGGAGCTCAAGCGCACCCGCACCGAGGCGCCGGCCTTCGACTGAGGATCCGCCGAGGATCGGCGCCGGCGGATTGGGGGAAAGCGCCCCGCGCGGGGCCGCAGGACGGCAGGATCGACTGCAGTCACACCCGTCCCTCGAGACCACGCGGAGCGCCGAGATGTCCATCGACAGCAATCAGCGGTCCAGCACCGAGACCACCAGCCTCGCCTCGATGTTCTACGACCGGGTCCGGGCCGCCGGGCCGCGCGAGGCGTTCCGGAAACTGTCCGGCGGGCAGTGGGTCTCGGTGACCTGGCAACAGGCCGCCGAGGAGGTCGAGGCGCTCGCGGCGGGGCTGCTCGCGCTGGGACTGGAACCCGAGCAGCGGGTGGCCATCGCGTCCGGCACCCGCTACGAGTGGATCATCGCCGACCTGGCGGTGATGTGCGCCGGGGGCGCCACCACCACCGTCTACCCGTCGACCAACGCCGCCGACACCGCCTATATCCTGGCCGACTCGCAGTCGCGGTTCGTCTTCGCCGAGGACGCCGCCCAGTTGGCCAAGCTCACCGAGCGGCGCGCCGAGCTGCCCGAGGTGGAGAAGGTGGTGCTGTTCGACGGCGACGGGGACGGCGACTGGGTGATGTCGTTGGCCGACCTCGCGGCGGCCGGCCGCGAGCACCTGTCCCGGCACCCGTCGGCGGTGCGGGACCGGGCCGCCACCATCACCAGCGACGCGCTGGCCACCCTGATCTACACCTCCGGCACCACCGGGCGGCCCAAGGGCGTGCGGCTGCCGCACCGGGCCTGGGTGTACGAGGGCAACGCCATCAAGGCCACCGGCGCGGTCGGCGAGGACGACGTCAACCTGCTGTGGCTGCCGCTGGCGCACGCCTTCGGCAAGGTGATGATCTCCGGCCAGCTGGCCTGCGGTTTCGTCAGCGCCATCGACGGCCGGGTGGACAAGATCGTCGAGAACATGGCGGTGGTGCGGCCCACCTTCATGGGGGCGGCGCCGCGGATCTTCGAGAAGGCCCACGCCAAGGTCGTCACCAGCCAGCACGGGCTGAAGAAGAAGCTGGCCGACGCCGCGTTCGCGGTGGGCCGCGAGGTGGACCGGCGCCGGTTGGCCGGGCGGCCGGTGCCGCCGCACCTGCGGATCGCGCACGCGCTGTTCGACCGGCTGGTGTTCAGCAGGATCCGCGCGGTGTTCGGCGGCCGGATCCGGTTCATGATCTCCGGGTCGGCGCCGCTCAACCGCGACATCGCCGAGTGGTTCCACGCCGCCGGGCTGCTCATCCTCGAGGGCTACGGCCTGACCGAGTGCGCCGCGGGTGCCTGCCTGAACCGGCTGGAGGACTACAAGCTCGGCACCGTCGGGCGGCCGCTGGACGGCAACCGGGTGCGCATCGGCGCGGACGGCGAGGTGCAGATCAACGGGCCGTGCGTGATGGAGGGCTACCACAACCTGCCGGACAAGACCGCCGAGGCGTTCACCCCGGACGGCTGGCTGCGCACCGGTGACAAGGGCGAGCTCGACGCCGACGGGTTCCTGCGGATCACCGGCCGGCTCAAGGAGATGTTCAAGACCTCCAACGGCAAGTACGTGGTGCCGCCGGCGATCGAGGGCCGGTTCATGGCGATGTGCCCGTACGCCAGCCACATGCTGGTGTTCGGCGAGGCCCGCAAGTACTGCGTGGCCCTGATCACCCTGGACCCGGAGGCCATCGCGGGCTGGGCGGCCGAGCACGGCCTGCGCGGGATGTCCTACGAGCAGCTGGTCCGCGACGAGCGGGTGCGCGAGCTCATCGGCGGCTACGTCGAGCAGCTCAACGGCGAGCTCAACCGTTGGGAGACCATCAAGCGCTGGGCGCTGCTGGACCACGACCTGTCCATCGACCGCGGCGAGCTGACCCCGTCGCTGAAGGTCAAGCGCGCGGTGGTGCAGGACGCCAACCAGGATCTGCTGGAGTCGCTCTACCGCTGAGCCCGCCCCCGTTGCGGGAGAGTGCTCGCGGGCACGGGGCGCGCAGCCGATACAGTTTCGTCCCATGCGCGTCTACCTCGGTGCCGACCACGCCGGCTTCGAACTCAAGCAGCGGATCATCGAACACCTGCGGGCCAACGGGCACGAGCCCGTGGACTGCGGCGCCTTCACCTACGACGCCGCCGACGACTACCCGCCGTTCTGCATCGCCGCGGCCGAACGGGTCGTCGCCGACCCGGGCAGCCTGGGCATCGTGCTCGGCGGCTCCGGCAACGGTGAGCAGATCGCGGCCAACAAGGTGCCCGGTGCCCGCTGTGCGCTGGCCTGGAGCGTGGAGACCGCGAAGCTGGCCCGCGAGCACAACAACGCCCAGCTGATCGGCATCGGCGGGCGGATGCACAGCGTCGAGGAGGCGCTGGCCATCGTCGACGCCTTCCTCGAGACCCCGTGGTCGGAGGCCGAGCGGCACCAGCGCCGCATCGACATGCTCGCCGAGTACGAGCGCACCCACCAGGCGCCCCCGGTTCCCGGCGCGCCTGCCTGACCGTGCCCGAGGGGCACACCCTGCACCGGCTGGCCCGGCTGCACCAGCGCCGGTTCGCCGGCGCCCCGGTGGCGGTGACCAGCCCGCAGGGGCGGTTCGCCGACGGTGCGGCCACCGTCGACGGCCGGGTGCTGCGCCGGGCCGACGCCTGGGGCAAGCACCTGTTCCACCACTACGCCGGCGGGCCGGTGGTGCACGTGCACCTCGGCCTGTACGGCACCTTCACCGAGGCCCCGGTGCCGATGCCCGCGCCGGTCGGGCAGGTGCGGATGCGGATGGTCGGCACTGAGTACGGCACCGACCTGCGCGGGCCGACGGTGTGCGAGGTGATCACCGCCGCCGACGTCGACGACGTCGTCGCCCGGCTCGGCCCCGACCCGCTGCGCCGCGACGCCGACCCGGCCCGGGCCTGGCGGCGGATCGGCCGGTCCCGCCGGCCGATCGGAGCGCTGCTGATGGACCAGGCGGTGATCGCCGGGGTCGGCAACGTCTACCGCAGCGAACTGCTGTTCCGGCACGGCGTCGACCCGTACCGGCCGGGCATCCGCCTCGATGAGGCCGATTTCGGCGCCATGTGGGCCGACCTGGTCGCGCTGATGCGGGTCGGGGTGCGCCGCGGCCGGATCCACACCGTGCGGCCCGAGGACGACCACGGCGCCCCGTCCTACGCCCCGGACCGGCCCCGCACCTACGTCTACCGGCGCGCCGGTGAGGCCTGCCGGTGGTGCGGCACCGCGGTCCGCACCGCCGTGCTGGAGGGCCGCAACGTGTTCTGGTGTCCGTCCTGCCAGCGCTGACCGCGGTGATGTGACGCACCCCCGCGGCGCGCGACCCGCCGGACACCGGAGAATCTTCCCGTGGAACTCATCCTGGTCGTCGTCGGCGCGATCGCGGTCACCGCGCTCGCGCAGCGCAAGGGCATGCAGCCGCCCCTGGTCCTGGTCGTCGTCGGCATCCTGGTGTCGATGCTGCCCGGGTTCGAGGGCATCGAGCTCGAGTCCGAGGTGCTGCTCTCGGTGGTGCTGCCCCCGCTGCTGTACTCGGCGGCGCTGGGATTCTCGTTCCCGACCTTCCTGCGCAACATCCGCCCGATTCTGGGCCTGGGCGTGGTGCTGGTGGTGGTCACCGCGTTCGCCGTGGCCGCGGTGGCGTCCTGGCTGGTGGGGCCGCTGACCTTCGGCGTCGCCCTGGTGCTCGGCGCCGTGGTGGCCCCGCCGGACGCGGTGACCGCGGTGGCGGTGGGCCGCAAGCTCGGCCTGCCGCGCAAGGTGATGGCGATCCTGACCGGCGAGAGCCTGGTCAACGACGCCGCGGCGCTGGCGCTGTTCTCCATCGCGGTCACCCAGGTGGCCGGCACCGAGAGCTTCCTCGCCGATCATCCGGTGCTGCTGTTCGGCTACAGCGCGGTGGTGGGCACCCTGCTCGGCATCGCGCTGGGCTGGGTCACGCTGTGGATCCGGCGCCGGCTGGCCAACCCGGCGCTGGAGACGGTGCAGGGCCTGATGGTGCCGTTCGCGGCCTTCCTGACCGCCGAGCACCTGCACGCCTCCGGGGTGCTCGCGGTGGTGGCCGCCGGCTTCGTCGCCGGCCACGGGTCGCTGACGGCGGGGTTCCAGACCCGGTTGCAGGAGCGGCACGTCTGGCACGCGGTGGACGTGGCGCTGGAGGCGTTCGTGTTCGCCTACATCGGCCTGCAGCTGCGGTTCGTGCTGGAGGACCTGCACGAGGCGCACGAGTCACTGGTCGAGGTGGCGGCCGGGTCGCTGGTGGTGCTGGTGGTGGTGCTCGCGGTGCGGCCGCTGTTCGTGTTCCTGATGTTCGGCCGGGCGGTGCTGTGGCGGCGGGTGGCGCGGTCGGGTTCCGGGTCCGGCGCGTCGCCGATGGACCGGCAGCTGACCTGGCGGGAGAACGTGGTGGTCTCCTGGACCGGCATGCGCGGCGTAGTCACGCTGGCCGCCGCGTCCGGCATCCCGGTGCTGACCGCGGCCGGGGAGCCGTTCCCGGAGCGCGCCACCATCCAGGCGATCGCGTTCGTGGTGAGCGTGGGCACCCTGCTGCTGCAGGGCTGGACGCTGCCGCCGCTGATCCGCCGGCTCGGTACCTCCTCGGACGTCGACGCCGCGGTGGAGGCCGCCGAGACCGCCAAGGCGCAGGACATCGTGCGCAGCGCCGCCCAGGAGACGCTCGGCCGGTTCATCGCCGACCCGCCGGAGGGCCTGGACACGTCCACCCTCACCAGCATCCGTGACACCATCGCCCGGCTGTCCCAGGACGTCGACGAGATGCCCGACCCGGAGGAGCACACCGCGCGCGCCGAGGCGTTCTCGGCGGCCTACCGGGAGGTGCTGCGGGCCCAGCGCGCCGCGCTGGTGGCCGCCCGGGACCGGTCGCTGGTGGCCGACGAGGCGGTGCGGGCCATGCTGGAGCGGCTCGATCTGCAGGAGGCCGGGGTGTCGGCGCGACTGGAGAGCCGGCTCTAGGCGGATCAGAAGCCCCCGAAGTCGCCCCCGAAATCACCCCCGAAGTCGCCGCCGAAATCCCAGCCGCCGGCGTCCCCGCCGTCCCAGCCGGTGTCGGCATCGGGGCCCGCATCGGAGCCGGCGTCGAGCCCCTGGTCGAAGCCCTGCTCGAAGCCCTGGGCGTAGGCGGTGCCGGCCATGCCGGAGAACAGCGCGTTGAACAGCATCATCGAGCCCAGCCCCCAGGCCCCGGCTACCAGGGCGGGCTTCCACCACGGTTCGGAGTACCAGCCCGCCGGCACCGGCCGGCCGGCCACCCGGCCGCCCGGGAAGTAGTTCGGGGTGCGCTCCGACGGGGTGGGGGAGGCCTCGATCGCGCGGCCCTCGAACGGCACCGAGCGGTGCTCGGTGACGCTGCCCGCGGCCCGCTGCCCGGCCAGCGCCTCCAGTTCCGGGCCGGGGTCCATGCCCATCGCGGTACGCGCCGCCCGCACGTAGTACAGCCCCTCCAGCGCGCTCTCCTTGGCCAGCAGCGCCTGCTTGACGGTGCGCGCCTGCTCGATCTGCGACGACGCTGCGGTGTAGCGCTCGGCGGCGTCGGCCAGGGCCTGCTTGGACGCCTCGTCGGTGCCGGTCAGGGCGTACACCTGACCGCCGAGTCGCTCGACGAGTCGGCGCGCCTCGGCCTTGGCGTCCTCCAGCGCCTCGGCCGCCCGCGCCCCGGAGGCCTGCGACGAGGTGTACAGGGCGTAGCCGATCGCGGCGATCGCCACCAGGACCAACAGGACGACGACGCTGTTCATGACCGCCAGCCTACCCAGGCCGGACCCCGCCGCGGCGGGCCGGAAACGGCCGGTTCGCCGAAACCCGTCCTGAAATTTCACACGCGTCAATAAAGTGTGGCCGTCGCACTACCAGGGAGGAACGGAGACGCATGTCGTACGGGATCGGGGGGCTCGCGGTCGCCCTCGGCATCGGGTCGGCGGTGCTCGCCGGCGCGGGCGTGGCGGCCGCGGACCCGGGAGCCGGCTCCGGCGGGGCGGAATCGGCCACCGCGACGTCGTCGTCGACGCGTGGGGACGCGACCGACCGGATCGGGCACCGCGGCTACCGCAAGGAGGCGCCGGCGCGGCACGGGACCCGGGTGACGGCCGGCCCCGGCACCGCCGATGCCGACACCGAGGAGGCCGACACCGACGGCGCGCCGCGCCGGCGGCCCGGGCCGCGGTCGGCGGTCGACCGGGACGGCGACCGGCCGGTGCGGACGGCGCGCGACCACGCCCCCGGCGTCGGTGCCCGACCCGGCGACGTGCACCGGTGGACGAGCCCGGCGGACGACGGCGCGCAGCCCCCGCGGCCCCCGGCCGAACCCGCGCCGGAGCGGACCGAACCGCAGCCGCAGACCCCCGTACCGGCCGGGCCGGCGGTGGTGGTGGCGCCGGTGGCCGGACC
>NZ_CALDGS010000134.1 GCF_937941905.1 uncultured Mycolicibacterium sp. | reverse complement strand
CATCGGCTTGCTGCCACGGCCGAGACTGATCCCGCTGGACCACCGGTCCGGTCCGGTACCGGCCTCGTTCGCCATGTGGTGCACAAACCTCCGTGATGTGGATCGCCCGATTCGACAAGACGGTGACAGCCCGCCCGTGCGGACGGCACCCGGTGTCCCACCCATCGGGACGGGGCGGGGCGGCCGCGGCCGGTGCGGCGGGAACGTAGTGCGCGGGTATCGCCGGAGGCGCCGAGAGGAGTGATTCAACCGTGGCAGGAGCGACCGCGCCGAGTTCGCGTTACCAGGGGCGGCGGACGTTGATCACCGGTGCCGGTTCGGGGATCGGCCAGGCCTGTGTGCTGCGGATTCTCGCCGAGGGCGGGACGGTGGCGGCGGCCGACATCAGCCCGACCGGGCTGGCCGACACCGTGGCGAAGGCCGGCGCCGACGGCGACCGGTTGCACACGGTGGTGATGGACGTGGGCGACGAGGCGTCGGTGCGGGCCGGGGTGGCCGAGGCGGTGGCGTGGCTCGGCGGCCTGGACACCCTGGTCAACGCCGCGGGCATTCTGCGCTCGGCGCATCTGGCCCGGACCACCCTGGCCGAGTTCGAGCAGGTGCTGCGGGTGAACCTGATCGGCACCTTCCTGGTCACCCGGGAGGCGATCGGTGCGCTGCAGCAGGGCCGCGGCCCGGCGGTGGTGAACTTCAGCTCGACCTCCGCGCACTTCGCCCACCCGTACATGGCGGCCTACGCCGCCTCCAAGGGCGGGGTGCTGTCGATGACGCACACCTGGGCGATGGAGTTCGCCAAGGCCGGCATCCGGTTCAACTGCGTGCAGCCGGGTTCGATCTCCTCCGGCATGACCGACGGGTCCGGCCGGTCGGGCCAGAACGTGGGCCCGGGCCTGCCCGAGGACGCCGACTTCGACCTGTTCGGCAAGATGGCGCCGATGCTGCCGCTGCCCGACGGTGCCGCGTTCGCCGCCCCGGATGCGGTGGCCGGGGTGGTGGCGATGCTCGGCTGCGACGACGCCTCCTTCGTCACCGGCGCCGAGGTGCGGGTCGACGGCGGCGCACACATGTAGCGGTGAGGACGAGGGACACGACGATGAGGACGAGCCCCGGGTCGAGGACGGGTTTGCTGCTGGCGGCGGTGCTGGCCGCGCTGGGTCTGGTCGGGCCGGCGCACGGCCGCGCCGAACCGTTCTACGCCAACTACCAGTTGGAGATCCCGGACCGCTACGACTTCCACACCTGGAAATGGGCGGTGTCGAACTGCGTGCCGGTGCGGGAGAACTGCGTGTCGATCACCGCGATCCCGGAACCGATCGCCAAGGCCTACGGCTACATCGGCGAGGCGCACCTGGTCGACGGCCGCTACACCATGGTCGTCGACGTGCCGGACGGGCTGCGCTGCGGCAACGTCTACTACGGCCCGGTGATCCCGACCCGCGACGAGTACACCTGGGACGCCGTCACTCTGGAGGGCACGTTGACCTCGTCGTTCGCCGTCGGCTGCGACGGCGCGCCCGGCGGCGCCTTCGTCTACCCGTTCCGGCTGGTGCGCTGGTAGCTCACCAGGTGCTGGTGCGCAACACGATCTCGGCGGCGAGCTGGGCGGTGAGCTGCGGGCCGGTGCGCCGGCGCGGCAGTTCCACCACCCGGTAGTCGCCGTAGACCCAGCGCCCGCTGGCCCGGGCGAGGCTGTGGGCGGCCGCGCTGCCGGTCAGCACGGTGGTGTCGATCTCCACCGGCGGGCAGTGCGCGTCGCGCACCGTCCCGTGCAGATCGGGCACCCGGGGATGGCCGGCGTCGACGGCGACCAGCCCGGTGAACCGGTCGGCGCGGGTGGCGGCCAGCTCCCAGGCCAGCGCGCCGCCGGCCCGGTCCCCCACCACCACCGACCATTTCACCCCCAACTCGTCGAGCAGCGCGACGGCCGCCTTCGCCGTCAGCCGGTCGTCGGCGCCGATCACCACCGTGCGCAGCGCGGCGGTGTGCAGGCGGCGGCACAGCGTGTCGTAGGCGGCCGGCGGCAGGCCGGCCGCTGCCAGCAGCACCACGGCGGACGTGTCGGTCGCGCGTTCGGGACCGCCGACCTCGACCGCGACCGGGAAGCCGTCGATGGTGGTCATCGTGGTCGGCACCCCGCCACCGTACCGCCGGGCCTCCGGGCGGCGGGGTGGTTTCGGACGGGTGGCCAATCAGCCCCACCAGTACGGGTCGAGCTCGATGATCCGCACCGTGCCGGCCGCGGTGTCGGTGACGGCGATGACCCGGTCCGACAGCGCGGTCACCCGGCCGGCGCCGTCGATGGACACGGTGCCCATCAGCCCGGGCCAGGGCTGGTCGTAATCGGTGAACACGCGGTGGACCGACAGCGTGCCGGAGCGCTCCAGGATGTAGAGCGTCCCGCCGTCCGGGCTGACGGCCATGCCGGCCACTTCGCCGGCCACCTCGATGGTGGCGCCGGCCTCGAAGATCGGCTCGCCCCAGTCGGTCACGGTGTCGATGAACACCACCTCGGTGGTGTCGGCCCCGGTCACCGAGACCGCCAGCCAGCCCGGACCGCCGACGAGGTGCCCGACCTCGGCGTCGCCGAAGTCGACGGTGCCGAGCACCTCGGCGTGCGCCCCGGTGGTGGCGGCGGCGACGCCGCGCGCCCCCAGGGTGAGGTCGAACAGCACCATCAGCGAGCTCACCGCGTGCCTGCCGGCCGCGGCGACGGTGTCGGCGCCGGTCTGCCAGATCGTGGTGACCTCGTCGCCGCCGACCGGGATGTCGATCACGCCGCCGAGATCCTCCACGCCCATCAGCCGCAGCCCGGTGCGGCCGGACACCAGGTAGCTGTCGCCGATCCGGGCGACGCCGGTGATCGGTTCCTCGACCCGCACGCCGACCGGGGTGAGGCCGACGCCGCTGGTGATCGTCAGCTCACCGGTCACGGTGACGACCATCGGCTGCGGGGCCGGCACCACGTAATCCGGGATCAGGGTGAGCTCGGTCGGCGTCAGGACCAGGTCCGGGCTCACGTGCAGCTGCACGGGTTCGGGCACCAGCACCAGATAGCCGTCGGGCAGCGGCACCACGTCGATCGGGTTGTTCAGGTTGACGATGGTGGTCTCCAGGTAGCCGACCGGACCGTCGTCGGGCACGATCGGCGCCTGCAGCGTCAGCGGATACGGGCGGCCGCCGTGCATGGCGACCAGGGTGAAGACCGCGACGTCGTCCGGGCCGGCGCCGGTACGGGCCTCCGGCCGCGGCACGAACCGCCACTCGAACAGCCCCGCGTCGTCGAGCGCGACGAGCTCGACGGTGCCGAGTTCGGGGTCCGGCCCCAGCACGGACACCCCGGCCACCGGCCGGCCGTCCCGGTCGGTGAGCCGCACCGTCGCGGTGACCACACCGGTGGTGTGGTCCACCTGCCGGGTGACCTCCACCAGCGCCGGGGTGTCGTTGACGACCTGCACCGTCACCACGGTGCTGTGGCCGCCGCCGGGGCGCAGCCAGCCGAGCAGGCCGTGCAGGTGGAATCCCTTGTCGATCACCGCGATCCGGAAACTGTCCGCGGAGACCAGGCCGTCCGGGGTGTAGGTGAAGTTGCCGTGGGCGTCGATGGTCACGCTGCCGCGCGACGGGCCCGCCACGATCCGGTACTCCAGCGGGTCGCCGTCCGGATCGAAGCCGACGACCGTCCCGGTCACCACCCCGTCCGGTCCGGGTTCGCCGACCTTGACCACTGCGGTCGGGGCGGCGTTGAACAGCAGGCTCTGCACCCGCCGCAGCGCGACGAACACGAATTCCAGCAGGGAGCCGAGCGGATTCGCGGGCAGGCCGGGTGCCGGCAGGGCGGCGGCCGGCGCGAACCCGAGCAGGCCGAGCACCCCGGTCACGATCCGCACCGGCAGCGCCACCAGTTCGGCGATCGGCGACCAGCCGCCGCCACCGCCGAGCTCGACGGTGCCGGAAGACGGGCCGCCCGAAGGCGGTTCGTCGGGCACCTGGTCCCCCTCGCCGGGCTCGGAGCCGGATTCGACCACCCCGGGGGTCAGGATCGGCACCTGGCCACCGGCGTCGACGAGACCACCGCCGTCGGTGCCGGATTCGGCGCCGGCCGTCCGGGCCGGTACGGCCACGGTCACCCCCGGGTCGCGCGGTGCGGGTTCGGGGCCGGCCGGTGCGCCCCCGGCGTCGGTGTCGGCGTCGGGTTCGGGTTGCGGCGCGAGGTCCGCCGGCTCGGGGTCGTCGAGCTGCGGCGCCGGCTCGTCGAGGTCGGTGCCGTCCGGGGGCTCGTCGCGGTCCGTGCCGTCCCGGGGCTCGTCGAGCTCGCCGGCGGGGATCTCGTCGAGCGGGTCGGGCTCGTCGGTGTCGTCCCGTGGTGCGCTCGAATCAGGTCCGCCGCGCGGGGAATTCGACGCCGCGCCGGGCGATTCCGCCGCGGCGTCCGGCGGCGTGCCGACCTCGGCCGCCGCCTCGCCGGCCGGGGTCTCGCCGGGCTCCGTCTCGGCCCGGGCCGGGGCCTGCCCGGTGCCGACCGCGAGGCCGAGCGCCAGGGCCAGGGTTGCGGTTCCGAGTCGCGCCGCATTCGTCCGAACGTCCACGTTCCACCACCTTCGGTGTCCACGCCGCCGATTCGACGCATCACGATAACGATTCGGCCACTGTCCGGTGGCGATTTGCCGCGGAATTTTCGTTATTAACAATTTCCACGAGATCGCTTCTGCCCCATGGATTCAGCTGTCACCGATGGAAGAATTGCGTCGGTAAGATTTTGCTGACGGCAGTGGATCGGTGCGGAAGATCGCGGTGCGGGCGGGTCGCGGACCGGTCAGCACACTCGCCCGGAGCGCACCGTGGTGTGCAGGACCGGCCGGTCCGGCACACCGTCGGCGATGAGCGCGAACACCGCGTCGAGATCGACGTGTTCGGCCAGCAGGTCTGCCATCAGGTCGAGTTGGGCGTCCCGGCGGGCGGACACGTTCACGTCGTCGGCGACCACGAAGCCGTGCCGGCCGGCCGCGGCGGCCACCTCGGCCAGCCAGTCCCGGCGCAGCGCGTCGTTGTCCAGCAGACCGTGCCAGTGGGTGCCGTACACCGCCCCGGCGCGGTGCCCGACCCCGGCCCAGTCGTCGGCGGCGCAGCGCACCACCCGGCCGTGGTGGATCTCGTAGCCGTACCAGGGCTCGGTGTGGTGGCGCAGCGTCTTGTCCGGGGCGAAGGCGATGTCGGCGTCGAGCAGGCCCAGGCCGTCCACGGTGCCGACGCGGGTCTCCACGTCGTCCGCGATGCGCCGGCACAGCATCTGGAAGCCGCCGCACACGCCGAGCACCGGCCGGCCGGCCGCGGCGTGCGCGGTGACCGCCTCGGCCAGGCCGCGCTCCCGCAGCCAGGCCAGGTCGGCGACGGTGGCCTTGCTGCCGGGCAGCACCACCAGGTCGGCGTCGGCCAGGTCGGCCGGGTGGGCGGCCCAGCGCACCAGCACGCCCGGTTCGCACGCCAGCGCCTCGACGTCGGTGGAGTTGGAGATGCGCGGGAAGCGCACCGCCGCGACGGTCAGCGTCTCGCCGCCGCGCGCCGGCTGCGGCCGGCCCACGGTCGCGCCGGCCACCACCGACACCGAGTCCTCGGTGTCCAGCCACAGCTCGTCGGCGTACGGCACCACCCCGTAGGTGGGCCGGCCGGTGCGCCGGTGCAACTCGCGCAGGCCGGGTTCCAGCAGCGCCGGGTCGCCGCGGAACTTGTTGACCAGAAAGCCCGCGAGGTGGCGCTGGTCCTCGGGTGCGAGGATCGCCACGGTGCCGAAGAAGTGCGCCAGCAGCCCGCCGCGGTCGATGTCGCCGACCAGCAGCACCGGCAGATCCGCCGCCCGCGCCAGCCCCAGGTTGGCCAGATCGGTTGCCCGCAGGTTGATCTCGGCCGGCGAGCCCGCGCCCTCGCACAGCACGACGTCGAATTCGCTTCGCAGCGAGGCGAGTTCGTCGGCGACGACGGCGGCCAACCGCTCCCGGTGGGTGAAGTAGTCGCCGGCGCGCACCGACCCGGCGACCCGGCCGCGCAGCACCAGTTGCGAGGTGCGGTCGCTGCCGGGTTTGAGCAGGACCGGGTTGAAGCGGACGCTGGGCGCCAGCCCGGCCGCGCGGGCCTGCATGGCCTGGGCGCGGCCGATCTCGCCGCCCTCCACGGTGACCGCGGAGTTGTTGGACATGTTCTGCGCCTTGAACGGCGCCACCCGCACGCCGCGGCGGGCCAGCAGCCGGCACAGCCCGGCCACCACCATGGACTTGCCGGCGTCGGAGGTGGTGCCGGCGACCAGCAGCGCGCCCCTCACGCCAGGGTGAGGATCTCGGCGCCGTCCTCGGTGACCACCAGGGTGTGCTCGAACTGCGCCGTCCACTTGCGGTCCTTGGTGACCACGGTCCAGCCGTCGTCCCAGATCTCGTAGTCCAGCGACCCGAGGTTGATCATCGGCTCGATGGTGAAGGTCATGCCCGGTTCCATCACCGTGGTGACCGAGGGCTGGTCGTAGTGCAGCACCACCAGCCCGTTGTGGAAGGTGGTCCCGATGCCGTGGCCGGTGAAGTCGCGGACCACGTTGTAGCCGAAGCGGTTCGCGTACGACTCGATGACCCGGCCGATGACCGACAGCGACCGGCCCGGCTTGACGGCCTTGATCGCGCGCATCATCGCCTCCCGGGTGCGCTCCACGAGCAACCGGTGCTCCTCGGCGACGTCACCGGCCAGGAAGGTGGCGTTGGTGTCGCCGTGCACGCCGTGGATGTAGGCGGTCACGTCGATGTTGACGATGTCGCCGTCCTCGATCACGGTCGAGTCCGGGATGCCGTGGCAGATCACCTCGTTCAGCGAGGTGCAGCAGGACTTCGGAAAGCCCTTGTAGCCGAGCGTCGACGGGTAGGCGCCGTGGTCGCACATGTACTCGTGGGCGATGCGGTCGAGCTCGTCGGTGGTCACCCCGGGGGCGACCGCCTTGCCCGCCTCGGCCAGCGCGCCGGCGGCGATGCGCCCGGCGATGCGCATCTTCTCGATCACCTCGGGGGTCTGCACCCAGGGCTCGTGCCCCTCGTCGGCGGTCGGCTTCCACGCGTACTCCGGGCGCGGGATGGACTTGGGCACCGGACGGGTCGGGGACAGCACACCGGGGCGAAGCGCGGAGCGAACAGGCATACCGCCAGCGTAGTCGGAGAATGATGATCTCTTTTTCGGAGAACGTCGATGTTAGCCTGTGGGGCATGCGCACCGAGCCCCGGCCCACCCTCGCCGACCCGGACCATCTGCTGCACCGGCTGGACTGCCGCGACGTCGTGGTGGCCGACGACCGGGTGGTGATGGAGCTGGCCAACCGCCCCGATCTGGCCAATGTGCGCGGGGCGCTGCAGGGCGGGCTGGTGGCCACCCTGATCGACATCGCGGCGGGCCGGCTGGCCGGCCGGCACGTCGGGGCCGACCAGGACGTCACCACCGCCGACATGACCATCCACTTCCTGGCCCCGGTGCTGACCGGCCCGGCGCGCGCCGAGGCGACGCTGCTGCGGGCGGGCCGCCGGCTGATCGTGACCACCGTGGACGTCGTCGACGTGGCGCGGGACCGGCTCGCCGCCCGGGCCACGCTGTCCTTCGCGGTGCTGCAGCGCCGCTAGCCGCGGCCGCGCAGCCGCTTGAGCAGCCCCTGGCGCGGCCCGCGGATCTCCAGCGACCCGCACAGGATCGAGCCGGTGAACACCACGTGCGGCCGGCCCTCGGCCGGCGCGTCGCGGCGGTGGTCGCGGGCACTGCCGACGTTGACCTCGACGTCGTCGATCGAGGCGCTCGCCCCGTCGGGCAGCCGCACGTCCACCGAGCCGAACCGCACGTCGAGCTCGATCACCACGATCGGCCCGGCGAACCGGGCACGGGTCAGGTCGAGGTCCACCGAGCCGATCCGGCGCACCAGGGCCAGCCGGGTCGGCACCACCCACTCGCCGTGCCGCCTCAGCGGGCTCAGCACACCGCGCAACTCGACCCGGTCGGCCGCCGAGGTGACGATGGCGCCCGGGCCGGGCAGGTCGCCGACCAGCGCGTCGAGGTCCTCGCGCAGCCGGGCCCGCGACACCGCCGCCGAGCGCTGCTCGAACTCCTCGATGTCGATCAGCCCGAGCGCGACGGCGTTGTGCAGCCGGCGCAGCGTGCCGTTGCGGTCCGCATCGGAGATCCGCAGCGCCGGCTCGGACTGCGTCGCCGGATCCAGACCCGTCATGGCTGCCAGGTTACCGGCGTCAGGCCAGGTAGTCGGGCGGCAGCGCGTCGAGCATCCGGCGCACCATGCGCACCGCGTACTCCGAACTGCCGCCGCCGACGATCAGCGCGGCGAACGCCAGGTCGCCGCGGTAGCCGGCGAACCAGGAGTGCGACCCGCCGGCAAACTCGGCCTCCCCGGTCTTGCCGCGCACGTCGCCGGCGCCCTGCAGCGGCTCGGCGGTGCCGTTGGTGACCACCAGCCGCATCATCGGCCGCAGCCCGTCGACGGCCTTCGGGCTGACCGGCGGCAGCTCGCCGTTGACCACGGTCCGGCGGCCCTCGATGAGCCGGGGCACCGGGGTACGCCCGGCCGCCACGGTGGCGGCGACCAGCGCCATGCCGAACGGGCTGGCCAGCACCTTGCCCTGGCCGAAGCCGTCCTCGACGAGTTCGGCCAGGTCGACCGTCGGCGGCACCGAGCCGGTGACGGTGGGCAGCCCCTCGATCTCGAAGTCGGTGCCCAGCCCGTACTGGAGTGCGGCCGCCGACAGCCCGCGCGGCGGCATCCGGCTGGCCAGTTCGGCGAAGGTGGTGTTGCACGAGCTCGCGAACGCCCGCGACAGCGGCACGGTGCCCAGGTCGAAACCGCCGTAGTTGGGCACCGTGCGGTGGCCGATGTCGAGCTTGCCGGGGCAGCCCAGCAGCGTGTTCGGGGTGGCCAGGTCGCGGTCGATGGCCGCGCCGGCGGTGATGATCTTGAACGTCGATCCGGGCGGGTACAGGCCCATGGTGGCGATCGGGCCCTCGGCGTCGGCCGCCGCGTTCTGCGCCACCGCCAGGATCTCGCCGGTCGACGGCTTGATCGCCACGATCATCGCCTGCCTGGCCACGGAGTCGACGGCACCCTGCGCGGCGTTCTGCACGGTGCGGTCGAGGCTGACGGTGATCGACGGGGCGGGCCGGCCGGGCGCCTCGGTGAGCACGTCGACCTCGACGCCGTTCTGGTTGACGGTGACCACCCGCCAGCCGGCCTGGCCGTCGAGGTCGTCCTGCACCGCCTTCTTGATCTCGCTGAGCACGGCCGGGGCGAACGACTCGTCGGTGGGCAGCAGCTCGGCCTGCGGGGTGACGACCACCCCGGGCAGCCCGCCGATAGCCGCCGCCACCGGCTCGTGGTCACGCGGGTGCAGCGTGATCAGGCTCAGCGCACCGGCCGCCGAGCTGGCCCGCTCGGCCAGCACCTGCGGGTCGAGGGTGTCCGGGTCGAGGACGCCGGCGAACGGGCGCAGCGCGTCGACGACCGCGTGGGCGGTGCGGATGAGCTCCGGCCCGGCGGCGCGGGCGTCGAGCGCGTAGTGGTAGAGGTAGCCGGGCTGCAGCACCGGGGTGCCGCCGCGCTCGTTGACCGAGGCGCGCGGCGGCGGGTCGGCGCGCAGCGCGAAGGTCTGGTTCTCCCCCAGCCGCGGGTGCAGGTTGGTGGTGGTCCAGCGCACCCGCCAGCGGCCCTCGTCGCGCACCATGGCCAGCCGGCCGTCGTAGCTCCAGGTGCGGTCCCTGGGCAGGTGCCAGGTGTAGCGGTAGCCGACGCTGCCGGTGTCCAGCGTGTACTTCGACCCGGTGATCCGGGCGTCCAGCCCGGTGGCCTGCAGCCCCGCCCAGGCCTCGTTGAGCGCGGTGCGCGCCTCGCCGGGCCGGTCGGTCAGCTCGGCCGCCGCGGTGGTGTCGCCGGCGGCCAGCGCGGCGAAGAACCGTTCGGCGGCGGGCTCCGGCCCGTCCGGGCGGGGGGTGCAGGCACTCAGCGCGGCGATCGTGCCGGCCGCCGCCACGATCGCCACCACCCGGGACGCCCACGCGACAACTGAGGTTTTTGTGACCATTGAGGCCGATGTTATGGGCGTGACGGTGTGATCCCGGGGAGGCGCACCGTGACCGGGCCGTGACGCCCCCGTGACCGGGGGCACCCGTGCCTAGCGGGTGCCGGCCGCCGGGGCCCGCACCACCAGCGGCACCGCCGGGAAGTACGCGGCCATCTCCGAGCGGGAGCGGCGCAGCGCGGCGGTGCCGTACCCCTTGCGGCGGTGGTCCGGGTGGATCCAGATCCGCACGTTGACCTCGCCGTCGGCGAGCTCGCCGAACACCATGCCCACCTTGCGGCCGTCGGCGACGGCGACCAGCCAGGCCGCCTCCTCGTCGGCCATCCGCCGCTGTGCGGCCCGGATCTCCTCGTCGAGGTCCCCGGGCGGCGCGCCGGAGCCGTCGCCGGCCGTGCCGACGTCGGCGGTGCGGGCGGCGAAGATGTCCCGGTCGGCGGCCGGGTCGAAGGGCCGCAGCTGCAGCTGCTCCCCCGACGCGGCGGGCCGCTCGCCGAGGGTGAAGCTCAGTTCGGCGTTGAGGTCGTCGAGCTCGCGGGCGATACGCCGGCGCGAGTCGCGGGTGAGCCGGTCGAACGACAGCCCCAGCACCGCCCGGGCACCGGCCTCGGAGGTGCCCAGCAGCTTGACGATCTTGTTCAGCGCGGAGTCGGTGTCGTCGGAATCGACGATGGCGTCCAGGATTTCGTGACGTCGCTCCAGCGCGCGCACCAGCGCGTCGGCGATCTCACGGCGGTCGACTTTCCGGTCCGGATCGTTCATTCCGCCAGCCTAAGGCCGATCGCGGCGTCAATCGAGCAGTACGGTGGCGAAGGTGCCCACCCGGTGGAACCCCACCCGCGCGTAGGTGGCCCGGGCGACGGTGTTGTAGCTGTTCACGTACAGGCTGGCGATCCGGCCGCCGCGCACCACCGCGTCGGCGACGGTGGCGGTGCCGGCCGCGCCGAGCCCGCGGCCCCGCCACTCCGGGTGCACCCACACGCCCTGGATCTGCCCGACCGCCGGGGACTGCGCACCGACCTCGGCCTTGAACACCACCTCGCCGCGCTCGAACCGGGCCCAGGCCCGGCCGGCGGCGATCAACGACGCCACCCGGCGCCGGTAGGCCCGGCCGCCGTCGCCGGCGCGCGGGTCCACCCCCACCTCGCCGATGAACATGTCGACCGCGGCGACGAGGTAGGCGTCGAGCTCGTCCATCCGCACCTGTCGCACCGCGGGATCGGTCGGGCAGGCCGGCGGACCGGACAGCGCCATCAGCGGCTGTTCGGCCCGGACGTCGCGGGCCGGCCCCCAGCCGGCCTGCAGCCGCTGCCACATCGGCAGCACGAGTTCGGCGCGGCCGACCAGCGAGGAGCACCGGCGCGGCCGGCTCAGCGCCTGCTCGGCGAAGGCGTGCAGGTCCGCCCGGCCGCCGCACAGCGGAATGATGTTCGGCCCGGCGTAGCACAACGACTCGGTGGGCCGGCCGAGGGTCCACAGCTCGCCGCCGATCGCGGCGGGCTCCACCCCGGCCTCGGCCACCCGGGCGGCCACCATGCAGGACCCGACCGGGTCGCGGTCGCACACCGCGCGCACCGCGGCCGCATCGCGCACCACCGTGACCCGTCGTTCACCGGTGCGGCGGAACAGGGGCGGTGCCGACATGCTGATGCTCTCTCAACCCGGGGCGGTGACCCCGATCACAGGGCCAGGTTCAGCTTACGGTCACCACGGGCGAACCGCTGCCGTCTTCGCCGCGCGCCGCCTCGGCCAGCCGCATGGCCTCCTCGATCAGCGTCTCGACGATCTGCGACTCCGGCACGGTCTTGATCACCTCGCCCTTGACGAAGATCTGGCCCTTGCCGTTGCCGGACGCCACGCCGAGGTCGGCCTCCCGGGCCTCGCCCGGCCCGTTGACCACGCAGCCCATCACCGCCACCCGCAGCGGCACGTCGAGCCCCTGCAGCCCGGCGGAGACCTCGTTGGCCAGCGTGTACACGTCGACCTGGGCACGCCCGCAGGACGGACAGGACACGATCTCCAGCCCGCGCGGCCGCAGGTTGAGCGCCTCGAGGATCTGGTTGCCGACCTTGACCTCCTCGATCGGCGGCGCCGACAGCGACACCCGGATGGTGTCGCCGATCCCGCGCGACAGCAGCGCGCCGAAGGCGACCGCCGACTTGATGGTGCCCTGGAACGCCGGCCCGGCCTCGGTGACGCCGAGGTGCAGCGGGTAGTCGCAGCGCTCGGCGAGCATCTCGTAGGCCTGCACCATCACCACCGGGTCGGTGTGCTTGACGCTGATCTTGATGTTGCCGAAGCCGTGCTCCTCGAACAGCGAGGCCTCCCACAGCGCCGACTCGACGAGCGCCTCGGGGGTGGCCTTGCCGTACTTGGCCAGGAACCGCTTGTCCAGCGAGCCGGCGTTGACCCCGATGCGGATCGGGATGTCCGCCTCGGCGGCCGCCTTGGCGACCTCGGCGACCCGGCCGTCGAACTCCTTGATGTTGCCCGGGTTCACCCGCACCGCCGCGCAGCCGGCGTCGATCGCGGCGAAGATGTAGCGCGGCTGGAAGTGGATGTCGGCGATCACCGGGATCTGGCTGTGCCGGACGATTTCGGCGAGCGCGTCGGCGTCCTCCTGGCGCGGGCAGGCCACCCGCACGATGTCGCAACCGGCGGCGGTGAGCTCGGCGATCTGCTGCAGGGTGGCGTTGACGTCGTGGGTCTTGGTGGTGCACATGGACTGCACCGAGATCGGATGGTCGCTGCCCACCCCGACGTCGCCCACCATGAGCTGGCGGGTGCGGCGGCGCGGGGCCAGCGTGGGTGCCGGAGCGGCCGGCATACCCAGACCGACGGTCATCGGAATCTCCTACTGGAAGAGCCTGATCGGGTTGACCAGGTCGGCGGTGACGGTGAGCAGCATGTAGCCGACCACCACCACCAACACTACGTACGTGGCGGGCATGAGCTTGAGGTAGTTGACCGGGGCGGCGGCCACCTTGCCGCGCGCGGCCCGGATGCTGTTGCGGATCTTCTCGTACACCGCGATCGCGATGTGCCCGCCGTCGAACGGCAGCAGCGGCACCAGGTTGATCGCGCCCAGCACGAAGTTCAGTTGGGCCAGGAAGAACCAGAACGCCACCCACAGCCCGTGATCGACGGTGTCGCCGCCGATGATGCTGGCCCCGACCACGCTGATCGGAGTCTCCGGGTCGCGCTCGTCGCCGGTGATCGCGCCGATGAGCGCGCCCACCTTGGTCGGGATCTTGGCCAGCGACTTGCCCAGCTCGACCGCGAGGTCGGCGCTGAAGGCGAAGGTGGCCGGCACCGCGGTCAGCGGGTTGTAGTGGGTGGGCCCGACCTGGGCGGCGGCGATGCCGACCGCCCCGACGGTGGTCGGTTCGGCGGTGCCGTCCTCGCCCACCACGAAGCGCTGGGTGCGCGCCACGTCGACGACGGTGGTGAACGTCCGCCCGTCCCGCTCGACGGTGAACTCGGTGGGGCCGGTCAGCCCGCGCACCGCCTTGACCAGCGCCTCGAACGTCGGCACCGCGGTGTCGCCGACCTTGACCACGACGTCGCCGGGGCGGATGCCGGCCGCGGCCGCCGGGCCGGCGCCGGTGCAGTCGCCGAGGGTGCCCGCGGTGACCTCCGGCGCCACGCAGGAGGTCTCGCCGACCACCGCGGTGGTGGGCGGGTGCAGGTTGGGCAGGCCCCAGATCACCGCGATGGCGTAGATGAGCACCAGGCCGATGACGAAGTTCATCCCCGGCCCGGCGGCCAGCACCGCGACCCGCTTCCAGGTCCGCTGGCGGTACATGGCCCGCTCGACCTCGTCGGGGGCGAGCTCCTCCACCGAGGTCATGCCGGCGATGTCGCAGAACCCGCCGGCCGGAATGGCCTTGACGCCGTACTCGGTGCAGTCGCCGCGCCGGTTGGTGCGCAGCGTCGACCACACGGTGGGCCCGAAGCCGACGAAGTAGCGGCGCACCTTCATCCCGGTGGCCCGCGCCACCCACATGTGCCCGCATTCGTGCAGCGCCACCGACACCAGAATGGCCAGCGCGAACAGCACGATGCCCAGCGCGAACATCATTTGGTCACGAGCCCCTTGCCTGTCGCCTGCCGGTCGACGATCTGCTTCGCCCGCTGGCGCGCCCAGCGCTGCGCGTCCAGCACGTCCTCCACGGTAGCCGGTTCGGCGGCCCATTGGTCTGCGGCGTGCAACACCTCGGCAACGGTCTGCACGATGGCCGGGAACCGGATCCGGCCGGCCAGGAAGGCCTCGGCGGCCTCCTCGTTGGCGGCGTTGTACACCGCGGTCAGGCAGCCGCCGCGCTCGCCGGCCGCCCGCGCCAGCCGCACCGCCGGGAACACCTCGTCGTCGACGGGTTCGAAGGTCCAGGCCGAGGCGGTGCCGAAGTCGCAGGCCGCCGCCGCGCCCGGGATGCGGTCCGGCCAGCCCAGCGCCAGCGCGATCGGCAGCTTCATGTCCGGCGGGCTGGCCTGGGCCAGCGTGGAGCCGTCGACGAAGGTCACCATCGAGTGCACGATCGACTGCGGGTGCACCACCACGTCGATGCGGTCGTAGGGGATGCCGAACAGCAGGTGGGTCTCGATGAGCTCGAGCCCCTTGTTCACCAGCGACGCCGAGTTGAGCGTGTTCATCGGGCCCATCGACCAGGTCGGGTGGGCGCCGGCCTGTTCGGGGGTGACGTCGAGCAGCTGCTCGGCGGTCCAGCCGCGGAACGGTCCGCCGGAGGCGGTGAGCACCAGCCGGGCCACCTCGTCCGGGCTGCCGCCGCGCAGGCACTGCGCCAGCGCGGAGTGCTCGGAGTCCACCGGCACGATCTGGCCGGGGGCGGCGGCCTTGAGCACCAGCGGCCCGCCGGCCACCAGCGACTCCTTGTTCGCCAGCGCCAACCGGGCTCCGGTGGCCAGCGCGGTCAGGGTGGGTTCCAGCCCGAGCGCACCGACCAGCGCGTTGAGCACCACGTCCACCCCGGGCCGCTCGGCGGTGTCGCGGATCAGCCGCACCACCGCGTCCGGGCCGGCGTAGGGCACGTCGCCGATCTGCGCGGCGGCGGCCGGGTCGGCCACCGCGATGTTGGTCACCCCGGTCTCGGCCCGCTGGCGGGCCAGCAGGTCGGGGTTGCCGCCGCCGGCGGCCAGGCCGACGATTTCGAAGCGGTCCGGGTTGGCGGCGATGACCTGCAGCGCCTGGGTGCCGATCGATCCGGTGCTGCCGAGGATCAGCACCCGCAGCCGGTTGGCGGATTGACTCACCGCACTATTGTGCCGCCGTCCGGGGCGACCACCGGTCCGGGGCGATCCGCCCCTGGTAGATGGGCAGGTCGATGTCGGGGTCGCCGGGCCGGGTCTGCGCCCACAGCCGGTTGGTGCCCTTGGTGCCGTGCCGGCGCACCCGGGTCACCGCGTCGAGGTCGAGCGCCACCGAGAGCACCTGCGGGTCCGCCCCGGGCGCGTCGGCGATGACCTCGCCCTCCGGGTCGGCGACCAGCGAGCCGCCCACCCCGATCGGTGCGGCGGCGTTGACGCTGAGCACGAACACCTGGTTGACGATGGCGTTGGCCCGGGCCAGCAGCCGTTCCTGGGGGCGGTCGTCCCCGACGGTCTTGACCAGGTTGACGACGAACTCCGCGCCCATCCAGGCCACGCTGCGGGTGGCCTCCGGGAACCAGGCGTCGTAGCAGATGGTCAGCCCGCCCCGGCCGATGCCGGGCAGGTCGAACACGACGAACTCGTGGCCGGGGTCCCACTTCTCGAAGGGCCGCCACGGGAACACCTTGCGGTAGCTCGCCACGAGCGCGCCGGACGGGTCGAACACCACCGCGGTGTTGTGCAGCCGTCCGTCGGCGGCGCGTTCGGGCAGCGTGCCGGGGATCAGCCACACCCCCAGTTCGGCGGCGATGCGGCCGAGGGCGGCCACCCGCGGGCCGTCGAGCGGTTCGGCCGCCGCGGCCAGCCAGGCGTCCGGGTCGGCGGCGGTGTCGGCGTCGCCGCAGAGGTGGATCTCGGGGAACACCAGCATCGTCGGGCGCGGCTGCGCGGCGGCGAGTTCGGCGGCCTGCCGGCGCAACCGGCCGATCGGGTCGGCGCCGGTGACGGGCGGGTACTGCGCCAGCGCGAGATGGATCGTGCGTGCCACGGGTCCGACGGTAGCCCGGTGCCGGGCCCCCGCATACGACAGCACGTCGTATGTCACAATATGGCGCAGTTGCCAGCCGTACGTGAGGAGTGACTGTGGCCAGCACCGAGGTGGAACGACACAACGGCATCGATGTCGAGGAAGTGCCGTCCGCTGAGTGGGGTTGGTCGTGGATCAACCCGCGCATCTGGCAGATCGGCGGCCTGCTCGCGGTCGGGTTCCTGCTGCTGATGCTGCGCGGCAACCACATCGGCCACGTCGAGGACTGGTTCCTCGTCGGCTTCGCCGCGCTGGTGCTGCTGGCGGTGGTCCGCGACTGGTGGGGCCGCAAGCGCGGCTGGATCCGCTAGCGCCCCCTACCGGACCGGCAGCAGGTCGGAGTCGACCGGCCGCCACCCGGTCCGGGTGAACCTCTCCACATCGGCCACCGCCCGCGGGCGGTGGCCGATCGCGTTGAGCGCCTGCCGCTTGAACGAGCGGGCGGCCGCGCTGAGCCGGTGCCAGGCGGGCTCGGCACTCCCCAGCGGCGCACCCGCGCCCCAGACGGCGATCTCGGTGTCCCCGGTGCGGGCGCAGACGCCGACGCGCTCGGCCAGCGCGCGGTCGCCGACGAGCAGGTCGGCGGCCACCGCCAGCCCGGCGATCCGCTCCGGGTCGGCCCAGCCGTCCGCGCCGTCGAGCCGGTGCGGGCGCGCGCCGAGGATGCGCAGCGGCCGCGGGTCCCCCGGCTCGGCCAGCCACACGTCGATCTCCCAGCCGGCCATCGCCCGGTCGAACAGCCAGCCGCCGGCCGCGGCCACCGTGTCGGCCACGTCGCGGGCGAGCACGTCGAGCCGGTAGTGCAGCCGCCCGGCGACGGCGGCCCGGCCG
>NZ_CALDGS010000133.1 GCF_937941905.1 uncultured Mycolicibacterium sp. | reverse complement strand
GGTTCTGGCTGGCGTACTGCATGATCAGCCGGCCGGTGGTGGTCTCGCCGGTGAAGGCGACCTTGGCGATGCGGTTGCTCGAGGCCAGCGGCTTGCCGGCCTCCACGCCGAACCCGTTGACGACGTTGACCACGCCCGGCGGCAGCAGGTCGCCGATCAGGCCGAGCAGGTACATGATCGAGGCCGGGGTCTGCTCGGCCGGCTTGAGCACCACCGCGTTGCCGGCGGCCAGCGCCGGGGCGAGCTTCCAGGTGGCCATGAGCAGTGGGAAGTTCCACGGGATGATCTGGCCGACCACGCCGAGCGGCTCGTGGAAGTGGTAGGCGACGGTGTCGGCGTCGATCTCGCTGATCGAGCCCTCCTGCGCCCGGATCGCGCCGGCGAAGTAGCGGAAGTGGTCGACGGCCAGCGGGATGTCGGCGTTGAGCGTCTCGCGGATCGGCTTGCCGTTGTCCCAGGTCTCGGCCAGCGCGATCGACTCGAGGTTGGCCTCGATGCGGTCGGCGATCCGGTTCAGGACGGCGGCGCGCTCGGCCGGGCTGGTCCTCCCCCAGGCCGGGGCGGCGGCGTGCGCGGCGTCCAGCGCCTTTTCGATGTCCTCGGCGGTGGAGCGGGCCACCTCGCAGAACGCCTGCCCGGTGACCGGGGTGACGTTCTCGAAGTACTCACCCTTGGCCGGCGGCACCCACTCGCCGCCGATGAAGTTGTCGTAGCGCGACTCGAACGACATCAACGCCCCGGCGTCGCCGGGGCGGGCAAAAACGGTCATGGCGCCTCTCCTGCGTCGGTGACAACGTGTCGGTCGTCACGCAGCGTAGGCGGCGCAGGGTTGCATCACGGTTGCATTGACCGATCGGGGTCGAGGTCGAGGTCGATGCCGGCCAGCCGGCCGCGGGCCCGGGCGCGCAGCGCCGAGCCGGCCGGGGCGGCGCGGTACAGCATCCGCCAGCCCTCGTGGTCGTCGCGGCCGTCCGGGCCGTCGAGCCAGCGGCGCAGCAGGTCCAGGTCGCCGGCGGCCAGCACCGCCGAGCGCAGGCTGGTGCGCAGCTCGGTGCGCAGCCGGGCGATCGACGGCGCCGCCGACTGCGGCAGCACCGGTCCCGGGTAGCGGTCCAGCGCGGCGGCCGGATCGCCGGCCTCCAGCGCGTCGAGCACCGCGCCGAAGTCGGTGTGCACCGGCTGCAACAGCCGGTAGGGCCGGGAGCCGATGTGGTCGGCGCCGATCACCCGGCGCAGCCGGGACATCTCGGCGCGCACGGTCACCGTATCGAGGTCGTTCTCGTCGAGCAGCAGCGCGAGGTGGTCGGCCGACAGGCCCTGCGGGTGGCGGACCAGCAGGGTGAGGATCTCGGCGTGCCGGCCGGTCAGCGGCACCGCCCGGCGCCGGCCGGCCGCGTCGACGGTCTCCCAGCGCGGCCGGGTGGTGCCCAGCACGCTCAGCCGCGGGCCGGCGGGCGCCGGATCGGCCGGGCCGGGCCGCTGCAGCCGCAGCAGCGCCAGATGGTGCTCGACGGCCACCGCGGTGGCGCGCACCAGCGCGAGCGCCTGCGGCGAGGCGACCTGTGGGCCGCCGGTGAGGTCGATGGCGCCGAGCAGCGCCCCGGTGGCCGGGTCGTGCACCGGTGCGGCGGTGCACGACCAGCGCTGGGCGACCCGGAAATAGTGCTCGGGCCCGGCGATCTGGGTCTCCCGGTCCAGCGCCAGCGCGGTGCCGGGGGCGTTGGTGCCGGCGCCGGGCTCGCTCCAGTCCGCGCCGGGGGCGAAGTTCATCGCCTCGGCGCGCCGGCAGGCCGCCGGGTCGCCCTCCACCCACAGCAGGGTGCCGTCGGCGGCGGTCACCGCGACCACCACGCCGCTGTCGACGGCGTCCTGCACCAGCAGTCGGCGGATCAGCGGCAGGGCGGGGGCCAGCGGATGTTCGGCGCGGCGGCGCGCCAGGTCGGTGCAGGCCGGGCGGGCGGCGGCGCGGTCGGGGTCGACGCCGCGGGCCAGGCAGCGCTGCCAGCTCTCGGCGACCAGCGGGCGCACCGGCGCCGCGCCGAGTTCGGACGGGTCGACCCGGCCGGTGACAAACTGGTCGTGGACGGCCCGCAGCCGGTGCGCCGAGTCCCGGCCCGCCCACGGTTGTGCCATCGCCATCGATCCGCTCCTCGCCCCGCGTCACCGTCGACCGTTGCGCGTGCCAACACGATAGCGGCCGGACCCGGGTCACCGGGCCAGTACGCAGTCGCCGCACCACCCGCCGCCGGGCACCCGGTAGTACAGGCAGCAGCTGCGCCGGCGGAACCCACCCGGGCCGAGATCGGCGGTGCCGCAAAGTGGTTCGGTCTCCAGCAGGGCAGCGGCGAGGGCGCCGTCCGGGGCCGCGGCGTGGGCCGCCGAGGCCAGGTTGCCCCGGGCGATCCGTTCCGACAGCCCGGCGACGGCGCGCAGGGTGGCGGTCAGCGGCGCGAGGGCGGCGAGCACGGTGTCGGCGATCAGCGCGGCGGCCCGCGCCGGGGTGGGGGCATCCGCCCAGGCGAGGTCGCGGACGGCCAGCACCGGCCGGTGGCCGCCGTCGTCGCGCCGGCACACCCGGTCGGCGTCCAGCAGCGGCACCCGGCCGAACCGGGTCGCGGCGGCGACGGCGGGGGAGAGCAGCCGGCCGGCGAGGCCGAACTGCCAGGCCGAGGCGGCGGCCCGCGGCGGGACCGCGGCCGGCGCACAGCCGCTGTTGGCGGCCATCGCCGCGCGGGTGCGCGCGACGTAGTCCCGGACCAGGTCGGTGTCGGCGGCCAGCGTCGCGAACGGTTGCCACCCGGGGCCGTCGGCCGCCGGCAGCGCGGGGAGGTCGGGATCGGGCATTCAGCCGTCCGCGCGCGGCCGGTAGCCGTCCCCGGTGGCGACGAGCACCCGGGCGCCCACCGGGGTGCCGCAGGCGCGCTCGCAACCGACGAAGTGCCGGTGCCCGTCGGCGGGTTCGGCGGCGGCGGCCGCGGCGTCGGCGCGCACGTCGGCCAGCGACTTCGCGCAGCCGGGGCTGCCGGTGCAGGCGCTGACCGCCAGCCACGGCGAGTGCTCGTCGAACACCAGTCCCAGTGGGGCGAGCACCCGCACCGCGGTGTCGGCCACGCCCTCGTCGAGGTCGCACACCAGCACCGACCGCCACGGGGTGACGATCACGGGTTTGTCGATCGCGGCGAGGAACTCCGCCTGCCGGGCGGTGAGCACCCCCAGCCGTACCCCGGCCCCGAGGGCGACCAGCCCGTCGTCCTGCGGCAGCCAGCCGACCGGCGGCCGGGTCACCGCGGGCCAGCCGGCCCCGGGCTCGGCGGCCGGTTCGAGTCCGTCCAGCAGGCCCGAGGCGTCGTCGAGTTCGCCCACCCGCCAAGCGGTTCCGCGCACCTCGGCGAACCGGCCGGCCACCTCGACCAGGGTGGCCACCACCGCCCCGGGGCGCATCCGCACGCCGGTGTCGCGGCCGGCCAGCAGCAGCGCGACGGCGCCGTCGCCGAGCACGTGCGCACCGACGTCGGGCCGCAGCCCGGAGACGTCGCCGCGGCCGTCGTCGAGGCCGAACAGGAACCGGCCGGACAGCCCGGCCAGCCGCGGGTCGGCCTGCACCGCGGCGTCGAGTTCGGCGACCCAGCCGCGCACGTCGGCCAGCCCGCCGACCCGGCCGGACAGCGGGGAGGCGACGATGTTGCGCACCTTCTCGTGGCTCGCCGACGGCAGCAGCCCGGCCGCCGCCACCGCCGCGGCCACCGCCGCGGGGTCGGTGATGCCGCGGATCTGGATGTTGCCGCGGGAGGTCAACTCCATTGCCGGCGAACCGAACTCGGTTGCGATGCGGGCGAGTTCGGCGAGCTGGGCGGCGGTGATCAGCCCGCCCGGCAGCCGGATCCGGGCCAGTGCCCCGTCGGCGGCGCGGTGCACGCCGAGCGCGCCGGGGCAGGCGTCCTGCGCGCGGGTACGAGTCACCCCTCCAACCTACGACGCCGGTCCGGCGGACGGCCCGGGGGACGGGGCCGTGCGAGCGCCGCAGGACAGGTAGTCCGCTACGCGCGGAGTCGGTGCCGGGCCGCCATAGCGTTGCCGCACATCGGGGTCGCCCGATCCCGATCGGCAAGGGGGGTGTCGAGATGAGTGCAACCAAGACCGACCGCCGGGCCCCGGCGGCCGTGACGACCGGCGCCGCGGAGGTGCCGGTGCTCATCACCGAGGGGCAGGTCCGGATGGGCACGGCCGCCGTGCTCGGCGCACCGGGCCGGCACCGCACGGTGTGGCGGGCGCTGGTGGCCGCGGTGCTGGGCCGGCGGCGCCCGCGCCGGCAGCGGCGGCACTACCCGCCGCGCTACGTCTTCCTCGAGCACGCGGCGATGGCCCGCGAGATGCAGCGGCTGTGACCGCTAGTGTGACCACCGTCACTTCGCGGCGCGGGGTGTTCGGCCCCGCACACCGATTGGCGTTTCCGGCCGCGGCGGTCGTACCGTGCAGATAGAAACCGGTACCAGCGGTATCGGGTTTGACTTCGGAGGGGAGATACCGATGACAGGGATCGCCGCGTTCGGGCTGACGCTGCTCGCGCTGGCCGCGCTGGCCGGCCGCCCGTACCCGCAGAGTTGGTACGGCCGTTGGGGCGGCTCCGGCCGCTGAACCCGGTGCGGTACGAATAGCGGGTGGCCCAGTCAGCTGACCCGACCCGTACCGCACCCGCCCCGGAGCCGACGGTGCTGCTGCTGTCGACCTCCGACACCGACCTGGTGACCGCCCGCGCCAGTGGCGCGCGCTACCGCTGGGCCAACCCGTCCCGGCTGGTCGACGGGGAACTCGAGGAGCTGCTCGGCGGCGCCGGCGGTGACCGCCCCGACATCGTCGTGGTGCGCATCCTCGGCGGCTACCGGGCCTGGCAGGACGGCATCGACGCGGTGGCGGCCAGCGGGCTGCCGGCCGTCGTGGTCAGCGGCGAGCAGACCCCCGACGCCGAGCTGATGGCCCACTCGACCACCCCGCAGGGGGTGGCCCTGCAGGCGCACATCTACCTGGCCCAGGGCGGGGTGGAGAACCTGCGGCAGCTGCACGCGTTCCTGTGCGACACGCTGCTGATGACCGGGTTCGGGTTCGCCCCGCCCTCGCCCATCCCGAGCTGGGGCGTGCTGGACCGGCCCGCCCGCGACACCGGCGGCCCGCTGATCGCGGTGCTGTACTACCGGGCCCAGCACCTGGCCGGCAACACCGCCTACGTCGAGGCGCTCTGCGCGGCCATCGAGGACGCCGGCGGCCGGGCGCTGCCGGTCTACTGCGCCTCGCTGCGCACCGCCGAACCGGAGCTGCTGGAACTGCTCGGCACCGCCGACGCCCTCGTCACCACCGTGCTGGCCGCCGGCGGCACCACCCCGGCGGCCGCCGGGGCCGGCGGCGACGACGACAGCTGGAATGTCGCCCACCTGGCCGCACTGGACGTGCCGATCCTGCAGGGGCTGTGCCTGACCGGCCCGCGCCGGCAGTGGGAGGACAACGACGACGGGCTCTCGCCGCTCGACGTCGCGTCCCAGGTGGCCGTCCCGGAGTTCGACGGCCGCATCATCACCGTGCCGTTCTCGTTCAAGGAGGTCGACGCCGAGGGGCTGACCTCCTACGTCCCCGACCCGCAGCGCTGCGCGCGGGTGGCCGGGCTGGCGGTGCGGCACGCCCGGCTGCGCCACGTCCCGCCCGCCGAGAAGCGGGTGGCGCTGGTGTTCTCGGCCTACCCGACCAAGCACGCCCGCATCGGCAACGCCGTCGGCCTGGACACCCCGGCCAGCGCGGTGGCGCTGCTGCGCGCCATGCGCGAGGCGGGCTACCGCATCGGCGACATCCCCGGGGTGGACGACGGCGACGGCGACGCGCTGATGCACGCCCTGATCGAACGCGGCGGCCAGGATCCCGACTGGCTCACCGAGACCCAGCTGGCCGGCAACCCGATCCGGGTGCCCGCCGCGCGGTACGCCGAGTGGTTCGCCGGCCTGCCCGCCGAGTTCACCGACGCGGTGGTGGCGCACTGGGGCCCGCCGCCGGGGGAGGTGTTCGTCGACCGCAGCCGCGACCCGGACGGCGAGATCGTCATCGCCGCGATCCAGGCCGGCAACCTGGTGCTCATGGTGCAGCCGCCGCGTGGGTTCGGTGAGAACCCGGTGGCCATCTACCACGACCCGGACCTGCCGCCCAGTCACCACTACCTGGCCGCCTACCACTGGATCGACAAGGTGTTCGGCGCGCACGCGGTGGTGCATCTGGGCAAGCACGGCAACCTGGAGTGGCTGCCCGGCAAGACCCTCGGCCTGTCGGCGGCCTGCGCGCCGGACGCAGTGCTGGGCGACCTGCCGCTGATCTACCCGTTTCTGGTCAACGACCCCGGCGAGGGCACCCAGGCCAAACGGCGCGCCCACGCGGTGCTGGTGGACCACCTCATCCCGCCGATGGCGCGCGCGGAGACCTACGGCGACATCGCCCGGCTCGAACAGCTGCTCGACGAGCACTCCACGGTGGCCGCCCTCGACCCGGCCAAGCTGCCCGCGGTGCGCCAGCAGATCTGGACCCTGCTGCGCGCCGCGCGGATGGACCACGACCTCGGGCTGACCGAGCGGCCCGACGAGGACTCCTTCGACGACATGCTGCTGCACGTCGACGGCTGGCTGTGCGAGATCAAGGACGTGCAGATCCGCGACGGCCTGCACGTGCTCGGCCGGGTGCCCGACGGCGAGGCCGAACTCGACCTGGTGCTGGCCATCCTGCGGTCGCGGCAGCTGTTCGGCGGCGAACGGACCGTGCCCGGGCTGCGCCAGGCGCTCGGGCTGGCCGAGGACGGCAGCGACGACCGCGCCGCCGTCGACGCCGCCGAGGCCCGGGCCCGCGAACTCGTTGCCGCACTGCAGAAATCGGGCTGGGACCCGGACGTGGTGGACACCCTCACCGACGACCCGCAGGTGGCGTCGGTGCTGCGGTTCGCCGCCACCGAGGTGGTGCCCCGACTGGCCGGCACCGGCCGCGAGATCGACGGGGTGCTGCGCGCGCTCGACGGCCGGTTCATCGAGCCCGGGCCGAGCGGCTCGCCGCTGCGCGGGCTGGTCAACGTGCTGCCCACCGGGCGCAACTTCTACTCCGTGGACCCCAAGGCGGTGCCGTCCAAGCTCGCCTGGGAAACCGGTGTGGCCCTTGCGGATTCGCTGCTAGACCGGTACCGGCGCGACTTCGGGCGGTGGCCGGAGTCGGTGGGGCTGTCGGTGTGGGGCACCTCGGCGATGCGCACCGCCGGCGACGACATCGCCGAGGTGCTCGCGCTGCTCGGGGTGCGGCCGGAGTGGGACGACGCGTCGCGGCGGGTGGTGCGGCTCGAGCCGATCCCGCTCGACGAGCTGGGCCGGCCCCGCATCGACGTCACGGTGCGCATCTCCGGGTTCTTCCGGGACGCGTTCCCGCACGTGGTCACCATGCTCGACGACGCGGTGCGGCTGGTGGCCGGCCTCGACGAGCCCGACGAGCGGAACTACGTGCGCGCCCACGCCCGCGCCGACCTCGCCGAACACGGCGACGAGCGGCGCGCCACCACCCGGATCTTCGGCTCCAAGCCGGGCACCTACGGGGCGGGCCTGCTGCAGCTCATCGACAGCCGCAACTGGCGCGACGACGCCGACCTGGCGCAGGTGTACACCACCTGGGGCGGCTACGCCTACGGCCGCGGCCTGGACGGGGCGCCGGCGGCCGAGGACATGACCCGCGCCTACCGGCGGATCGCGGTGGCGGCCAAGAACACCGACACCCGCGAGCACGACATCGCCGACTCCGACGACTACTTCCAGT
>NZ_CALDGS010000132.1 GCF_937941905.1 uncultured Mycolicibacterium sp. | reverse complement strand
TTCCGGGTGGTCCGGGCGGCGTGGTCGGCCCCGACGGTGCGGCCGGAGCCATCCCGGGTGGCCCGGGCGGCGTGGTCGGTCCCGACGGCGGCTCCGGGTGCGTGCCCGGGGTGGGCTGCGTGGACGTGAACCTGCCCTGACGCCCCGCCGGCCTATCGGGGACCGTGCTCAGCGTGCGACGGCGCGGCCCCGGTCGGCGCGGTACCGGCGGATCAGCCCGTCGGTGGACGAATCCAACTGCACCGCATGCGGATCGGCGGCGTCGGTGATGACCGGCAGCAGGGCCTTGGCCTGGGTCTTGCCCAGCTCCACACCCCACTGGTCGAAACTGTTGATGCCCCACACCACGCCCTCGGTGAACACCTGGTGCTCGTAGAGCGCGATCAGCTGGCCCACCGTCGACGGGGTCAGTTCGGCAGCGAGAATGCTGGTGGTGGGCCGGTTTCCGGGCATCACCTTGTGCGGCACGAGCTCGGGCGGCGTGCCCTCGGCGATGAGCTCCTCGGCGGTCCTGCCGAAGGCCAGCACCTGGGTCTGGGCGAAGAAGTTGCTCATCAGCAGGTCGTGCATGCTCCCCGAGCCGTCGGCGGTGGGCAGATCGTCGACCGGGCGGGAGAACCCGATGAAATCGGCCGGGATCAGCCGGGTGCCCTGGTGCAGCAGCTGGTAGAAGGCGTGCTGGCCGTTGGTGCCCGGCTCACCCCAGAAGATCTCCCCGGTGTCGGTGGTGACCGGCGAGCCGTCGGTGCGCACCGACTTGCCGTTGGACTCCATGGTCAACTGCTGCAGATACGCCGCGAACCGGGCCAGATCGTTGGAGTAGGGCAGCACGGCGCGCGACTGTGCGCCGAGGAAGTTGTTGTACCACAGGCCGATCAGCCCGAGCAGCACCGGCGCGTTGGCCTCCGGCGGGGCGGTGCGGAAGTGTTCGTCGATGATCCGGAACCCCTCCAGGAACTCGGCGAACCGCCGCCGGCCGATCACCGCCATCACGCTCAGGCCGATCGCCGAGTCCACCGAGTAGCGGCCGCCCACCCAGTCCCAGAACCCGAACATGTTGGCCGGGTCGATGCCGAACTCCGCCACCCGCTCGCGGTTGGTCGACACCGCCACGAAATGCCGGGCCACCGCGTCCTCGCCGAGCGCGTCGACCAGCCAGCGCCGCGCCGCGGTGGCGTTGGTCAGCGTCTCCAGCGTGGTGAACGTCTTCGATGCGACGATGAAAAGTGTTGTCGCCGGGTTCAACCCGTTCAGCTTGGCGACCAGGTCGGCCGGGTCGACGTTCGACACGAACCGGGCCGAGATGCCGGCGTCGGCGTAGTGGCGCAGCGCCTCGGTGACCATCACCGGGCCCAGGTCCGAACCGCCGATGCCGATGTTGACCACCGTCTCGATCCGCTCGCCGGTGGCACCGGTCCACTCGCCGGAGCGCAGCCGGTCGGTGAAATCGCCCATGGCGTCCAGTACTTCGTGCACATCGGCGACCACGTCCCGGCCGTCGACGATCAGCCGCGCATCCCGGGGCAGTCGCAGCGCGGTGTGCAGCACCGCCCGGTCCTCTGAGGTGTTGATGTGTGCCCCGGCGAACATCGCGTCGCGGCGGGCCTCCAGCCCGGCCGCGCGGGCCAGGTCCACCAGCAGCGCGATCGTCTCGCGGGTGATCCGGTGTTTGCTGTAGTCGATGTAGAGATCGCCGACCGTCAAGGTCATCTCGGTGCCGCGGGACGGATCCGCGGCGAACAGGTCGCGCAGGTGCGCCGAGCCGATCTTGTCGCGATGACGGGCCAGCGCATGCCAGGCCGCAGTGGCCGTGATGTCCGGAACGTTCTGCGTATCGGCGCTCATTGCTAAGAACCTAGCGCGATCAGCCCAACAACGGTGTATGAGAGGAGGTATGGATACCGCCAAGCTGCTGTCGTCCGTCCCCACCGGTCTGTGGATCGGCGGCGAGGAGCGTCCCGCAACGTCCACCTTCGACGTGCTCGACCCGAGCAACGACCGGGTGCTCGCGTCGGTCGGCAACGCCACCGCGGCGGACGCCCTTGCCGCGCTCGACGCGGCCTGCGCGGTGCAGGCCGAGTGGGCCGCCACCCCGGCCCGGGTCCGCGGCGAGATCCTGCGTGCGGCGTTCGAACTGCTCACCGAGCGCGCCGAGGAGATCGCCACCCTGATGACCCTGGAGATGGGCAAGGTGCTCGCGGAGAGCAAGGGCGAGGCGGCCTACGGCGCGGAGTTCTTCCGCTGGTTCGCCGAGGAGGCGGTGCGCATCAACGGCCGCTACACCACCGCCCCGGCCGGCACCGGCCGCATCCTGGTCACCAAACAACCGGTCGGCCCGTGCTACGCGATCACGCCGTGGAACTTCCCGCTGGCCATGGGCACCCGCAAGATCGGGCCGGCGCTGGCGGCCGGCTGCACCATGATCGTCAAACCGGCCCAGGAGACCCCGCTGACCATGCTGCTGCTGGCCAAGCTGATGGCCGAGGCCGGGCTGCCCAAGGGCGTGCTGTCGGTGCTGCCCACCACCGATGCCCGCGGCATCACCACCGCCCTCATCGACGACGGCCGGCTGCGCAAGCTCACCTTCACCGGCTCCACCGGGGTGGGCAAGGCGCTGGTCCGCCAGTCCGCCGACAAACTGCTGCGCACCTCGATGGAGCTCGGCGGCAACGCCCCGTTCATCGTGTTCGACGACGCCGACATCGACGCCGCGGTCGACGGCGCGATGCTGGCCAAGATGCGCAACGGCGGTGAGGCCTGCACCGCCGCCAACCGGTTCCACGTCGCCAACGCGGTGCGCGAGGAGTTCACCGAGAAGTTCGTCCAACGGATGAGCGAGGTCCGGCTCGGCAACGGGTTGGACCCGTCGGTGACCCTCGGCCCGCTGATCAACGCCAACCAGGTCGCCACCGTCACCGACCTCGTCAACGACGCGGTGACCCGCGGCGCCAAGGTCGCCGTCGGCGGCGAGGCCCCCGGCGGGCCGGGCAACTTCTATCCGGCCACCGTGCTCACCGACGTCCCCGCCGACGCCCGCATCCTGCGCGAGGAGATCTTCGGCCCGGTCGCCCCGATCACCGGGTTCGACACCGAGGAGGAGGGCATCGCCGCCGCCAACAGCACCGAGTACGGCCTGGCCGCCTACGTCTACACCCGCTCGCTGGACCGCGCGCTGCGGGTCGCCGAGCGCATCGAGTCCGGCATGGTCGGCATCAACCGCGGCGTGATCTCCGACCCGGCCGCCCCGTTCGGCGGGGTCAAGGAGTCCGGGTTCGGCCGCGAGGGCGGCCTGGAGGGGATCGAGGAGTACCTGGAGACGAAGTACATCGCGCTCACCAGTTAGGGCCCGCACCGATAAGGACGTCGCGGGCCCGCCGTGTCGCCACGGGATGACCCCCGCCCGCCTCTAAGCTGACTCGCGTCAAACAGGAGAGGGCCATCGAACTTGTCGGCAGTGCCTGCTGCTGAATCGGACGCGGATCGGCGGCGCTGGGTCGTCCCGACCGTGCGCGCCACCCGCCGGGGCGCGCCCGGACCACGCGGGCGCGGGATCCCGGCTCTCGACGGTGTGCGCGCGCTCGCGGTCGCGCTGGTGCTCGTCAGCCACGGCGGCATCCCCGGCGTGGCCGGCGGCTTCATCGGCGTCGACGTCTTCTTCGTGCTCAGCGGGTTCCTCATCACCTCGCTGCTGCTCGACGAACTCGACCGCACCGGCCGTATCGACCTGGCCGGGTTCTGGGCCCGGCGGGCCCGGCGGCTGCTGCCCGCGCTGGTGCTCATGGTGCTCGTGGTGGCCTTCGCCCGGCAGGTGTTCGCCCCGGAGTCCGTCGCCGCGCTGCGCGACGACGCGCTGGCGTCGCTGCTGTGGCTGGCCAACTGGCACTTCGTCCGGACCGACACCGACTACTTCGCGCTCGGCGCCACCCCGTCCCCGCTGCAGCACACCTGGTCACTGGGGGTGGAGGAGCAGTACTACGCGCTGTGGCCGCTGCTGGTGATCGCCGCCGCGGTGCTGCTGGCCCGGCTGGCCCGCCGCCGCGGTGTCACCCCGCGGGTGGGGGCGGTGCGGCTGGCGGTGTTCCTGCTCGCCGCGGTCGGGGCGGCCGGTTCGGCCGCGGCCGCGATCCTGCTCGCCCGCGACGAGGCCGCGGTCAACCGGGTCTACTTCGGCACCGACACCCGGGTGCAGGCGCTGCTCATCGGCTCGGCGGCGGCCGCGCTGCTGGTGCGGGACTGGCCCGCGCTGACCGCCGGCTGGCCGGTGCTGCGGGCCCGCTGGAGCCGCTGGCTGGCTCGCGGACTGCCGTTCCTCGGGCTGGCCGGGCTGGCCGCGGCCACCCACCTGCTGACCGGACGGGCCGACGAGTTCCGGCTGGGCCTGCTCACCGCGGTCGCGGTGGCCGCACTGTTCCTCGTCGCCGGGGTCGCGCTGGACCAGGACGGCCCGATCGCCCGGGTGCTGGCCTGGCGGCCGCTGGTGGCGCTGGGCAGCATCTCCTACGGCATCTACCTGTGGCACTGGCCGGTGTTCCTGGCCATCAACGGCGAACGCACCGGCGAGACCGGCCTGTCGCTGTTCGTGGTGCGCTGCATCATCACGGTCGGGGTGGCCGCGCTGTCGTACTGGCTCGTCGAGCAGCCCATCCGGGAGTGGCGGCCGGCGCGGGTCCCGCAGCTGCGGCTGGCCGCGGCCACCATCGCCACCGCCGCGGTGGTGTGCGTGCAGTTCGTGCCGGTCGGGCTGCGGCCCGGCCAGCTGCCGGACGCCGCCCTGCCGCCCGGGGTGAACACCGCCGCCGCCGAGCACCCCGTCGAACCGCTCGAGGCCGCCCGCCCCGCCGCCCCGGTGCCCCGCGACAAGCAGGGCCTGACGGTGTCGGTGTTCGGCGACTCGGTGGGCTGGACGATGATGCGCTACCTGCCCCCGACCCCCGGCATGACCTTCTACGACCGCACCACCATCGGCTGCGGGCTGGCGCGCGGCGGGCCGTACCGCTACCTGGGGGAGACGCTCAACCAGAAGCCCGAGTGCGACACCTGGCCGAGCCGCTGGGCCCAGCGCATCCGCTACGACGACCCCGACATCGCGCTGCTGATCGTGGGCCGCTGGGAGGTCGTCGACCGGGTCGTGGAGGGCCGCTGGAACCACATCGGCAACCCGGCGTTCGACACCTACATCGCCGCCGAGCTGCGCCGCGCCCTGGACATCCTCGGCTCCACCGGCGCCCGGATCGTCGTCACCACCGTGCCGTACAACCGGCGCGGCGAGAAACCCGACGGCAGCCTCTACCCGGAGGACGATCCGGCCCGTGCCGACCGGTGGAACGCGCTGCTGCGCAAGGTCGCCGCCGAACGGCCGAATGTGACCGTGCTCGACCTCAACCGCAAGCTCAACCCGAACGGGGTCTACACCGCCAAGGTCGACGGCATCCGCACCCGCGCCGACGGGGTGCACCCCACCCCGGAGGGGGTGCAGTGGCTCACGCCGTGGTTGACCGAGGCGCTGCAGGAGGTCGCCCGGCCGAACCCGACCACCGCCCCAGCCGGCTCGAGCCCGACTGC
>NZ_CALDGS010000131.1 GCF_937941905.1 uncultured Mycolicibacterium sp. | reverse complement strand
TGCCCGCCATGGTCGGAATGGTCATCCCCACCACCGGTATGCCCGCCATGGTCGGCGTGGCCGCCTCCGCCGCCGTGTCCGCTGTGGTCATCCCCGCCGCCATGGCCACCGTGCCCGCCATGGCCACCGGCGCCGGCACCGTGGCCGGCGTGCCCACCGTGGGCGTCGTGGCTGTGCCCGGCGGCCAACAGCACGCCGTGACCGGCATGGTCCCCGTGGTCGCCGTGATCATCGTGGTCACCGTGGGTGTTGTCGTGTTCCGCATGCTCACCGGCGGCGTGTCCCGCGTGGCCGGTGTGCTCGTGCCCCGCCGCGGCGTGGGCGGCATGGTCCTGCCCGGCGTGCTCGGGACCGGCATGGTCGGCATGGTCGTGGTGGTGGCTGTGGGTTGGGTGGTCGTGGCCGGGAAGCGGTATCTCGGTCCTGACCACCTTGCTCGAGGTGACCTGCTCGGGGGCCGGGTCGAGCAGCTGCCACGCCCCGAGCGCGGCGACAGAGACGAGTGCGATGCCGCACATCGGTACGGCAACCTTCCTGGAAACAGTCATCGATTCGTTCCTCGTGGTGTCATCCGCCGACGGGCAGCGCAACGCATGCGCCACCGCACGCCTGCGGTCCTGCCTGACTAGGTCCTGCACCCCGGAATCGTTTCGGGGGCAGGCGATTACGGCCCGGTGCACAACGGGCGTCACCGGGTGATGTAAAAGCGCCGGTCAGCGGCAGGAATACGCAGGCGGAGCGCGTGTTCCGCCCGGGGCGACCACGAGACGAGGCACGACGGGCGGTTCCGTCGGCCAGGAGAGCGCCACCCGCGCCGGACGCGACCGAGCGGCGAAGAACAGGCGCAGCCAGCACAGTGCCGACGCGCACACCGCGTACAGGTGCTCGACCAGACTGATGAGCACCGCGCACACCACCGCGGCGAGCAGGTGCATGAGCACCATCCCGACCGAGACCGGGGGTGCGCCGTGGGCGCCGGGGCCGGCGGCCGCGGTCAGCACGACGTGACCGACCGCCTGCCCGGACAGCAGCGCCCCGGTGAGCAGCAGCAGTTGGAATCGGCGATCCTCGGCGAACAACGCGCCCGCCAGCGCGCCGACCGCCGCGCAGGCCAGCACCAGGACGGCCACCGTCCCGCCGCCCGGCAGGTGACCGCCGGCGACGCCGTGGGCCAGCGCCGACAGCGCCGCGGACCAGAACCCGACAAGGGCGCCACGCAGTGTGCCCGCACCGTTTGCCGGGGAATTCACGGCCCATAGCGTACCGCCCCTACTACCGCGGATAGTAGCGAGGACGTGCTCGGCGACCGGGCTTGTCGGAGCCGGCTGCTAGGAAGGGTTCCGACCGGAAGGGGAGGAGCACATGACGGCGGACACGGGGGTCAGGATCGAGCGGGATCGGCTCGTGATCGGTCCGGTGCGGGTGACGTTCCAGCGCACGCTGCGGATCCCGGAGTCCGGGCTGCACCCATTGCCGCCGGGGTTGGGCCGGTTTCCGCTGCGCCGGGTGAGCGACTATCCGGATACCGCGCCGGCGCAGTGGCTGGCGCGGGGCGGGGTGATGCTGCCGATCTACCAGCGAGAGGCACTGTGGCTGGACTTCGAAGCCGACGAGCCGGCGGCGCTGCAGGTCGGCGTCGGCAAGGTGTGCGCGGTCAGCGGCCGGCCCTGGGCGGAGCGGCTGGACCGGGAGCCGCAGAACTACGTCGTGCTGCCGGAGCAGCCCTGGCTGGACGGGATCAACGCCGGGGCGGGCTTTATCCGACAGTTCGTCGCGGTGCCGCTCGGCGCCGGAGTCACGGTCGAGTCGCAGCTTACCGGCCGCGAGGACCACGGCGGGATCCAGCTGCGGGCGGTCGGGCTGACCCCGCAGGCGCTGGCGCGCTGGCGGGCCGCACAGCCGGTCGCCTCGTCCGACGGGTCGGCGTTCGACGATCAGGACGGTTGTGCGGTACTCGCCTGTGCCGATATGGGGCTGGGTGCGGGTGGCCGGATGCGGCAGGAGGTCTACGCCGACGAGCGGCCGCTGTCGGACTACGACGAGGCCGGCGCGAAGCGGGTGTTCGTGCATCTGTGCTCGGCGGCGCAGTGGACCGCCATCACCGGTGAGGTGCCGCCGCCGACACCGGTGGACCGGGACGCCTATGTCGAGGCCGGGTTGCCGTGGTTCGACTCCTACGACGCCGACGCCGCGGATCTGGCGCCGGCGGCCGCGCTGGCCGGCGTGCGGGGTGTCGACGAGCTGCTCGGGGTGAAGGCCGGGCCGTTCCCGCCGGTGGATCCGCAGACGGTGGTGCCGCTCGGCGGCCGGGGCGGCTACGTCGTGTCCGACGGCGTGTGGTGAGCACCGCGGGCTCGCGGTAGCCGCAGGTCAGCCCGCTCCGGGGGCGCACTACAGTAGCGGGCATGACGCAGCAGGCCGACGCCACCCATCCGGATCTCGTGACCGTCGAGGTGCCGACGCACTGGTACAACCTGGCGGCCGAGCTCGACGAGCCGATCCCGCCGCACCTGCACCCGGGCACCAGGGAACCGGTCACCCCGGAGGATCTCGCGCCGATCTTCGCCAGCGGACTGATCGAGCAGGAGGTGTCGACCGAGACCTACATCGAGATCCCGGAACCGGTGCGGGAGATCTACGCGATGTGGCGGCCCTCGCCGCTGATCCGGGCGCGTCGCTTCGAGCGGGCGCTGAACACCGGCGCACGGATCTACGTGAAGTACGAGGGCGTCAGCCCGGTGGGCAGCCACAAGACCAATTCGGCGGTGGCGCAGGCCTACTACAACGCGATCGACGGGGTGAAGAAGCTCACCACCGAGACCGGTGCGGGGCAGTGGGGGAGCGCCCTGGCCTTCGCCGGGGCGCAGTTCGGCCTGGACGTGGAGGTGTGGCAGGTCCGCGCCTCCTACGAGTCCAAGCCCTACCGCGGGCATCTGATCCGCACCTACGGCGGCACGCTGCACTCCAGCCCGTCGACATTGACCGAGGCCGGCCGGGCGATCCTGGCCAGGGATCCGGACACCACCGGCAGCCTCGGCATGGCGGTCAGCGAGGCAGTGGAGGTGGCCGCGAACGACCCCGACGCCCGCTACGCGCTCGGCAGTGTGCTCAACCACGTGGTGCTGCATCAGACCGTGATCGGCCAGGAGGCGGTCGCCCAGCTCGCCCAGGTCGAGCCCGACGGCGCCGATGTGGTGTTCGGCTGTGCCGGCGGCGGTTCCAACCTCGGCGGGCTGGCGTTCCCGTTCCTGCGGGAGAAGATCCACGGCCGGTCCAACCCGCGGGTGGTCGCCGCCGAGCCGGCCGCCTGCCCGTCGATCACCCAGGGCGAGTACCGCTACGACCACGGCGACGTGGCCGGGCTGACCCCGCTGCTGAAGATGCACACCCTGGGCATGGACTTCGTGCCGGACCCGATCCACGCCGGCGGGCTGCGCTACCACGGCATGGCGCCCGCGCTCAGCCACACCGTCGAACTCGGCCTGATCGAGGCGGTGGCGATCACCCAGCGCGACGCGTTCGCCGCCGGGGTGCAGTTCGCCCGGACCCAGGGCATCGTGCCGGCACCGGAGTCCACCCACGCCATCGCGGCGGCGGCCAGGCATGTCGCCGACGACCCGCGTGAGCAGGTCGTGGTGATCGGGTTGTCCGGGCACGGCCAGCTGGACCTGCCGGCCTACGCCGAGTTCCTCGACGGCAAGCTCTGACCGGGCCGCTCGTATCCGGGCACCGTGACCGGGGCCCGGATACGAGCAGAGCCGGCGCCCTCGCGGGCCGCCGGCTCTGAACTGCGAAGGGTTCGCGTCAGGCGTTGCTGCGCTCGTGGCGCTGCGCGATCGCGATCAACTCCTCCCGCACCGTCGAATTCGGCAGTGCGCAGATGCGGGCGTACAGACGCCGACGCTGGATCTCGCGCTTCTTCTCACGGAGTTGCGCGAAGGACATAACTATCACTCCTACGTGTCCCCGGGTCGCGGGGAGTTTCTCGAGGTACGCGGGTACCGCTTGGTGTCCGCGTACCTCCATGGTCCGTGTTAACGGTGTGTTACGCAAACTTCCGTCGTGTGAGTTTGGGTACATTCCAGGCGATTTGCGACCCGCAGACGTGGCGCCGGTCACATCGCGGGGTGAGTGGGCTTGCCGCACAACGTCGTTGGCGACGAGATAAGCCGCAGATCGTGCGCGGCCAGTTCCAGGTCGACGGCCGCGGCCCGCAGTTCGGCATCGCGGACCGGGTCGAGCCCGAACCGCCGCAGCCAGGGCCGTGACCGCAGCGCGAGATTGCGCCGCCACAGCCGGACGCGGGTACGGGCCAGCACGAGTGAATCGGCGCGCAGGGAAAGCCGTTGGTTGCTCGTCACATATCCGCGCAACCGCCGCTCGTAGGCGTCGAACGCGGCGTGCGGGTCATCGTACCGGACGAGTTCGCCGGCCAGCACGTAGGCGCCGGTGATCGCGAGGCTGGTGCCCTGCCCGGACAGGAAGGCCGGGGCGTAGGCGGCGTCACCGACGAGCACCACCCGTCCGGTGCTCCACCGGTCCATCCGCACCTGACTGACCGTGTCGAAGTAGACGTCCTCGGCGTCGGTCAACGTGTCGATGAATTCCGCTGTCCGCCAACGATCCCCGGCGAAGGCACGGCGCAACTCGGTGGTGATCGCGGCGCGGTCGTGACGGTCGACCGAACCGGGGGACGGGTGGGCGAAGGGCATGAAGACCCGGGCCACGTCGGCGTCGGCGGGCCGCTCGACCACCGCCGTGCGACCCGGATGGGAGTACAGGACCGCGCTGCCGGGCGGGAACGGCACGCTCGACTGGTCCCAGATGGCCACGCAGGCCCCGAGATGGTGCAGGAACCGCGTCTCGTCACCGAAGGCCAGGGCGCGGATCCGCGAGTGGATGCCGTCGGCGCCGACCACCACGTCAAAGGTCCCGGCCGGGCGGTGCCGGAAGGTGACCTCGACCCCGGTGTCGCGCTGGGTCAGGCCGGTGACGGTGTCCCCGAAGACGTAGTCGACCTTGCCCTCGCCGGCCTCGTACAGGATCCGGGTCAGCGCCCCGCGGGTGATCTCGATGTCACCGGCGGAGGCGTCGTTGACGACGTCGCCGAAGTCCAGCCGCGTCAGCGGACGCCCGGCGGGGCTCAGCACGGTGACCGGGACGTGGCGGTACTGCTCGGCGCGCACCGTTGCGGACAGTCCCATCCGGTCGACGACCTCGGCGGCGGTGCCCCGGATGTCGACGGGGTAGCCGCTGGTGCGCAGCCGGTCGGCCCGTTCCACGACGGTCACCTCCCAGCCGGACTCGGCCAGCCAGAACGCCAGCGCCGGTCCGGCGATGCCGGCCCCGCTGATCAGGGCTTTTCGCGCCACGGAACTCCCCTTAGCTACAGAACTGTTTCTTATGTCCCGACGCTACGCGCGCGCGATAAGCTACGCAAGTGTCCTCTACAGGCTCGGGTGCCCAACGCCGCCGCGGCGCTGCGCTGGAGTCGGCGATCCTGCAGGCCGGCTGGGAGCAGCTGATCGAGACCGGCTACGAGGGGTTCACCATCGAGGCGGTCGCGGCCCGCGCCGGCACCGCACGGTCGGTGCTGTACCGCCGCTGGCCGGGGCGAATCGCGTTGCTCGAGGCGGTGCTGCGGCACCGCGGGGCGGTCGACCGCATCCCGGTCCCGGACACCGGCTCGCTGCGGGATGACGTGCTGGCACTGCTGACCGAGTTCAACCGCCGGCGCTCCGGTGCGATCGGCCTCATCGCAGCCCGGCTCGGGGCGTACTTCGACCAGGCCGGCGGCTCGCCGCAGCGGCTGCGGGAACTGTTCGTCCCCGAGGGGCCGAGCGCAATGGAGACGATCGTGGCGCGGGCCGTGGCACGTGGCGAGCTCACGGCGACACCGCCGGCCCGGATCGTCGCGCTGCCGGTGGATCTGGTGCGCCACGAGCTGCTCATGACGATGGCCGCGGTGCCCGGCGAGGTCATCCGCGAGATCGTCGACGACGTTTTCCTCCCGCTCGCAACGAATTTCGGCAGGAATCGGTAGTCCGACGGTCCGTCGCTTTCACGTACACAGGCGTGCTGTCGGCGTTACCATCCGGTGACCACGCATGCAGAACGGGGGAGGATGCCATGCGCAGGTTTTCGGGGATGTTCTGTTCGGGGGGTGTCGCCGGGATCACACTGGCCGGCCTGACACTCGGGTCCGCCGGCGTCGCGACAGCCGACGACGATGCGCCGTCGGGTCCGTACACCGCGACGGTGACGGGGGCGATCGGTGATTTCAGGGGACCTCAGGTCACCACCTGGGTGTTCACGCCGTGCGGTCCCGACTGTGTCGCGCTGGACGCCCAGGGCACAACGTTGAACCGGGCCGAAGAGGGCCGTTGGCGGGGAACGTACAAGCTGTACGGGAGTGGCGGCGAGGTGGTGGAGTGCACGCGCACCGTCACCCCGGCCGAACTCCGGGCCTCCGACCTGTGCCCGGTTCCGGTCGACATCATGGTCACCTACGACCTGACGAAGCGGGGCTGAACCCGCCCCGGTCAGCCGGCGTCGCGCAGTTCGACCTCGCGGGCCACCACGGCATCCAGCCGTTGCCGGTCGCCGGTGGCGAGCAGGTCCAGCAGTGCTCCGCGCAGGATCGCCAGTGCCCGGGTGCGCTCGGCCACGGGCCGATCGCCCAGGTGACCTGGGGTGGACGGTAATGGCCCACGCCGAGGTCTACGCCGAGCAGTTCG
>NZ_CALDGS010000130.1 GCF_937941905.1 uncultured Mycolicibacterium sp. | reverse complement strand
GTGGTGCGCGATACTGGGATTGAACCAGTGACCTCTTCCGTGTCAGGGAAGCGCTCTCCCACTGAGCTAATCGCGCCAGACAAACCATGGAGGTGGAGACGGGAATCGAACCCGTGTGCACGGCTTTGCAGGCCGTTGCCTCACCACTCGGCCACTCCACCGCGGGGGTTGGCGACTCCGCACTTTCGACCTCGAGCGGATGACGGGATTCGAACCCGCGACCCTCACCTTGGCAAGGTGATGCGCTACCAACTGCGCTACATCCGCATCGCTCGGGGCGACCGCCCGTTGCGATGAGTGACAATAGTTCACGATCACGCGGGGACACAAATCGCCTGGAAAACGGCCGAATCGGGGTCCGGTGCAGCGGTGCCGGCCGAGCTGCTGCGCGCCCGGGCCGGGCCGGCCGCTCCGGCCGCGGCCCCCGACCCCGGCTGGGCAGCCGATTTGTGGATCGGGTGGGGGGCCGTGCTAGTCTCTCAACCCGTTCGGCCGAAACGGCCCGAGAGGGCAAGCCGGCCGGCCCGGTCTCGTAGCTCAGTGGGAGAGCGTCCGCCTCACACGCGGAAGGTCGCTGGTTCGAACCCAGCCGAGACCACACCCGATTCATTCCCGTCCACCCGGTTTCGTTTCCCGCGCTCGCGGCAATTTCTCGACCACGACGCCACGTCGACTCCGAAAAGCGAGGTCACTGGCTTTTTCCTGCGCATTCGGGCCATGATGGGGGTGTCGGCGTTCAGCGTGGAGCGTCGTTCGGAGGGGTCGTCATGCAGACGTTCACGATCGGGTGGGGACGGAACTGGCTGGTCCGGGCGCTCGGGCGAAGCCCGCTGGTGCGCCGCAGCGATCGCATCGAAGCACTTGCCGCGTTGTTGGCGGCCCTCATCGTGGTCATGGCCACGCCGTTGGTCGGTGCCGTCGGCACCCAGATCCACGACTCCCGCACCCAGCAGTACGCCGAGCAGGCCCGGCAGCGCCAGCTCGTCACCGCCACCGCGGTCGAGGACTCGAAACCGGTCAACGCCCGGCCGAACAACCTCATGCACCAGGCCCGGTTCGAGTTCCACGCCGGTGGCCTGCAGCGGGTCGCGACCTTCCGGCTGCGCGACGCCGTCGAGGCGGGGGAGCGCGTCGAGTTGTGGGTCGACCACGAGGGCCGGCAGGTCACCCCACCGCCGCCGCCGAGCCGTGCGGACACCGACGCGGTGCTGGTCGCGGTGCTGTTGTGGGCGATGGTGGCCACCGGCGCGGTGGGCCTTGTCCACCTGGTGCGGGCGGTGTTGGACCGCCGCCGGTTCGCGGACTGGGATCGGGAACTGAAGTCGCTCGCCGGCGGCGGTCACGCCAGTTACCAGTAGGCGGCTACAGCAGGTGGACCGCCTCGGCCCGCGGGGCCGAGTCGGTGCCGGCGATGCGGTAACTCACCCGGTTGCCGACGGCCGGCGCGGCCGGCACGCGCCCCTCGAAGTCGGCCAGTTCGACCGGAAGGTCCGATCCGCCCTCGTCGGGGGCGATGAGTCCGCTGCCGGTGGCGGGGTCGAACGCGCGGATGACACCGAAGTCGATGGTGTCCAGCGAGGCCAGGACGGCGTCGATGTCGAAGGCTTGATGCACGGCCATGACGTCAACGTAGGCCGGCTGGGATCGGCGCCGTAGGGCCGAAGGGTGCACCGCGAATGTGCCTGCGGCGCAACGGCCGGGGACTTTCGGCCCTTACCGTCCGGCGGACCCGGCCGGTACGAAGAGACCATGGCCAACGTCACCGAGTCCGACACCATCGACGTCGCGGTCGTCACGCACGGCAAGCTGCCCGGCGCGGCCGACTACGTGCAGACCAAGATCGGTGGTATCGGGCGGTATGCACACCGTCCCATCCGCCATGTGCGCGTCAAGCTGACGCGGCACCAGGACCCCGCCGTCGAGCGCCCGGTGGTGGCACAGGGCAACGTCGACGTCGACGGGCGGACGATCCGTGCCCAGGTCGAGGGGCAGACGGTGCGCGAGGCGGTGGACCGGCTCGAGGACCGGTTGCGGCAGCGCCTGGTGCGGCTGGCCGAGCGCGAGCAGGACCGTCGCGTCAGGCCGCCGGCCGAGGCGGACAGGGCGCATCGGCCGAGCTACTTCCCCCGTCCGGAGGCCGACCGTGAGGTCGTCCGGCACAAGTCCTACACGCTGGCTCGCGCCGACGTGGAGGAGGCGGCCTGGGAGATGGAGCTGCTCGACTACGACTTCCATCTGTTCACCGAGGCCAACACCGGCCAGGACTGCGTGCTGTACCGCGACGAGAACGGCTACCGGCTGGCCTCGGTCCGGCCCATCACGGCCGAGCAGTTGCAGCCGTTCGAGCTGTCGTTGTCGATCAGCGAGCATCCCGCGCCGGAGCTCACCGTGGACGAGGCCCGTGAGCGGCTCGGCATGCTGTGGACCTCGTTCCTGTTCTTCATCAACGCCGAAACCGGCCGCGGCAACGTGCTGTACCACCGCTACGACGGGAACTACGGCCTGATCGCGCCGGCCGACTGACCTGATTCCAACGCCGGGCATGCCCCGGCCCGCTCGACGAGATGCGGGCCGGGGCATGCGTTTTCGGGCACGCGTCACCAAGGGCTGCCGGCGCTGTGCAGCAGGTCGAGCACCTCGCGGTCGGTGGTCTGGGTGAAGTCCTCGTAGCCCTGTCCGACGGCCTCGTAGTCGGTCGGGGTGTGCACGCACACCACCTCGTCGGCGTCGCCGCGCAGTCGGGCGACGGTGTCGGGAGAGCCGATCGGCACCGCCAGGATCACCCGGGCCGCGCCCTGGGCCTGGGCCACCCGGCAGGCCGCCCGTGCGGTGGCGCCGGTCGCCAGGCCGTCGTCGACGATGATCGCCGTGCGCCCGGTCAGATCGAGGCGCGGGCGTCCGCCCCGGTACTTCGCGGCGCGCTCGGCGAGCACGGCCTGTTCACGGTGCTCCACGGTCGCCATCTGCTCGGCGGTGAGGCGTGCCGCCCGCACGACGGTGTCGTTGAGGATGCGCACCCCACCCTCGCCGATGGCCCCGAACGCCAACTCCGGCTGGGTGGGCACCCCCAGCTTGCGGACGAGCAGGACATCCAGCGGCGCCCCCAGTGCGGTGGCGACCTCGTAGGCCACCGGCACCCCGCCGCGCGGCAGGCCGAGCACGACGACATCCGGCCCGGACAGCGGGCGCAACCGGTCGGCCAGTCGGCGGCCGGCGTCGCGCCGATCCCGAAACCGCCTCATGGGTCCAGTGTGAAGCACGGCGCCCCCGGCCGAACGGTGTTCGGCCGGGGGCGCCTTCGCATTCGCGGCCCGATGCGCCGGGGCCTAGCGGCCCCGGACGCGGCCCGATGCGCCGGGGCCTAGCGGCCCCGGACGCGGCCCGATGCGCCGGGGCCTAGCGGCCCCGGACGACGATCACCGGGGCCTTGGCGGACTGCGCCACCGCGGTGCTCACCGAACCCATGAGCATCCCGGTGAACCCGCCGCGGCCGTGGCTGCCGACCACCACCAGCTGGGCATCCACCGAGTCCTCGATGAGGTGGCGGGCCGGCTGGTCGCAGACCACCTTGCGCTGGATCTCCACATCCGGATAGCGCTCCTGCCACCCCGCCAGCCGCTCGGAGAGCACCTCCTTGGCCTCCTCCTCGAGCTCCTTCCAGTCCACCCCGCGCACCCCGAACAGCGAGACGTCGCTCCAGGCGTGCAGCGCCACCAGCCCGACCCCACGGAACGACGCCTCCCGGAACGCCACGGCGGTCGCGGCCTCCGACGCGGGGGAGCCGTCGATGCCGAGCAGCACCGGCGCATCGGGGCGCACCGGGGTGTGGTCGTCATGCACCACCGCGACGGGGCAGCGGGCGTGGTGCAGCAGCCCGGAGCTCACCGACCCCAGCAGCGCGCGGCCCACCCGGCCCATCCCGCGGCTGCCGACCACCACCAGCGAGGCATGCTTGGATGCCTCGACCAGGCTGGGAACGATTGGGGCATAGCTGATTTCGGTCCGAATCTCGATGGCCTTGCCGTCCAGGGCCGCCTCGGCGGTCTGACGCGCCTGGTCGAGGATCTCCTTGGCCGTCTGCTCCTGCCACTCGGTGACATTGGCCTGTACCGGGCCGATCGGGTAGGTCACCAGCACCGGGGCCACCACATGGACCAGGGTGAGCGGCTTGCGGTACAGGGCGGCCTCGTTGGCAGCCCAGCGCAGCGCGGCGTTCGACTCCGGCGAGCCGTCGACAGCCACCAGAACGCCGTTGTCGGTCGAGATCTCTGCCATGTCGCCTCCCGGATGCGCGGTGGGTCCTGCACTGGTCACGCTATGCCCGCGCACCGCCGTTGCGCAGGGACTTTGGTCCCCCAGTTGGTGGCCGAGCGGCCCCACCCGGTGGTTCGGGTCGGAGGTCGGACGCCCTTGGGACTTCCGTCCCTATGGCGGTTGCGGTGTGCGGGCGTTTATTCGAGATGCAGGGTTTCTGCGGATTCGAGACGAGGGAGGCACACCGATGTCGTCGAATGCACCAGCTGTCCAGCGGCCCCGTTCGCTGTTCCCGGATCTGGCCGAGGTGTTCGCCGGGTTCCCCTGGACCGGCCTGCGTCCGGTGTTCGACACCAACCTGTTGCGGTTGGAGGACGAGCTCAAGGACGACAGCTACGAGGTCCGCGCCGAGATCCCCGGAGTGGACCCGGAGAAGGACATCGAGGTCACGATCGCCGACGGCCGGCTCACCATCAAGGCCGAACGCACCGAGAAGTCGCAGACCAACGGTCGCTCGGAGTTCAACTACGGCTCGTTCACCCGGACCGTGACGCTGCCGCGCGGCGCGGATCCGGAGGGCGTGAAGGCCAGCTACGACAAGGGGATTCTCACCGTTTCGGTGCCGATCTCGAAGCCGGCCGACGACGCCAAGCGGATCCCGGTCACCGCGAAGCAGTGACGGGGCGCGCCGGACGGTGAACATCCGCCCGGATCCGCCGCGGATCGCTGCGATGATGGACCGGCCCGAACGGTCGACCCTGAGGCGGAACGGAGCGGATGTTCACCACACCACGGATCGTCACCGTCACGGTCAATCCGGCACTCGACATCACCACCAGCACCGAGGTCGTACGGCACACCAGCAAGGTGCGCTGCGGCTCGGTCCGGCACGACCCCGGCGGCGGCGGCATCAACGTGGCCCGGGTGGCGCACGTGCTCGGCGCCCGGGCCACCGCGGTGTGCGCGCTCGGCGGCCACACCGGCGCGCTGCTCGCCGAACTGCTCGAGGCCGAGGGGGTGCCCTACGAGGCGGTGCGCATCGCGGGCCTGACCCGGGAGAGCCTCACCGTCGACGAGACCTCCACCGGCCGGCAGTACCGGTTCGTGCTGCCCGGCCCGGCCCTGTCCGAGGACGAGCAGCAGCGGCTGCTGCGGCGGCTGCGCACCGCCGCCGACGGCGCGGCCGTCGTGGTGGCCAGCGGCAGCCTGCCGCCCGGCGTCCCGGCCGACTTCTACCAGCGGGTCGCCGAGCTGTGCACCGAGACCGGGGCCCGGCTGGTGCTGGACAGCTCCGGCGGCGGCCTGGCCCACGTGCACGGCGCCTACCTGGTCAAGCCCAGCCGCCGCGAGCTCGCCGAGTACGTCGGCCGGGACCTCGCCACCGAGGCGGACCTGCGGGCCGCCGCCCACGAGCTCATCGACCGCGGGGTGGCCCGGGTGGTGGTGGCCTCGCTCGGCGGCGACGGGGCGCTGCTGGCCACCGCCGAGGGCGACCGGCGCTTCCCGGCCATGGCGGTGCACCAGGTGAGCGCGGTCGGGGCCGGTGACGCGATGGTCGCCGGCATCACCGTCGCCCTGGTCCGGGACCGGCCGCTCGACGACGCGGTGCGCCATGGCATCGCCGCCGCGTCGGCCATGCTGCTCACCCCGGGCACCGCGCCGTGCCGCCGCGAGGACGCCGAACGGCTCTACCGGGAGATCCCCGCGGGCGAGCCGCTGAACTGACCGAATACGGTGTCCGGGTGGCTTCTGAACACGTGTCAACTCTGCCCGGACCGGTCGCCACGGCGGCCGGCGGTTTCCGCCCGCTCGAACCCACCACCAAGGGCGGCCCGGACTACGGCCGGTTCATCGCGGCCGTGCGCACCCTGCAGGACCACGCCCGCGCCGCGGACGCGCCGGACGAGGTGTTCACCCGCGCCGCCGAGATGATCGAGGCCGTCAACGACCTGCTCGCCCCGTACTGGGCCGACGAGTGCTCGGCGCCGTCGAACCGGCGCGAGGACCTGCCCAACCGGGGCAACGTGCTGTGGGTGCCGATGGACGTCGGCCCCACCGCCGACGGCCGGGTGGCCGGCACCACCCGGTTCGCCCGGTTCCACCAGGGCCGCAACGGGGCCGCTCACGGCGGCGCGGTGGGCCTGCTGTTCGACACGCTGCTCGGCATGACCGTGGTGACCCTCACCGGCAGCCAGACCCAGCGCACCGCCTACCTGCACATCGACTACCGGCGCATCGCGCTGGTGGAGCGGGAACTGCAGGTGGAGGCCGGAATCGACCGCATCGAGGGCCGCAAGATCTTCGTCACCGGCCGCCTGCTCGACGACGGGGAGGTGCTCGCCGAGGCCCGGGCGCTGTTCGTGCGGCTGCGGCCGGGCCAGCCCTGACCCGCCGCCTCGCCGGTGCGGGCCGCCCGCCCCGATAGCATGGTCGCGTCCGAACATCCCTGTCCGACACCTCGACGTATTGGAGAGAGTCCGCAGATGAGCGCCCCCGCCAGCCCAGCCCCAGCAGCACCGATCCGGGTCGCTGCCGGCACCACCGCGGGCCAGGCCGTGCGCGAGGCCGGGCTGCCCGGGCGCGGCGCACCCGACGCGATCGTCGTGGTCCGCGATCCCGAGGGCCGGCTGCGCGACCTGAGCTGGACCCCCGACACCGACGTCGAGGTCGTGCCGGTGGCCGCCAACACCGAGGAGGGGCGCAGCGTCATCCGGCACTCCTGCGCCCACGTGCTGGCCCAGGCCGTGCAGGACCTGTTCCCGGAGGCCAAACTCGGTATCGGCCCGCCGATCACCGACGGCTTCTACTACGACTTCGACGTCGACCGGGCCTTCACCCCCGAGGATCTCGAGGCGCTGGAGAAGCGCATGCGCCAGATCATCAAGGAAGGCCAGCTGTTCCACCGGCGCGTCTACGAGTCCAAGGAGCAGGCCCGCGCCGAGCTCGCCGGCGAGCCCTACAAGCTCGAGCTCGTCGACGACAAGTCGGGCGACCCCGAGGTGATGGAGGTCGGCGGCGACGAGCTGACCGCCTACGACAACCTGCACCCCCGCACCAAGGAGCGGGTGTGGGGCGACCTGTGCCGTGGCCCGCACATCCCGACCACCAAGTACATTCCGGCGTTCAAGCTGACCCGCAGCTCGGCGGCGTACTGGCGGGGCGACCAGAACAACGCCAGCCTGCAGCGCATCTACGGCACCGCCTGGGAGTCGCAGGAGGCGCTGGACCGCTACCTGGAGCTGCTGGAGGAGGCGCAGAAGCGCGACCACCGCAAGCTCGGCGTGGAGCTCGACCTGTTCAGCTTCCCCGACGAGCTCGGCTCCGGGCTGCCGGTGTTCCACCCCAAGGGCGGTGTGGTGCGGCGCGAGCTGGAGGACTACTCGCGGCGCAAGCACATCGAGGCGGGCTACGAGTTCGTCAACACCCCGCACATCACCAAGGAGCAGCTCTACATCACCTCCGGCCACCTGGAGTGGTACGCCGACGGCATGTTCCCGCCCATGCACATCGACGCCGAGTTCAACGAGGACGGCTCGGTGCGCAAGCCGGGGCAGAACTACTACCTCAAGCCGATGAACTGCCCCATGCACCACCTGATCTACCGGTCTCGGGGGCGGTCCTACCGGGAGCTGCCGCTGCGGCTGTTCGAGTTCGGCTCGGTGTACCGCTACGAGAAGTCCGGGGTGGTGCACGGCCTGACCCGGGTGCGCGGGATGACCCAGGACGACGCGCACATCTACTGCACCCGTGAGCAGATGCGCGACGAGCTGGCCTCGATCCTGCGGTTCGTGCTCGACCTGCTCGCCGACTACGGTCTGGACGACTACTACCTGGAGCTGTCCACCAAGGACCCGAACAAGTACGTCGGCTCCGACGACATCTGGGAGGAGGCCACCGAGACGCTGCGCGAGGTGGCGGTCGCCTCCGGCCTGGAGCTGGTGCCCGACCCGGGCGGTGCGGCGTTCTACGGCCCGAAGATCTCCGTGCAGGTCAAGGACGCGCTGGGCCGGCACTGGCAGATGTCGACGCTGCAGCTCGACTTCAACATGCCCGAGCGGTTCGAGCTGGAGTACACCGCCGCCGACGGGTCGCGGCAGCGGCCGGTGCTCATCCACCGCGCGCTGTTCGGCTCCATCGAGCGCTTCTTCGGGGTGCTCACCGAGCACTACGCCGGGGCGTTCCCGGCCTGGCTGGCGCCGGTGCAGGTGGTCGGCATCCCGGTCGCCGACGAGCACATCCCGTACCTGGAAGAGGTTGCCGCGCAACTGCGTTCGCGCGGGGTGCGGGTCGAGGTGGACACCAGCGACGACCGGATGGCCAAGAAGATCGTCAACCACACCAACCAGAAGGTGCCGTTCATGCTGCTCGCCGGCGACCGCGACGTGGCGGCCGGCGCGGTGAGCTTCCGGTTCGGCGACCGCACCCAGGTCAACGGGGTGCCGCGGGACGCCGCCGTCGAGGTGATCGCGGACTGGATCGCCCGGCGCGAGAACGCCGCCCCGACCGCCGATCTGATCAAGGTGGGCGCATCGTCGTGAGCGGTGGCCTGAGCCCGGACCTGCCCGAGGGCAGCCCGCCGGAGGCGCTCGTCGACCGCGGCGTCGGGATCCCCGACCGGCTGCAGCGGCTGTGGGCGCCGTACCGGATGAGCTACATCGCCGCGGCCCCCGCCGAGCGCGCGGGCAGCGGTTCGGCCAAGTCCAGCCAGCCGTTCACCGACATCCCCAAGATGTCCGACGAGGACGGCCTGATGGTGGCCCGCGGCAAGCTGGTCTACGCGGTGCTGAACCTGTACCCGTACAACCCGGGACACCTGATGGTGGTGCCATACCGGCGGGTGGCCGAGTTGGAGAACCTCACCCCCGAGGAGGCCGGCGAGCTGATGGCGTTCGCGCAGAAGGCCGTTCGCGTCATCAAGGCGGTGTCCAACCCGGACGGCTTCAACGTCGGACTGAACCTCGGCAAGCCCGCCGGCGGCTCGCTGTCGGAGCACCTGCACCTGCACGTGGTGCCGCGGTGGGCCGGGGACGCCAACTTCATCACGATCATCGGCGGTGCCAAGGTGGTGCCGCAGCTGTTGCGGGAGACCCGTAAGTTGCTCGCCGACGAGTGGGCCCGCCAGTCGGCGGCCGAAGAGGGGGAGGAGCACTGAGCAACTTCTACCTGCTGTCGCGCGCGGCGTACACGAAGCTGTCGCGGCCGGTGGCCCGCGGCGCGCTGCGCATCGGCTTCACCCCGGACAGCATCACCATCCTGGGCACCGCGGGCACGGTGCTCGGGGCGCTCACGCTGTTCCCGATGGGCAAGCTGTTCTGGGGCGCGCTGGTCATCTGGTTCTTCGTGCTCGCCGACATGCTCGACGGCGCGATGGCCCGGGAGCGCGGCGGCGGCACCCGGTTCGGCGCGGTGCTGGACGCCACCTGCGACCGGATCGCCGACGGCGCGGTGTTCTGCGGCCTGCTGTGGTGGGTGGTGTTCGGGCTGCACGACCGGTCCCTGCTGGTGGCGGTGTGCATCTGCCTGGTCACCTCGCAGGTCATCTCCTACATCAAGGCCCGGGCCGAGGCGTCCGGGCTGCGCGGCGACGGCGGGCTCATCGAGCGGCCGGAACGGCTGATCCTGGTGCTCGTCGGCGCGGGGCTGTCGGACCTGCCGTTCTACCCGCTGCCGTGGATGCTGGACGTGGCGATCTGGCTGCTCGCGGTGACCAGCGTGATCACCGTGGCGCAGCGGCTGCACGCGGTGCGCTCCTCGCCCGGCGCGATGGACCTGCTGCCGGCGCCGCCGAGCGGGGAGACGGGCCGATCGTGACCGGGGCCGGGGTCACCGGCCGGCTCACCGATCTCGGCTACGCGGCCGGCTGGCGGCTGGTGCGGGCCATGCCCGAACGGCTGGCCCGCGGGCTGTTCGACGCCGGCGCCCGGTACGCCGCCCGCGGCGGCGGCCCGGATCAGTTGCGCCGCAACCTGGCCCGGGTGCTCGGGGTGGCCCCGGCGCAGGTGCCCGACGAACTCGTCCGCGCCTCGCTGGCCTCCTACGCGCGGTACTGGCGGGAGGCGTTCCGGCTGCCCGCGATGGACCACGCCGAGCTGGGCCGGCGGCTGTCGGTCAACGACATCGACCACCTGTGGCGGGCGCTGGAGCGCGGCCGCGGCGCCGTGCTGGCGCTGCCGCACAGCGGCAACTGGGACATGGCCGGGGTGTGGCTGGTGCAGAACCACGGCCCGTTCACCACGGTGGCCGAGCGGCTCAAACCCGAGTCGCTGTACCAGCGGTTCGTCGCCTACCGGGAGCGGCTGGGCTTCGAGGTGCTGCCGCTGACCGGCGGCGAACGGCCCCCGTTCGAGGTATTGTGCGACCGGTTGCGCGGCAACGGGGTGGTGTGTCTGATGGCCGAGCGCGACCTGACCCGCACCGGTGTGCAGGTCGACTTCTTCGGGGAGCCGACCCGGATGCCGGCCGGACCGGCCAAGCTGGCCGTGCAGACCGGTGCGGTGCTGCTGCCGGTGCACTGCTGGTTCGAGGGAGACGGGTGGGGGATGCAGGTGTATCCGCCGATCGACACCGCCGGGGGTGATCTCACCGCGATCACCCAGGCGATGGCCGATGTGTTCGCCGCCAACATCGCCGCCCACCCCGAGGACTGGCACATGCTGCAGCCGCAGTGGCTGGCCGACCTGTCCGACGAGCGCCGGGCCCGGTTGGAGGCCAGCTAGGTGCGCATCGGGATGGTCTGCCCCTACTCGTTCGACGTGCCGGGCGGGGTGCAGTCCCACGTGCTGCAGCTGGCCGAGGTGATGCGGGCCCGCGGGCACGAGGTCAGCGTGCTGGCCCCGTTCTCGCCGGGGATGCGGCTGCCGGGCTACGTGGTGTCGGCCGGCCGGGCGGTGCCGATCCCGTACAACGGCTCGGTGGCCCGGCTGCGGTTCGGTCCGGCCACCCACCGCAAGGTCAAGAAGTGGCTGGCCGAGGGGCGTTTCGACGTGCTGCACCTGCACGAGCCGAACGCGCCGAGCCTGTCCATGCTGGCGCTGCAGGCCGCCGAGGGCCCGATCGTGGCGACGTTCCACACCTCGACCACGAAATCGCTGACGCTGTCGGTGTTCCAGGGCATCCTGCGGCCCTACCACGAGAAGATCATCGGCCGTATCGCGGTGTCCGACCTGGCCCGGCGCTGGCAGATGGAGGCGCTCGGCTCGGACGCGGTGGTGATCCCCAACGGGGTCGACGTGGCGGCGTTCGCCAACGCCCCGCTGCTGCCGGGGTATCCGCGGCCCGGCCGCACCGTGCTGTTCGTCGGCCGCTACGACGAGCCGCGCAAGGGCATGGCGGTACTGCTCGGCGCGCTGCCGCGGCTGGTGCAGCGCTGGCCGGACATCGAGATCCTGGTCGTCGGCCGCGGCGACGAGGAACAGCTGCGCGAGCACGCCGGCCGGCACGCCGATCGGCTGCGCTGCCTGGGCCAGGCCGACGACCCCACCAAGGCCTCGGCGATGCGCTCGGCCGACGTCTACTGCGCCCCGAACACCGGCGGGGAGAGCTTCGGCATCGTGCTGGTCGAGGCGATGGCGGCGGGCACCGCGGTGGTGGCCAGCGACCTCGACGCGTTCCGCCGGGTGCTGCTCGACGGGCGGGCCGGCCGGCTGGTGGCCGTCGACGACGCCGACGCGCTGGCCGACGGGCTGCTCGAGGTGCTCGCCGACGACGCGCTGCGGGGCCGCTACGTCGAGGCCGCCACCGAGGCGGTGCAGCGCTACGACTGGTCGGTGGTGGCCGACCAGATCATGCGGGTCTACGAGACCGTCGCGGCGACCGGGACGAAGGTGCAGGTCGCCAGTTGACGACCGCGCTGCTGGTGGCCGCGGTCGCGGTTCTGGTGCTCGTCCTCGCCGTCGCCGGCTGGGCCTACCAGACCGCCAACCGGCTGGACCGGCTGCACGTGCGATACGACCTGTCCTGGCAGGCGCTCGACGCCGCGCTGGCCCGCCGGGCGGTGGTGGCCCGGGCGGTGGCCGCCCAGGCCTACGGGGACGACCCGCGGGGCCGGCGGCTGCGCGCGCTGGCCGACGCCGCCGAGCGGGCACCCCGGGCGCAGCGGGAGACCGCCGAGAACGAACTGTCGGCCGGGCTGGCGCTGGTCGACCCCACCACGCTGCCCACCCCGCTGGTGGCCGAGCTCGCCGACGCCGAGGTGCGGGTGCTGCTGGCCCGGCGCTTCCACAACGACGCCGTGCGCGACACCCTGGCGTTGCGTGAACGGCCCCTGGCGCGCTGGCTGCGGTTGGGCGGACGTGCCCCGCTGCCAACGTATTTCGAGATCGTGGAGCGGGCCGAGACGGCCACCGGTGAGACCGGTCCGGCCACCGAGCGGCGCATCTCGGCGCGGGTGGTGCTGCTCGACGAGCACGGCGCGGTGCTGCTGTTCTGCGGCTCCGACCCGGCCGGCAACCCGGCCACCGCGCGGCGCTGGTGGTTCACCGTGGGCGGGGCGGTGGAGCCGGGGGAGACGCTGGCGCAGGCCGCCGCCCGCGAGCTGGCCGAGGAGACCGGGCTGCGGGTGGCGCCGGAGGCGCTGGTCGGCCCGGTGTGGCGGCGGGAGGCGGTGATCGACTTCAACAACGCCGTGCTGCGCAGCGAGGAGCTGTTCTTCGTGCACCGCGGCCGGCGGTTCGAACCGGTGACCGACGGGCACACCGGCCTGGAGCGGCGCTACATCCACGGTCACCGCTGGTGCGACGCGGCGGCGATCGCCGAACTGGTCGCCGCCGGCCAGAGCGTCTACCCGGTGCAGCTCGGCGAGCTGCTCGGCCGGGCCGCCGCCTTCGCCGACGGGCGGATCCCGGTGCCGGAGGCCCCCGAGCTGATCAGCTGACCGGACGGGCCTCCCGTTCCCCGCGAGCAGACGCGCACACCCCCGGTCCGGCCGCGAAACGGGGGGTTTCCCGACTGCCGCGGGGGCGGGGCGGGGGCAGGGGCGCGGAATCCGCACCGAAATTGCCTGGACACGGGGCACTAGACTGGGGCGCGAACACAGCGGAGGAGACAAGCGTGGAATCGTCGGTCAACGGCACACCGGCAGAACCCCAGATCGGCACGGCGCGGGTCAAGCGCGGCATGGCGGAGATGCTCAAGGGCGGGGTCATCATGGACGTCGTCACCCCGGAGCAGGCCCGCATCGCCGAGGACGCCGGCGCGGTCGCGGTGATGGCGCTCGAACGGGTACCGGCCGACATCCGCGCCCAGGGCGGGGTGGCCCGGATGAGCGACCCCGACCTCATCGAGGGCATCATCGAGGCGGTCAGCATCCCGGTGATGGCCAAGGCCCGCATCGGGCACTTCGTCGAGGCGCAGATCCTGCAGGCGCTCGGGGTGGACTACATCGACGAGTCGGAGGTGCTCACCCCGGCCGACTACAGCCACCACATCGACAAGTGGAAGTTCACCGTGCCGTTCGTGTGCGGTGCGACCAACCTCGGTGAGGCGCTGCGCCGCATCGCCGAGGGCGCGGCGATGATCCGCTCCAAGGGCGAGGCCGGCACCGGTGACGTGTCCAACGCCACCACCCACATCCGCAGGATCACCGGCGAGATCCGCCGGCTGACGTCGCTGTCCGAGGACGAGTTGTACGTCGCGGCAAAGGAATTGCAGGCTCCCTACGAGCTGGTCGCCGAGGTGGCGCGGACCGGCAAGCTGCCGGTGACGCTGTTCTGCGCCGGCGGCATCGCCACCCCCGCCGACGCGGCGATGATGATGCAACTCGGCGCGGAGGGCGTGTTCGTCGGTTCGGGCATCTTCAAGTCCGGCAACCCGGCCGAGCGGGCCGCCGCGATCGTGAAGGCCACCACCTTCTACGACGATCCGGACGTGCTGGCGAAGGTGAGCCGTGGGCTCGGCGAGGCGATGGTCGGCATCAACGTCGACGCCATCCCGGAGCCGCACCGGCTGGCCGAGCGGGGTTGGTGACCGCCGGAACATGGCGATCGAAGAGGTCCTCGACCTCGAGCAGCTCGAGGTCAACATCTACCGTGGCGCGGTGTTCAGCCCGGAAAGCGGTGCCCACCAGCGCACGTTCGGCGGGCACGTGGCGGGCCAGGCCCTGGTGTCGGCGGTGCGCACCGTCGACCCGGTCTTCCAGGTGCACTCGCTGCACGGCTACTTCCTGCGCCCGGGCGATCCCAAGGCGCCGACGGTGTTCTTCGTCGAGCGCATCCGCGACGGCGGGTCGTTCTGCACCCGGCGGGTCAGCGCCATCCAGCACGGCGAGACGATCTTCTCGATGTCGGCGTCGTTCCAGGTCGACCAGACCGGCATCGAGCACCAGGACGCCATGCCGGTCGCACCCGACCCGGAGCAGCTGCCCGACATCGACAGCATGAAGGCCATCGACGAGCCCGGGTTCCGGGTGTTCGCCGAATGGGAGCTGCGCCGGGTGCCGCGGGAGCAGATCACCCCGGTGCCCGGGCTGGCCGCCCAGCAGCAGGTCTGGTTCCGCCACCGCGACCCGCTGCCCGACGACCCGGTGCTGCACATCTGCGCGCTGGCCTACATGAGCGACCTGACCCTGCTCGGCTCGTCCTGGTCGGTGCACCCGGCTGAGCGGGACTACCTGCAGGTGGCCTCGCTGGACCACGCGATGTGGTTCATGCGGCCGTTCCGCGCCGACGAATGGCTGCTCTACGACCAGAACTCGCCGTCGGCGTGCGGCGGCCGGGCGCTCACCCAGGGCCGCATCTTCAACCGCTACGGGGAGATGGTGGCCGCGGTCATGCAGGAGGGCATGACCCGCTACCCGCGCGACTTCACCCCGCCGGTGACCAGGTGAGCGCACCGCTGGTCGGGGTGCTCGCCATGCAGGGCGACACCCGCGAACACCTCGCCGCGCTGCGCGCGGCCGGGGCCGAGGCGATCACCGTGCGCCGCCGCGCCGAACTGGACCGCGTCGAGGGCCTGGTGCTGCCCGGCGGGGAGTCCACCGCGATCAGCCGGCTGCTGCGCGAGTTCGAACTGCTCGAGCCGCTGCGCGCCCGGCTGGCCGAGGGGCTGCCCGCCTACGGCTCGTGCGCCGGGATGATCCTGCTGGCCACCGAGATCCTCGACGCCGGCGCGCCGGGCCGGCAGGCCGAGGCGCTCGGTGCGATCGATATGACGGTGCGGCGCAACGCATTCGGCCGCCAGGTCGACTCCTTCGAGGAGGACCTCGAGTTCGCCGGTCTGGACGGGCCGGTGCGGGCGGTGTTCATCCGCGCCCCGTGGGTGGAGCGGGTCGGCGACGGTGTGCAGGTGTTGGCCCGCGCCGGCGGCCACATCGTCGCGGTGCGGCAGGGCAACGCGATGGCCACCGCCTTCCACCCGGAGGTCACCGGCGACCGGCGCATCCACCGGCTGTTCGTCGACCTGGTGGCCGGCGCGCGCTAGCGGATCGGCAGCCCGGTCAGCGCCCGGGCGATCACCAGCCGCTGGATCTCGCTGGTGCCCTCGAAGATCGTGAAGATCTTGGCGTCGCGGTGCATCCGCTCGACCGGGTAGTCGCGGGTGTAGCCGTTGCCGCCGAGGATCTGGATCGCCTCGTCGGTCACGTAGACGGCGGTCTCGCTGGCCACCAGCTTGGCCATCGACCCCTCGGCGTGCTCGAACGGTTTGCCGTTGCGGGCCATCCAGCCGGCCCGCCACACCAGCAGCCGGGCGGCGTCGATGCGGGCCTTCATGTCGGCCAGCTTGAACGCGACCGCCTGGAACTCGGCGATCCTGCGGCCGAACTGCTCGCGCTGCAGGGCGTATTCGAGCGCGTAGTCGTAGGCCGCCCGGGCCACGCCGACGGCCATCGCCCCGACGGTGGGCCGGGTGCGCTCGAAGGTGGCCATCGCGGCCTGGCCCTTGGCGCTCTTGCCCTCCCGGGCGCGGGCCACCCGCTCCTCGAACTTCTCCCGCCCGCCGACGATGAGCCGGCCCGGGATGCGCACGTCCTCGAGCACCACCTCGGCGGTGTGCGAGGCGCGGATGCCGTGCTTGCGGAACTTCTGGCCCTGCCGGAAACCCTTGGTGCCCGGCGGGATGATGAACGCCGCCTGCCCGCGGGTGCCCAGCTCCGGGTACACCGACGCCATCACGATGTGCACCTCGGCGATGCCGCCGTTGGTGGCCCAGGTCTTGGTGCCGTTGAGCACCCACTCGTCGGTGGCCTCGTCGTAGCGGGCCCGGGTGAGGATGGCGCCCACGTCCGAGCCGGCCCCCGGCTCGGAGGCGCAGAACGCGGCGACCTTCGGGTCGTCGACGGTGCCGAACATCTGCGGCAGGAACTCGGCCTGCTGCTCGACGGTGCCGCCGCCGGCCAGCGCCGCGGCGGCCAGGCCGGTGCCCAGAATGGACAGCGCGATGCCGGCGTCCCCCCAGAACATCTCCTCGAAGGTGAGCAGCATGCCCAGGCCGGTCGGCTCGGCGGCCTGCTCGGCGAAGTACTCCAGCGAGTAGATACCGACCTTGGCGGCCTCCTGGATGATCGGCCACGGGGTCTCCTCCCGCTCGTCCCATTCGGCGCCGGCGGGCCGCAGGACGTCGCGGGAGAACTCGTGCACCCAGTTCCGCAGGTGCACCAGGTCGGGCGGCAGCTCAAGCGAGAACGACATGGAGTCGCGGTCCTTTCGACGTGACGATCCGCGCTTCGGGTACGGTCACCGCGATCTTACTTTGGAGTAAGTTCGGTGGCGGAGCGGTGTGGCACACCTAACAGGCCGGCGGGAGTTCGCCGCGCCCGCATGGGGCGGCGGGTGGTGCCCGTAAACTCGTCGGGCGCAGACTTTCAGTACGACCGCGGAAGTGGGTAGACAGCATGGCCGGCCATTCCAAGTGGGCCACAACCAAGCACAAGAAGGCAGTCATCGATGCCCGCCGGGGCAAGATGTTCGCCAAGCTCATCAAGAACATCGAGGTCGCCGCGCGGGTCGGCGGCGGTGACCCGGCGGGCAACCCGACGCTCTACGACGCCATCCAGAAGGCCCGCAAGGCGTCCGTGCCCAACGACAACATCGAGCGCGCCCGCAAGCGCGGCGCCGGTGAGGAGGCCGGCGGCGCCGACTGGCAGACCGTCATGTACGAGGGCTACGGCCCGAACGGGGTGGCGGTGCTCATCGAGTGCCTGACCGACAACCGCAACCGTGCCGCCGGCGAGGTCCGCACCGCGATGACCCGCAACGGCGGCAGCATGGCCGACCCGGGCTCGGTGGCCTACCTGTTCACCCGCAAGGGCGTGGTGACCCTGGAGAAGAAGGAACTCTCCGAGGACGACGTGCTCACCGCCGTGCTCGACGCGGGTGCGGAGGAGGTCAACGACCTCGGCGACGTCTTCGAGGTGGTCAGCGAGCCGGGTGACCTGGTGGCGGTGCGCACCGCGCTGCAGGACGCCGGCATCGACTACGACTCGGCCGAGGCCGCGTTCCGGCCCTCGGTGGAGGTGCCGCTGGACATCGAGGGCGCCCGCAAGATCATGAAGCTCGTCGACGCCCTCGAGGACTGCGACGACGTGCAGGAGGTCTACACCAACGCCGATATCCCCGACGAGGTGCTCGCCCAGCTCGAGAACGAGTAGGGGCGCTTCGTCCGCGAGCCAAATCCCCGCGAGCAGCCGCGTACACCCCCGGCACCGCCCGGTTTCCGGGGGTTGCGGGTCTGCTCGCGGCCACAGGCGTGTCAGACGCCGGGGTTGTCCCCCCGGCCCGCTAGGCTCTCGAACAGGCGTTCTAGGAAAGGGCTGACGTGCGGGTGATGGGTGTCGACCCCGGGTTGACCCGGTGCGGGCTCTCGGTGGTCGAGAGCGGCCGCGGCCGGCAGGTGATCGCGCTCGACGTGGACGTCGTCCGCACCCCGGCCGACGAGGCGCTGCCGCGGCGGCTGCTGGCCATCAGCGAGGCCGTCGAGCACTGGATGGACACCCACCGGCCCGACGTCATCGCCATCGAGCGGGTGTTCTCCCAGCAGAACCGCTCCACGGTGATGGGCACCGCCCAGGCCGGCGGGGTGGTGGCGCTGGCCGCCGCCAAACGCGGCATCGACGTGCACTTCCACACCCCCAGCGAGGTGAAGGCCGCCGTCACCGGCAACGGCAACGCCGATAAGGCGCAGGTCACCGCCATGGTCACCCGCATCCTGGAACTGCAGTGCAAGCCCACCCCGGCCGACGCCGCCGACGCGCTCGCGCTGGCGATCTGCCACTGCTGGCGGGCGCCGATGCTGGCCCGGATGGCGCAGGCCGAGGCGCTGGCCGCCGAGCAGCGCCGCCGGTTCCAGGAGCGGCTCAAGGCCGCGCCGGCCCGGGCGAAGGGGACCGCGCGGTGATCGCCTCGGTGCGCGGCGAGGTGCTCGACATCGCCCTGGACCACGTGGTGATCGAGGCCGCCGGGGTCGGCTACAAGGTGATGGCCACCCCGGCCACGCTGGCCACCCTGCGGCGCGGCACCGAGGCGCGGCTGATCACGGCGATGATCGTGCGCGAGGACTCGATGACGCTGTACGGCTTCGCCGACGCCGAGTCCCGGGACCTGTTCCTCACCCTGATCGGGGTGTCCGGGGTCGGGCCCAAGATCGCGCTGGCCACCCTGGCCGTCTACGACGCCCCCACGCTGCGCCAGGTGCTCGGCGACGGCGACGTCAAGGCGCTGACCCGGGTGCCCGGCATCGGCAAGCGCGGCGCGGAGCGGATCGTGCTGGAGTTGCGCGACAAGGTGGGTGCCCCGGGCGGGGCCGCCCCGGCCGGCGGGGGCGCCGGGCACGGCGTGCGCGGCCCGGTGGTGGAGGCGCTGATCGGCCTCGGGTTCGCCGCCAAGCAGGCCGAGGAGGCCTGCGACAAGGTGCTCGCCGACGACCCGGAGGCCTCCACCTCGAGCGCGCTGCGGGCGGCGCTGGCCATGCTGGGTAGGAAATGAGCCGGTTCGACGACCACGACCAGCCCGAGCGCGAGGTCTCCCCGGCGCTCACCGCGGGCGAGGGCGACATCGACGCCGGCCTGCGGCCCCGTTCGCTGCGCGAGTTCATCGGCCAGCCGCGGGTGCGCGAACAGCTCGAGCTGGTCATCGAGGGCGCCAAGAACCGCGGCGGCACCCCCGACCACATCCTGCTGTCCGGGCCGCCCGGGCTGGGCAAGACCTCGCTGGCGATGATCATCGCCAACGAGCTCGGCTCCGCGTTGCGGGTCACCTCCGGCCCGGCACTGGAGCGGGCCGGCGACCTGGCCGCGATGCTGTCCAACCTCGCCGAGGGCGACGTGCTGTTCATCGACGAGATCCACCGCATCGCCCGCCCGGCCGAGGAGATGCTCTACCTGGCGATGGAGGACTTCCGCGTCGACGTGGTCGTCGGCAAGGGCCCCGGCGCCACCTCCATCCCGCTGGAGATCGCGCCGTTCACCCTGGTCGGCGCCACCACCCGGTCCGGCGCCCTGACCGGCCCGCTGCGCGACCGGTTCGGCTTCACCGCCCACATGGACTTCTACGAGCCCGTCGAGCTCGAGCTCGTGCTGGCCCGTTCGGCCGGCATCCTCGGCATCGAGCTCGGCGCGGACGCCGCCGCCGAGATCGCCCGCCGCTCCCGCGGCACCCCGCGGATCGCCAACCGGCTGCTGCGCCGGGTGCGCGACTACGCCGAGGTGCGCGCCAACGGCCGGATCACCCGCGACGTGGCCAAGGCCGCGCTCGAGGTGTACGACGTCGACGAACTCGGCCTGGACCGGCTGGACCGTGCCGTGCTGACCGCGCTCACCAAGAGCTTCGGCGGCGGCCCGGTCGGCGTGTCGACGCTGGCGGTCGCGGTGGGGGAGGAGGCCACCACCGTCGAGGAGGTGTGCGAGCCGTTCCTGGTGCGGGCGGGCATGATCGCCCGCACCCCGCGCGGCCGGGTCGCCACCCCGCTGGCCTGGACGCATCTGGGGTTGACCCCGCCGCCCGGGGTGGCGGGGCTGGGTCAACAGGGCCTGTTCGAGTAAAGGCCGGGCGGGCGCCCGGCGAGGGAACCCGCAGAAAGGACGGTGCAGTGGGCGTTGGGACGATCCGGCTGGGCGGTGCGCTCGGCGTGGTCAGCGGCCTCGCGGTGTTGCCGGGGCTGTTCGCGGGCTCGCCCGAGATTCCCGACGAGAACGGCGAGGTGCGCGAGTACGTCGACAGCGGCATCGCCCACCTGGAGCTGCTCGGCGGCGCCGGGCTGCTGCGGCTGGTGACCGGGCTGGCGTTCCTCGGCGTGCTGGTGGCCGTGCTGCGTTCGGCGGCCGGCCCCACCGGCGCGGTGTACGCCGCGCTGTCCGGCGGCCTGCTGTACCTGACCCTCGCCTCGGCCGGAATCGGCGCCGAGGCCGCGGTGCCGGCGGCGATCGTGCAGTTCGACGACCTGTCCATCGCGCGGGTGGCCGAACCGATGCTGGGGCTGGCGCTGTGGCTGTACAACTTCGCGCAGGCGGGCGCGGCCGTGCTGATGGTCGCCGTAGGCTACGTCGTCTGGCGCACCGGGGTGCTGCCGAAGGCCGCGGCGGCGCTGGCGGTGCTGGCGGTGCCGACCGTGCTCAGCCCGGTGATCGGGCTGCCCGCCGCGTACGCCGCGGTGGCCTGGTTCGTGCTGACCGGGCTGGCCCTGCTCGTCCTGCCGCCGGTGGTCACGGTGGCGCGCACCCCGGCGGCGCCGTAGCGGGGCCGGCCGCTACAGCTCGGCCAGGGCGGCGGCGATGACGTCGAGCCCCTCGGCCAGCAGCTCGTCGCTGATCGTCAGCGGGGGCAGGAAGCGCACGACGTTGCCGTAGGTGCCGCAGGTCAGCACGATCACGCCCTGCTCGTGCACCCGGGCGCACAGCGCCCTGGTCAGGTCCGGGTCCGGTTCGGTGGTGCCCGGTTTCACCAGCTCCATGGCGATCATGGCGCCGCGGCCGCGGACGTCGCCGATGCGCGGGTCGGCGGCGGCCATCCGGTGCAGCCGCTCCTTCATCAGCCGCTCGATGGCGCGGCCGCGTTCCACCAGCCCCTCGGCCTCGATGGTCTCGATGGTGGCCAGGGCCGCCGCGCAGGCCAGCGGGTTGCCGCCGTAGGTGCCGCCCAGCCCGGAGACGTGCGGGGCGTCCATGATCTCGACCCGGCCGGTCACCGCCGACAGCGGCAGTCCGTCGGCGATGCCCTTGGCGGTGATGATCAGGTCCGGTTCCACGCCCTCGTGCTCGCAGGCGAACATCGCCCCGGTGCGGGCGAAGCCGGTCTGCACCTCGTCGGCGATGAACACCACGCCGTGGTCGCGGCACCACTGCGCCAGGGCCGGCAGGAACCCCTCGGCCGGCACGATGAACCCGCCCTCGCCCTGGATCGGCTCGATCAGCACCGCGGCGAGATTGTCCGTGCCGACCTGCTTCTCGATGACGTCGATGGCGCGGCGGGCGGCCAGGGCGCCGTCGGTGGCCAGGTCCTTGCTCAGTTCGGCGTCGCGGAACGGGTAGGACAGCGGGGCCCGGTAGATCTCCGGCGCGAACGGGCCGAACCCCTGCTTGTAGGGCATCACCTTGGCGGTCAGCGCCATGGTCAGGTTGGTGCGGCCGTGGTAGGCGTGGTCGAACGCGACGACGGCCGGCCGGCCGGTGTAGCGCCGGGCGATCTTGACCGCGTTCTCCACCGCCTCGGCACCGGAGTTGAACAGCGCCGAGCGTTTCTCGAAGTCGCCCGGGGTGAGCCGGTTGAGCTGCTCGCAGACCGCGACGTAGCCCTCGTAGGGGGTGACCATGAAGCAGGTGTGGGTGAACTCGGCGACCTGGGCGCGCACCGCCTCGACCACCCGCGGCGCGGCGTTGCCGATGGTGGTGACCGCGATCCCGGAGCCGAGGTCGATGAGCCGGTTGCCGTCGACGTCCTCGACGATGCCGCCGCCGGCCCGCACCGCGTAGACCGGCATGGTGGTGCCCACCCCGCGCGCGACGGCGGCGGCCTTGCGGTCGATGAGCTCCCGGGACCGCGGGCCGGGGATCGGGGTGGCCAGGTGACGACGCTGCTCGAGGGTGCTCACGTTCGCGGCTCCTGTGGACGACAATGAGACGGACGTCACTGTGACGTCACGTGCAGCCTAACCGCCGGACCACCCGATATCAGAGGGAAACAACCGCGCATCCGGGCCCGAACGACCGAATGCGTTGCCGGCGACAGGATTCGCGACTGATGCCGTGGCCGGCCGGGGCGGGTGGACCCGTGCCTGTCGGCACCGGCCGGGGACAATGGCAGACTGGTCGGCGACGAGGTGCCGTGCCGCGGGCGCGGTCGCCCCCGCATCCCTCCGGACACGAAGGTTTTTTCTCGCATGGAATCGTTCGTCTTTCTGCCCCTGCTCGTCGTGCTGGGCGCGTTCATGTTCTTCGCCTCGCGCAAGCAGAAGAAGCTGATGCAGGCCACCATCGACCTGCACAACTCGCTGCGGGTGGGCGACCGCATCCACACCACGTCCGGCCTGCAGGGCACCATCCGCGGCATCAGCGACGACTACATCGAGCTGGAGATCGCCCCGGGGGTGGTGACCACCTGGATGAAGCTGGCCGTGCGGGACAAGATCGAGCCGGAGACCACCGAGGCGGACGACACCCCGGCCGACGACACGGTCGACACCCCGGCCGACGGGGACCGCTGATCCCCGCGGCGACCACGTACTCTTTGCGTGGCCTCTGCGTGCTGACGGACTGATCTCGAGGAGATACAAGCAACGTGGCATCGTCTTCGGCGCCGGTGCACCCGTACCGATACCTGGCGCTCTTCCTGCTGCTGCTCGTCGGGGTCTATGCCTTGGTGTTCTTCACCGGCGACAAGCGTCCGGTTCCGAAGCTCGGCATCGACCTGCAGGGCGGTACCCGCGTCACGCTGACCGCGCGCACCCCGGACGGGTCGGCCCCGACCCGCGAGGCGCTCGAGCAGGCTCAGCAGATCATCAGCGCCCGGGTCGACGGCCTGGGTGTGTCCGGCTCCGAGGTGATCATCGACGGTGACAACCTCGTGATCACGGTGCCCGGCAACGACGGCGGCGAGGCGCGCAGCCTCGGCCAGACCGCGCGGCTGTTCATCCGGCCGGTGATCCACGCGGTGCCGGCGGGGCCGATCCGCGAGCGCGTCGATCAGCTGCAGCAACAACAGCAGCAGGGCGGCCTGCCCGGCCTGCCGGTGCCGCCGCAGGAGGGCCCGGCCCCGCCGGCCCCCGGCGCGCCCGCCCCGTCGGCGCCCGCGCCGGGCCCGTCGGCGCC
>NZ_CALDGS010000129.1 GCF_937941905.1 uncultured Mycolicibacterium sp. | reverse complement strand
CGGCCGCTCGCGGAGGGTCCGGTTGCCAACGGCCGGATGGCCATGGGGTCTCCAATCGGTTGCCGGGCGGAACGCGACACGACGCCGGGGGGATGACGCCGATCTCACCCACAGCGTGACATTTTCGTGCGAATCTGTAAAGCACCGATTTCGTCGTCCAGCGTCGGGAGGCGATGTGACACTCACAGCCGGGCGGGGCCCGCTCAGCGGCGATCCGGCGGGCTGGTTCACCCCCCCGCTGCCCGCCGACGTGGTCTACGTCGAACCGCATCCGCGCCGGGTACAGGCGGTGCGCGGCGGCGTCACGGTGCTCGACACCGAGCAGGCGCTGCTGGTGCACCGGCGCGGGGCGCCGCTGAGCTACGCGTTCCCGACCGCGCTGGCGGCCGGGCTGCCGGCCGAGCCGGTGCCGGAGGCGCCCGGGTACGTGCGGGTGCCGTGGGACGCGGTGGACGCCTGGTACGAGGAGGGCCGCCGGCTCGTGCACTACCCGCCGAATCCGTACCACCGGGTGGACTGCCGGCCCACCCGCCGCCGGCTGCGGGTGGAGGTCGGCGGTGCGGTGCTCGTCGACACCACCGACACGGTGATCCTGTTCGAGACCGCGCTGCCGCCGCGGCTCTACGTCGACCCGGCACACGTGCGCACCGAGCTGCTGCGCCGCACCGACACGACGAGCTACTGCAACTACAAGGGCACCGCGGTGTACTGGGCGGCGGCGGTGGGCGGCCGGCTGGTGCCCGACGTGGCCTGGAGCTATCCGGACCCGCTGCCGGAGAGCCTGCCCATCGCCGGGATGCTCAGCTTCGACCCCGAGCGCGCCCGGGTGGACGCCGAACTGCCCACGGCCGGAAAGGAGGACGCCCCGTGGGCATCGTGACCACCTCCTCGCAGAACGCGTTCGCGCACCCCGCCGGGACGGTCTACGACTTCGTCACCGACCCGGTGAACTGGACCCGCACCTACCCGGGCAGCCGGCACGTCGGCGGGTTACCGGCGCACCGGCCGCTGCGGGTGGGCGACACCTGGACCGAGTCCGGGCCGGACGGCGACCGGGTGTTCTCCTGGCAGCTGGTCATCGCCGACCGGCCGCGGCTGTGGGTGTTCACCTCGGTGGGCCGGCTCGGCCACGATCGCGACGGCAACGGCGGCGCGGCCGGCCGCATCACCGTACGGTACCGGTTCGACCGCCCGGGCGGCGACGTCACGCTGTTCACCCGCACCATGACCATCGAGACCGACCGCGACGAACCGCTGCCGGACGCCTTCTTCACCATCGTCAACCCGGCCCACATCGACGCCTACCACGCCGCGGTGGCGCGCGAACTCGGCTGACCTGCGTTGCGGTTCAGCCGCCGAACGCGCGCCGCAGGGCGGCGGCCTGCAGCTCGAACAGCCGGGTGGCCACGTCCCAGTCCGGCAGCAGCGAGTCGAACCCGTGGCAGGTCCCGACGAACAGGTGCAGCTCGCACGCCACCCCGGCGGCCAGCAGCCGCCGCGCGTAGTCGAGCGCCTCGTCGCGCAGCGGGTCGAGCTCCGAGCAGCTGATGAACGCCGGTGCCAGCCCGGCCAGATCGGCGCGGCGGGCCGGCACCGCACCGGCCGGGTCGGCCCCGGCCAGCCAGTGCCGCCACATCGCGGCCGCCGCCGGACCGTCGAATCCCGGGGTGTCGGTGAACATCCGCTTCGACGGGGTGGGCCGGTCGTCGAGCACCGGCTGGTGCAGCAACTGCAGCACCGGCGCCGGGCCGGGGGTGTCCAGGGCGCGCTGGGCCAGCAGGGCGGCCAGCGCGCCGCCGGCGCTGCTGCCGGCCACCGCCAGCCGGTCCGGGTCCACCCCGAGCGGCCCGGCGTCGCGCAGTACCGCCTGCCACACCAGCGCGACGTCGTCGAGGGCGGCCGGGTAGCGGTGCTCCGGGGCGAGCCGGTAGCCGACGCTGATCACGGTGCAGCCGGCGCGGCGGGCCCACTCCACGCACTGGCGGTGGTCGGTGTCGAGGTTGCCCAGCACGAACGCCCCGGCGTGGCAGTAGAGCACCGCGGGCGCGGGCGCCGGTGCGCCCCGGTAGACGCGCACCGGCACCTCGTCGAGGGCGGTGTCGGTGATCCGCACCCCGGTGGTGTCCACCGCCGCCGCGGCCGCCGCGCGGCGGGTGTCCAGCGCGGCCCGCACCGCCGCCAGCCCGGTCGCCGACAGGTCGGTGCGGGTGCCGAGCAGGAAGTGCAGTCGCGGGTCGAGCCGGTCGGTGTGCATCGCCGCCCCCGTCAGGCCGGTTCGAACCGGTAGTGCCCGGGCCGGAACCGCCGCGTCATCGCCCAGAACGCCCGGGCGCTGCGCGGCCACTGGGTGACCACCCGGCCGTTGGGGGCGCGGAAGTAGTTGCTGCACCGGGTCAGCCACACCTTGCCCTGCATCCAGCGGTCGACGCGGCGGACGAACGCCGCGGTGGCCTCGGGGCGCACCGCGATGTAGTCCCCGCCCCGGCGGCGCAGGTGCCGCAGCGCCCGCACCACGTAGCGGGCCTGGGCCTCGAGCACGAACAGCACACTGTTGGAGCCGACGTTGGTGTTCGGGCCGTAGAGCATAAAGAAGTTCGGCATCCGCGGCACCGCCATGCCGAGGTAGGCGTAGGCGCCGTCGCGCCACAGGTCGCGCAGCCGGATGCCGTCCTCCCCCACCACCTCCAGCTCGCCGAGGTAGTCGGCGGCGGCGTAGCCGGTGGCGCACAGCACCACGTCGACGTCGAGTTCGGTGCCGTCGGCGGTGATCAGCGAACGCCGCCGCAGCGCCTTGGCCGGGCTGGCGATCACCTCGACGTGCGGCTGGGTCAGCGCCTGCAGGTAGTCGGTGGCGAACACCAGCCGCTTGCAGCCCAGCGGGTGGTCCGGCACGAGCTTGGCGCGCAGCTGCTCGTCGGGGACGGCGGCCCGCAGGGTGCGCAGCGCGATGTCGGTGAACTGTCTGGTCTTGTCGCTGCCGTTCTCGATCACCGAGATGTTGGCCTCGCTGCGCAGCCACAGCCGCAGCCGGTACAGCCGGGCGGCCAGCGGGACGTGGGCGAAGATCCACTTCTCCCGGTCGGTGTAGGGCCGGTCCGGTTTCGGCAGCACCCAGGTGGGTGAGCGCTGCACCGAGTAGACCCGGGCGGCCACCTTGGCGACCTCGGGAACCAGTTGGGCCGCAGTCGATCCGGTGCCCAGCACCGCGACCCGGCGGCCGGTCAGGTCCACCGAGTGGTCCCAGCGGGCGGTGTGCATGAGCACGCCCTCGAAGGGCTCCTCCTCGACCAGGTCGGGCAGCACCGGCCGGGTGAACAGCCCGACCGCCGACACCACCACGTCGAAGCGGTGCCGCTCGCCGGTGCGGGTGGTCAGCGTCCAGGTGCGGGTCCGCGGATCCCAGTGCGCCGAGACGATCTCGGTGTTCAGCCGCAGGTGCGGACCGAGCCGGTGGCGTTCGGCGCAGCGCTCGAAGTAGGCCAGGATCTCCGGCTGCGGCGACCACAGCCGCGACCAGTGCGGGTTGAGCTCGAAGGAGTAGGAGTACAGGTGCGACTTCACGTCGCAGGCCAGCCCGGGATAGGTGTTGACGCGCCAGGTGCCGCCGACCCCGTCCTCCCGGTCGAAGATGGTGAAGTCGTCGAATCCGGCCCGGCGCAACAGGATCCCGAGCGCGATGCCGCCGGGTCCGGCGCCGATGACGCCCACCGAGGGATGCTTGCCGGTGCTGCCCATGTGCGCTATCCGATCTGCAGGCTCTGCCCGCCGTCGACGACGAGTTCGGCCCCGGTGATGTAGGAGGCCTGTTCGGAGAGCAGGAACGCCACCGCGTCGGCCACCTCGGTGGGCCGGCCGAGCCGGCCGGCGGTGAGGGTGGCGGCCAGCCGCCGCTGGGTGGCGTCGTCGAGCATCGGGGTGGCGATGGGGCCGGGCAGCACGGCGTTGACCCGGATGCCGGCCGTGGCGAGCTCGGCGGCGGCGATCTGGGTCAGGCCGCGCAGCGCCCATTTCGCCGAGCCGTAGGCGGCGTGGTTGGGGAACGGCCGCAGCGCCCCGGTGCTGCAGGTGTTGACGATCGCCGCGCCCGGGACGCCGCGCAGCCGCGGCAGCACCGCCCGGATGCCCAGGAACGGGCCGAGGGTGTTGACCCGCCAGCTGCGTTCGAAGCCCTCCGGGGTTTCCTCGGCGATGGCCGCCCGGTGCAGCAGGCCGGCGTTGTTGACCAGCGCGGTCAGCGCACCGAACCGCGCCACGGTCCGGCCCACCGCGGCCTCCCAGGCCGCGGCGTCGGTGACGTCGAGTTCGACGGCGGCCACCCGGTCCGGCCGGCGGGCGGCCACCGCGGCCAGCTCGTCGGCGCGGACGTCGCAGGCCGCCACCGCGAACCCGTCGGCGACCAGCCGGTCGACGATGGCCGCGCCCTGACCGCGGGCGGCCCCGGTGACCAGCGCGACCCTGGTGGTCACTGGGCCTCCCGCAGATGCTCGGCCGCGCCGCGGCGCAGCGCCTGTCCTTCCGATACCAGGGTGATCATCCGGAATCCCAGCTCCGCCATCTGCTTTCCATGTACTCCGGTGCCGGCGTGGATGCCGGCGATGCACCCGGCGGCCGCCGCGGCGGCCCGGATCCGGGCGACGGCGTCGAGCACCGCGGGTTCGGTCCAGGCCCGCGCCGGCGGGTGGCCCAGCGACAGCGCCAGGTCGGCCGGGCCGACGTAGACCCCGGCCAGCCCCGGCACCGCGCAGACCCGGTGCACCGCGTCCAGGCCGCGCGCGGTCTCGATCATGGCCACCACCGCGGCCCGGCCGGCCAGCGCGGCCGGGTCGGGGCCGAGGTCCGGCCGCAGCGGTCCGTAGCTGCGGGTGCCCTCGGGGGCGTAGCGGGCCGCGGCGACCGCGGCCGCGGCCTGCTCGGGCGACTCGACCATCGGGACGATCACCGCGTCGGCCCCGGCGTCGAGCACCCGGCCGATCGGGGCGGGGTCGGCCGAGGCCATACGCACCGCGACGGCGATCGGCAGCTGCGCCAGCCGGCGCAGCATCCGGGCCGCGTCGGCGTCGTCGATCCAGCCGTGCTGGGTGTCGAGGCCGACGTAGTCGTAGCCGGCGGCGGCGAACTCCTCGGGACCGAGCTCGGTGGGCCCGGTGATCCAGCCGCCCCAGATCCGGGGGCGGTCGGCGAGCAGCTGGTGCAGACGGCCGGGACTCATGCGGTGAGCGCGATCTTGACTCGGTCCGGGTCGGGCCGGCAGGCCAGTTCGAAGGCGGCCTGCACGTCGGCGACGCCGAAGGTGTGGGTGACGTAGCCGGGCAGCAGGTCCGGGTGGGCGGCGGCGAACGCGGCGGCCGCGGCGAGCACCCGCCGGCGCTCCAGCGTGACCCCGGACTTGAGGGTGAGGTTGTTGCGCAGCATGGCGCGCATGTCGATCGGGTAGCTGTCGTCGTCGGCGACGCCGAAGTAGAACACGGTGCCGCCGAAGGCCGCGGCCGCGATGGCGTGGTTGAGGGTGGCGACCTGGTGGCCGACCGCCTCGATCACCACGTCGGCCCGGTCGGCCGGCCGCAGGTGGCGCACCCAGCGGTCGCTGGGGGCGCACACCATCTCGTCCACGCCGAACCGCCCGGCCAGGCCGCGCCGGTCCACCGGGTCCACCCCGGTGACCCGGGTCGCGCCGAAAGCCTTTGCGGCGTAACTGAACAGCAGCCCGATCGAGCCCTGCCCGATGACCGCCACGCGGCGGCCGGTGAGGTCGCCGAGCTGTTCGAGGGCGTAGAGCACGCAGGCCAGCGGCTGCAGCGCGACGGCCTGCGCGGCCGGCAACGCCGGGTCGTGGCCGGCCAGTCCGTCGCCGTCGGCGACGACGTACTGGCGCAGGCCGTCGAACCCGGAGGCCCAGCCCACCACCCGGTCCCCGGGCCGGTGCGCGTCGTGACGGCTGGCGACCACCTCGCCGGCGATCTCGTGGATCGGGAACCCCGGGTGCTCGCAGGCGCTCCGCCCGGTGTCGACGGGCAGCCGGCCCTGGGCGCCGCGGAAACCGGGCAGGTCGCTGCCGCACACCCCGGCGGCGGCCAGCCGCACCAGCACCTGCCCGTCGGTCAGCGCCTCGGGCGACGGGTCGGGCAGCTCGGTGCGACCGAACCGGTACGGCGCGACGAGTCGGTAGGCCCACACGGCTACACCTCCACCGGCACCGAACTCCAGCCCCATTGGAAACTCGACGGCGGCCGGTGGGCGGCGCTCTCGTCGACGACGAATTCCGGTACCCGGCGCAACCATTCGGTGACCAGCGTGGTGATCTCCAGCCGGGCCAGGTGCACGCCCAGGCAGAAGTGCTGGCCGCGGCCGAAGGCCAGCAGCCGCTCGATCGGCCGGTTCCAGACGAACGCGTCCGGGTCGGGGTACTCGCGTTCGTCGCGGGCCGCCGAGGCCAGCAGCGTGATGATGCGCTGCCCGGGCCGGAAGGTGGTGCCGTGCAACGTGTACGGCTTGCGCACGGTGCGTGCGAACCACTGCGCCGGGGCACAGTAGCGGATCATCTCCTCGCGGGCGACCGGCACATTGGCCGCCGGGTCGGCGCGCACCGCGGCCAGCTGGTCGGGGTGGCGGGCCAGCTCCCACAGGCCGTGGGCGATGATCTTGGGCACCGTCTCGGTGCCGCCGATGAAGATGCCCAGCAGCTGGGTGGCGGCCTCGACGTCGTCCAGCGCGCTGCCGTCGGGCAGCCGGTGGGCGATCAGCGCGTCGACGATCGGGGCCGAGCCGTCCGCGCCGGCCGCCCGGCGCTCGCGTACCAGCGGCACCAGGTACTCCAGGTAGCCGGGCCGGGCGGCGCCGGTGTCCACGCCCCGGTCCGGCTGCGGCAGGCTGCCGGCGTTCACCGCCGCGAGCACCTCCGGGGCGAGTTCGGCCGGCAGGCCGAGGAGTTCGCACACCATGGTGGCGGCGACGACGCCGCCGTAGTCCTGGGTGAGGTCGAACCGCCCGCGCGGCAGCAGCTCGTCGAGCCGTTCGTTGGCCAGTTCGCGCACCCGCTCGGCGAGCCCGGTGACCGGTCTGGGCCGCAGCGACCCGGCGGTGCAGCGCCGCACGTCCTCGTAGATCGGCGAGCCGAAGTTGGCGTGGAACGGCATCGGGTGCAGCGGCGGGTCGGGCACCGGGCCGTCGTTGTGGTCGGCCAGCGTGGCGGCCGGCGGCAGGGTGCCCTCGGAGGGGACGAAGGTGCCGTCGTCGACCTCCAGCACCCGCCAGATGTCGTCGAACCGGGAGATCGCGTAGGTGTCCCAGCGTGGCAGGTAGTAGACCGGGTACCGGTCGCGCAGCACCCGGTAGTACGGCAGCGGGTCGGCCATCACCGCCGGGTCGAACGGGTCGTAGGTGAACTCCGGAGCGGTCGTCGTGGTCATCGCAGCGGGTTCGGGGGCAGTGCGGTCAGGATGGTGTCCTCCCAGCCGTCGCGCAGCGCGGGCGCGACGTGCATCCAGGTGACGAGTTCGGGGTCGGGGTCCGGCCCGAACGACGGGTAGTGCTCGGCGAAGGTGTCCCACTCGCCGTCGAGTGCCCAGTAGTGGATCACCTCGTCGGAGCGGAACGCGGTGATCCAGGAGCCCAGCCAGCGTTTGCCGGTGCGCTCCGACCACGGCACGTACAACCGCTGCAGTTCGCGGATGTAGTCGCGCTGCCGGCCGGGTTTGGTCCGCATGATCTCCTCGATCACCAGCCCGGCGGCGAAGCCCTCGGCGCGCAGCCGGGCCAGCGGGCGGTTCTGCGCGGCCGGATAGGCGATCCGGCCCTCCCCCGACGCGCCCACGCCGGCCAGGAAGTCCCGCCACCGTCGGGCGGCCGCGGCGTGGCTGCCGCCGGGTGAGCAGGCCCGGCCGAGGTCGGCGAACGCGGCGTAGGAGTCGAGCTCCCAGATCACGGTGGCCTGCGGCCAGTGCCCGTTGAAGGGGGTGGCGGCCCAGATCGCGAACAGCCGGGCCCCCAGATCGGTCAGCACCGGCCGGTGGTGCGTCTCGAACGCCTCGACGAACTGCTCCTCGCGCGCGCTGCCCAACGCGATCGTCTCGTGCAGATAGAGCATCGACCGGCCGTCGGTCGTTGACAGTGGCACGTACGGAGCGTGACACTTGGGCGATGATTTGTAAAGGTCCGGTTCCGTTGGCCAAAGGCTTCGCCTTCGTGGAGGGCCCGCGCTGGTTCGAAGGCCTGCTGTGGTTCTCCGACATGCTCGGCGCGGCGGTGCACACCGTCGACCTGCACGGCACGGTGACCACGGTGCCGCTGCCCGGCCACGACCCCTCCGGGCTGGGGTTCCGGCCGGACGGCACCCTGCTGATCGCGTCCACCCGGGACCGCCGGGTGCTCGGCTACGACGGCGAGACCGTCGAGACCGTGGCCGATCTGTCGGCCCTGGCGCCGGCCGATCTCGGCGACATGGTGATCGATGCCGCCGGGCGGGCCTACATCGGGTCGCAGGCCTATTCCGGCGGGGTGATCATCCGGCTCGACCCGGACGGCTCGGCCCGGGTGGTGGCCGACGGGCTGGACTTCCCCAACGGCATGGTGCTCGACGAGGACCGGGGCCGGCTCATCGTGGCCGAGTCGATCGGCCGGCGGCTGACCGCCTTCACCGTCACCGACGCCGGGGAGCTGACCGACCGGCGGGTGTTCGCCGACGGCCTCGACGGCCCGCCGGACGGCATCGCGCTGGACGCCGCCGGCGGGGTGTGGACGGCGATGACGCTCGCGCACGCCTTCGAGCGGATCGTCGAGGGCGGCGCGGTGACCGACCGGCTCGACATCGGCGACCGCGCGGCGATCGCCTGCACGCTCGGCGGTCCGGACCGCAAGCTGTTGTTCCTGCTGTCGACCGCCGACGCCTACCCGAAGCGGATGGCCGGCACCCAGACCGGACTGATCGAGGTGGCCCAGGTCGAGGTGGCGGGGGCCGGGCGGCCGTGACCGAGTCCTACTACGAGCTCGTCGACCCCGACGACCCGGTCGGCGAGCGGCTGCGCTGCACCGATCTGGTGCGCAGCACCTGGACCGCCGACATCCAGCACGGCGCACCGCCGTCGGCGCTGCTGGTGCGGGCGCTGGAGCGCTGCGAGCCGCGCGCGGACGCCCGGCTGTCCCGGGTGCTGGTGGACCTGCTCGGCCCGGTGCCGGTGGCCGAGCCGCTGTGGCTGCGGGCCCGCCGGGAGCGGGCGGGCCGGCGGATCGAGTTGGTGAGCGCCGAACTGCTCGCCCCCGGGCCGGACGGCGCGCCGCGGCCGGTGGCCCGGGCCTCGGGCTGGCGGCTGCAGACGCTCGACACCGCCGCACTGGTGCACGCCCCGGACCCGCCGTTGCGACCCCCGGCCGAGGGCTGCGACCTCGACCTCGGAAAGCACTGGGACCGCAACTATCTGCACAGCGTGGAGTGGCGGTGGCTGACCCGGCCGCTCAACGACGGCGCCGGCGAGTCGTGGCTGCGGCCGTTCGTCGACGTGGTCAAGGGCGAGCCGCTCACCCCGCTGCAGCGGCTGTTCGCGGTGGCCGACTGCGCCAACGGCATCGGCACCAGGCTCGACACCCGCGACTGGACGTTCCTCAACACCGACCTGGTGGTGCACCTGCACCGGGTGCCCGCCGGGGAGTGGATCGGGGTGCGGGCCGAGACCGCCTACGGCCCGGACGGGATCGGCGCCACGCTCGGCACGCTCTACGACGAGACCGGGCCGTGCGCGGCCATCCAGCAGTCGGTGCTGGTGCGGCCCCGGCGGTGACCACCGCCCGGCGCCGGCCGGACCGGCACGCCGTTGAGCACCGCCATGCCGGCGAGGGCCTCGAGCCGGCCGTCCTCGACGGTGGCGATCAGCCCGCACAGCGGCTCGCAGATGCGGCGGTAGGTGACCCGCTGCTCCATGGCGGCGCCGTCAGTCGAGCAGCCGCAGCGCGGCCGCCGGACACTGGGTCACCGCGCGCTGCATGCGTTCCCGGTCGTGCTCGGGGCGCTCCGGCGCCAGGATCCGCACCATGCCGTCGTCACCGACCTCGAACACCTCCGCGGCGATCGTCTCGCAGATCCCGTGGCCGGTGCACCGGTCCGGATCGACCGCTATCCGCATCCGCATCCGCCTCCCCTACCCGATGTGGGCCGGCACCCGTTTGATGCCGTGCACGAAATTGCTCAACAGGTACTCCGGTTCGCCGAACTCGATCCGGTCGATGCGGGTCAGCAGTTCCCGGAACAGGTTTCGCAGCTCGCTGCGGGCCAACTGGTTGCCCAGGCAGAAATGCGGCCCGCCGCCGCCGAATCCGACGTGCGGATTCGGACTGCGGGACAGATCGAAGGCGTGCGGGTCGGTGAACGCCGCCTCGTCGCGGTTGCCCGAGCAGTAGAACAGGCCCAGTTTCTCCCCCGCGGCGATCGGGGTGCCGGCCACCTCGGTGTCGCGGGTGGCGACCCGGGCGAACTGCAGCACCGGGCTGGCCCAGCGGATGAACTCCTCGACGGCCGGGCCGATCCGGTTGTCGAAGTCCGCCATCAGCCAGGCCCGCTGCTCGGGGTGGGCGGCCAGCGCCATCATCGCGTGGGTGGTGGTCTGCTTGGTGGTGTCGTTGCCGGCCGAGGCCAGCAGGATCATGAACGCGCCGATCTCCTCGTCGGTGAGCCGGTGCCCGTCGACCTCGGCGTCGACGATGCTGGTCATCAGGTCGTCGCCGGGGTTGGCGCGGCGGAACCTGGCCAGCTCGATGCCGGTGCCCGACAGCAGCATCATCTCGTTGACCGTGTTGGCGGCGCGTTCCTCCAGCGAGCTGTACTCGTCGTCGCTCATCGAGAACAGCTTCTCGGCGGCCGCGGCGACGGCCTCGTGGTCCGAGCGCGGCACCCCGAGCATGTCGCAGACGGTCAGCATCGGCAGCCGGCCCGCGCAGGCCTTGACGAACTCCACCTCACCGGCGCCGACGAGGTCGTCGACGATGGCCCGGGCGTTGGCCCGGATCTGCTCCTCGATCCGGCGCACGTGCCGCGGCGTGAACGCCGCGCTGATCAGCCGCCGGTAGCGGGTGTGCTCGGGCGGGTCCATGGTGAGGAAGAACGTCGCGATCTTCTGCACCTCGGCCGGCATCGGTTCCAGCGCCACCCCCTCGGTGGAGGTGAACAGCTCCGGATGCTGGCTGACGTGCACGACGTCCGCGCGCCGGGTGACCGCCCAGAACCCGGGCTCGACGACGTCGAACAGCGTCGGCAGCGGCCGGTGCCAGGTCAGCCCCTCGGTGCGGCGCAGTTGTGCGAAGGTCCGGTCGCGTTCGGCGAACGGCCGCCGCCAGAAGTCCCGCGACGAGATGTCGTACGGGCTGTACTCGCGGGTGCCGGCGGCGGTGGCGACGGTCATCTCGGATCCTTCCCGGTCGCGGCGCGGCGCTGTGGGCGGCCACCGGCTAGCGTGACACTCGAACCCGAACTTGTAAAGATCGACGGCACCGCCCCCACGGCATCTACAGTGACAGGACTACAGTTACGGATGCCCGATTCCGTCCGCCGTCCCGTGAGGCCCGAGCCGTGAACCGACCCACCCGTCACAGCGACGTGACCCCGGTCGACACCGCGACCGACCAGGACACCTCGACGCGGCACCGGATCCTCGCGGCCACCGCCGAGGTGCTCGGCCGCAACGGCCAGACCAAGCTGAGCCTGTCGGAGGTGGCGGCGCAGGCCGGGGTGTCACGCCCCACCCTGTACCGCTGGTTCGCCTCCAAGGAGGAGTTGCTCGAGGCCTTCGGCGAGTACGAGCGGCAGATGTTCGACGCCGGCATCAGCCGGGCCACCGCCGGGCTGCGCGGCACCGAGAAGCTCGACGCCGCACTGCGGTTCATCGTCGAGTACCAGCAGAAGTACTCCGGTGTGCGGATGATCGACATCGAGCCGGAGGTGACGATCAACCAGCTGCGCCACGTGCTGCCGGCGATGCGCGCGCGGCTGCAGCGGCTACTGCCCGGGCCCAACGGCGCGGTCAAGGCGGCCACCGCGATCCGGGTGGCGGTGTCGCACTACGTGGTGCGCAGCGACGACGACGACCAGTTCCTGGCCCAGTTGCGCTGGGCGGTGGGGATCCGCACGCCCACCGGCGGCGACGAGCCGGATCAGCGCGGCGAGCCGTAGGCCGGCCGGCCCAGGCCGAGCACGTGCTCGGCGATCATGTTGCGGAACACCTCCAGCGTGCCGCCGTAGATGCCGGACGGCAGGCCGAGCCGGAACAGGTACTCCACCGCCCCGTCGGCGGCCGCACCCGGGGTCCGCACCGGCAGCGCGGCGGCGGCGCCGAGCAGGTCCATCAGCTCCGGGGCGAGGTCACGGATGGTCTGCGAGATCGCGACCCGGCCGAACAGCTCCTGCGCCGAGAGCGCGACCTCGGTGCGCGCGACGGCCCGGCCGAGCCGGCAGGCCGCCGCGCCGTCGTCGAGCAGGCCGCGCGCCGCGGCGATGCCGGCCACCGCGTCGACGGCCTCGGCGAGCAGCAGCACGTGCTCGGTCATCGTGGCCAGCTTCTGCAGGCCGGCCGAATCCCGTTCGACCACACCGTGTTCGGCGTTGAGCGCATCCCGCAGCACGGTCCAGCCGCCGTTGGGCTCGCCGACCCGGTAGCGGTCGGGCACCCGAACGTCGGCGTAGTGCACGATGTTGGTGCGGTCGCCGTCGACGGTGCGCAACGGCGAGATCTCGATGCCCGGGGTGTCCAGCGGCACCAGGAACATGGTCAGGTTGCGGTGGCGCGGGCCGTCCGGGTCGGTGTTGGTCAGCAGGAACACGTACTGGGCGTGGTGGGCGTTGGAGGTGAACATCTTGGCGCCGTTGATCACCCAGTGGTCGCCGTCGCGCACCGCCCGGGTCCGGCAGGTGGCCACGTCCGAACCGCCGTCGGGCTCGGTGTAGCCCAGGCACAGCCGCACCCGCCCGGCGAGCACCCCCGGCAGCACCTCCGCGACCAGGTCCGGGGCGGCGAACCGCTCCACGGTGCGGGCCACCATCGCGGTGGTCGGCCAGTGGTACCAGGGGGTGTGGGCGCGGCCGATCTCGAGCTCGAAGATGCGCCGCCGCACCGCGTTCCAGCCGCCCCGGTCCTCGGGCAGGTAGTCGGCGGCCAGGTAGCCGGCCGCGCCGAGCGCGGTGTGCACGCCCTCGTCGAAGTTGTCGCCGGTCTCCCGGTCGCGCCGGCGCACCTCGTCGGTGACCAGCTCGGCCAGCGTCGCGCGCACCTCGTCGCGGAACCGCGCGTCGGCCTCGTCGAGTTCGACCACGGAGAAGTCCATCGGCCTCCTCGCAGCGATGTCTGTGCGATCGCCCAAAACGCTGACACTTTCGGCACGATTTGTAAAGCTGTCCGGTATGACGGGTGTGCAGAGCGAAACGGGTGTGCTGGCCGGCGACGAGCGCATGCTGATCGACGGCGAGCTGCAGTACACCGGCGGCGGCGCCACGTTCGACGTGATCCACCCGGCCACCGAGCAGGTGGCCGGGCGGGCCACCGACGGCACGGTGGCGGACATGGAGCGCGCGGTGGCCGCCGCGCGCCGGGCCTTCGACGAGACCGACTGGTCGCGCGACGTCGAGTTCCGCTACCACTGCCTGACCCAGCTCGCCGACGCGCTGGAGGACGAGAAAGAGCGGCTGCGCCGCATCCTGGTCACCGAGGTGGGCTGCCCGATCACGGTCACCGGCAGCCAGATCGACGAGCCGATCGCCGAGGTGCGGCACTGGGCCGAGCACGGCCGGGCGTTCCCCTACCTCGTCGACAACGGGGTGCACCAGACCGCGCTGGGGCCCGCGCACCGCAAACTGGTCTACGAGCCGGTCGGGGTGGTCGGGGCGATCACGCCCTGGAACGTGCCGTTCTACCTCAACATCGCCGAGACGGTGCCGGCGCTGATGGCGGGCAACACGGTGGTGCTCAAGCCCGCCCAGCTGACTCCGTGGTCCGGCAGCGAGCTGGGCCGGATCGTCGCGGAACGGACCGACATCCCGCCCGGGGTGTTCAACGTGGTGCTGTCCAACGCCAACGAGGTGGGCGCGGCGCTGTCCGCCGACCCGCGGGTGGACATGATCACGTTCACCGGTTCCACCGCGACCGGTCGCAGGATCCTGGCGGCCGCGGCGCCGACGGTGAAGAAGACCCTGCTGGAACTCGGCGGCAAGAGCGCCCACATCGTGCTCGACGACGCCGATTTCACCGCCGCGCTGCCGATCGCGGCGATGATGGCGTGCGTGATGAGCGGCCAGAGCTGCATCCTGCCGAGCCGGATCCTGTTGCCGCGCAGCCGCTACGAGGAGGGCATCGAGATCCTCAAGGCCGCCATGGAGAACTTCCCGATCGGCGATCCGTGGACCCCGGGGGTGATGCAGGGCCCGCAGATCAGCCAGGCGCAGCGGGAGAAGGTGCTCGGGCTGATCGAGTCCGGGCTGGCCTCGGGGGCCCGGCTGGTCACCGGCGGCGGGGTGCCGGAGCACCTGCCGGTGGGCTACTACGTCTCCCCCACCCTGCTGGCCGACGTGGACCCGGACGCCCGGGTGGCCCAGGAGGAGATCTTCGGCCCGGTGCTGACGGTGACGCCCTACGACACCGAGGACGAGGCGGTGGCGATCGCCAACAACTCGATCTACGGCCTGTCCGGCGAGGTGTCGTCGGCCGATGTGGAGCGGGCGTTCAACGTGGCCCGGCGCATCCGCACCGGCAACGTGAGCATCAACGCGCGCAGCCACTTCGGGCTGGGCAGCCCGTTCGGCGGGGTCCGGCAGTCCGGGCTGGGCTACCGCAACGGCGAGGAGGGCTACAAGGAGTACCTGCAGATCAAGACCATCGGCATGCCGGAATGAGCCGCCCCGGGGCGCTCAGCCCTGGGCGGCGAGCTGCCCGCAGGCCGCGGCGATCTCGCGGCCCCGGGTGTCGCGCACCGTGCAGGACACCCCGCGGGCGCGCACCCGGCGCACGAACTCCCGTTCGGCCGCCTTCGGGCTGGCGTCCCACGCGCTGCCCGGGGTGGGGTTGAGCGGGATGACGTTGACGTGCGCCAGCGGCCCGAGCGCACCGTGCAGCTTGCGGCCGAGCAGGTCGGCCCGCCACGGCTGGTCGTTGACGTCGCGGATGAGCGCGTACTCCACCGACACCCGCCGGCCGGTCGTCCGGGCGTAGTAGCGGGCGGCGTCGAGCGCCTCGGCCACCTTCCAGCGGGTGTTCACCGGCACCAGGGTGTCGCGCAGCTCGTCGTCGGGGGCGTGCAGCGACAGCGCCAGGGTGACCCCGAGCCGCTCGTCGGCCAGCCGCCGGATGGCCGGGGCCAGCCCCACCGTGGACACCGTCACCGAACGCGCCGAGATGCCGAACCCGTGCGGCGGCGGGGCGGTGATGCGGCGCACCGCGGCCACCACCCGGTGGTAGTTGGCCAGCGGCTCACCCATCCCCATGAACACGATGTTGGACAGCCGGCCACCGTCCCGGTCGCGCAGCTCGGCCGCCGCCACCCGCACCTGCTCGAGGATCTCGGCGGCCGACAGGTTGCGCTTCAGCCCGCCCTGCCCGGTCGCGCAGAACGGGCAGGCCATGCCGCAGCCGGCCTGTGAGGAGACGCACACCGTGTTGCGGTCCGGGTAACGCATGAGCACCGACTCGAAGGTGGTGCCGTCGACGGCGCGCCACAGCATCTTGCGGGTGGTGCCGGCGTCGCACTCGATCTCCCGCACCCGGGTCAGCAGGTGCGGGAACAGCGCCTCGCCGACCCGCTCGCGCACCGCGGCGGGCAGGTCGGTCATCTGCCGCGGGTCGGCGACCAGCCGCCCGAAATAGTGGTTGGCCAGCTGTTTGGCGCGGAAGGCGGGCAGGCCGAGCTCCGCGACGGCGGCGGCGCGGGCCTCCTCGTCGAGGTCGGCGAGGTGGCGCGGCGGCATGGCGCGGCGCGGGGCGTCGAATACCAGCGGCAGGGATGTGGACATGATGGCCCCACCAGTATGCCCGGCCGGCCCGGTCAGGCCAGCAGCGTGAGCACGATCCAGCTGGCCACCGCCGACGGCAGCATGGCGTCGATGCGGTCCATCAGCCCGCCGTGGCCGGGCAGCAGGGTGCCCATGTCCTTGATGCCCAGGTCGCGCTTGAACTGCGACTCGACCAGGTCGCCGAGGGTGCCGGTGATGACCAGCATCACGCCCAGCGCGACACCGGCCCACCACGGCTTGTCCAGCAGGAAGACCACCGCCAGGGTGGCCGCGGTGCCGCCGAACAGCAGCGACCCGGCGAAGCCCTCCCAGGACTTCTTCGGGCTGATGGTCGGCACCATCAGGTGTCTGCCGAACAGCACCCCGGCGGTGTAGCCGCCGATGTCGGAGAACACCACCCCGAGCATGAGCGCGAACACCCGCTCCGGCCCGTCGGCCGGGTAGATGAGCAGCGCGCCGAACGCGGCGAACAGCGGCACCCAGGTGGCCAGAAAGACGGTGGCGGCGATGTCGCGCGAGTACGTCGTCGGTGCGGCACCGTCCGGCCGGGCCCCGCCCTGGGCGAACAGCCGCCAGATCATGCACACCACGACGGTCGCCGCGAACCCGCCCAGCGCCCCGGCCGGCCCGAACGGCCAGGTCAGCCACACGGTGGCCTGGCCGCCGAGCAGCAACGGCACCAGCGGGACGACGTAACCGGCCTCGCCGAGCCGGCGGCTCACCTCCACGGTGCCGATCGCCGCGGCAGCCGCCACCACGCCGATCCAGACGTACGGCGCGAGCAGCAGCACCGCGATCAGACCGCCGCCGAGGAGCACCCCGACGGCGATCGCGGCGGGAAGGTTCCGTCCGGCGCGGGAGGGCTTCTTCGAGCCCGGATCCGACGACCGGGCCTCGGTGTCTGCCATGAGTCCCAAACCGCTGCCGGTCCCGTCAGACCTCGAGCAGCTCACCTTCTTTGTGCTTGACCAGTTCGTCGATCTGTGCGGTGTAGTTGTGGGTGGTCTTGTCCAGATCCTTCTCGGCGCGGCTCACCTCGTCCTCGCCGGCCTCGCCGTCCTTCTTGATCCGGTTGAGCTCCTCCATCGCCTTGCGGCGGATGTTGCGGATCGAGACCTTGGCCTCCTCGCCCTTGGCACGGGCCTGCTTGACCAGGTCGCGCCGGCGCTCCTCGGTCAGCGGCGGGATGGCCACCCGGATGACGTTGCCGTCGTTGGTGGGGTTGACGCCCAGGTCCGAGTTGCGGATGGCGTCCTCGATGTTGCGCAGCTGGCCGGCCTCGTAGGGCTTGATGACGACCAGCCGTGCCTCGGGCACGTTGATGCTCGACAGCTGGGTGATCGGGGTCGGAGTGCCGTAGTAGTCCACCGACACGCGCGAGAACATGCCGGGGTTGGCACGGCCGGTCCGGATGGACGCGAGTTCGTCGCGCGCCACCGCCACGGCCTTCTCCATCTTCTCTTCGGCGTCGAAGAGGGTTTCGTCGATCACGGTTGTGTCTCCCGTCGCTTTGCTCGCCCGGCCGTGCGGCCCTCAGCTGGTGACCAGCGTTCCGATCTTCTCACCGGCGACCGCCCGGGCGATGTTGCCATCGGTGAGCAGATTGAACACCAGGATCGGCATGCCATTGTCCATGCACAGGCTGAACGCCGTCGCGTCGGCGACGCGCAGCCCGCGGTCGATCACCTCGCGGTGGGTGACCACGCGCAGCAGTTCGGCGTTCGGATTGACCCGCGGGTCGTCGGTGTACACCCCGTCGACCGCCTTGGCCATCAGCACCACCTCGGCGCCGATCTCCAGGGCGCGCTGGGCGGCCGTGGTGTCGGTGGAGAAGTACGGCAGCCCCATGCCGGCGCCGAAGATCACCACCCGGCCCTTCTCCAGGTGCCGGCGGGCGCGCAGCGGGATGTAGGGCTCGGCGACCTGCCCCATGGTGATGGCGGTCTGCACCCGGGTCTGGATGCCTTCCTTCTCCAGGAAGTCCTGCAGCGCAAGGCTGTTCATCACGGTGCCGAGCATGCCCATGTAGTCCGACCGGCTGCGCTCCATGCCGCGCTGCTGCAGCTGGGCGCCGCGGAAGAAGTTCCCGCCCCCGATCACCACGGCGACCTGCACCCCGGCGCGGACCACCTCGGCGATCTGGCGGGCGACCTGGTGGACGACGTCGGGGTCGAGGCCGACCTGGCCGCCGCCGAACATCTCGCCACCGAGCTTGAGCAGCACACGTGAGTACAGGGGCTTGAACGGCGGGCGATCGCCTGCGCCGTCGGGGCTGCTACCTTCCGCCATCCGACTCCTTCACCGGTTCCCGCATGCACCTGCCGCCGCCCCGCATCCGGCGCGGACGGCCCCCATAATCCTGCCTCATCCGGCGCCCCGCCCCGCACGGGGGCCGGTCGGCCGGCCCCGAGCCTGCACCTGAGGGTATCGCCGGTGCGGCCGCGGGCGACCGGCTTCGCCCGGATCCCGCGGGTCGCCGAGCGCCCCGTGCGCCCGCGGCTACGGCGCGGTGTCGATGCGCGGCCAGGGCCGGGCCTCTTCGAGCTCGTAGGCCAGCCGCAGCAGCAGCGCCTCCTGGCCGAGGTCGGCGGCGAACATCATGCCCACCGGCAGCCCGTCGGCCGACCTGCCCAGCGGCAGCGAGATCGCCGGTTCCCCGGTGACGTTCTGCAGCGGCGTGAACGCCACCCAGTCGACGAGCCGGGCGATGATCTGCTCGTACGGCGCGGTGGGGTCGAGATGGCCGATCCGCGGCGGCACGTCGGCCAGGGTCGGCATGAGCACCACGTCGTAGTCGCGGGCCAGCCGGGCGGTGATCCGGCGGGTGGCCGCCAGCCGGGCGATGGCGACCGGGACCCGGTGCAGGTTGCGGGCGGCGTGCGCCTCCAGGCCGAGGGTGAGGTTGTCCAGCCGGCCCCGGTCGAAGGACGGCCCGAAGCTGCGCCGGCCGCCGCGCACCAGCGCGAAGGCCAGAAACGCCCAGTAGAGCAGGAAGTCGTCGGCGAACCGCCGCGGCACCGGGTTGTCGATCTCGGTGACGCGGTGGCCGAGCTCCTCGAGCAGCGCGGCCGTCTTCAGGGTCAGGTCGCGCACCTCGGGGGCGGCGTCGCGCACCGGGGACCGGGTGCACACCGCGATCCGCAGCCGCTCGGTGCCCGGGCCGGTGACGTCGCCGACCGGCGGCAGCTTCGGGTTGGGATGGATCCGTTCCAGCTCGCGGTAGAACGCCGCGGTGTCGCGGACGCTGCGGGTCAGCACGCCGTTGGCGACGATGCGCAGCGGCATGCGCCGCATGTCGGCGTCCAGCGGGGTGCGGCCGCGGGTCGGCTTGAGGCCGACCAGGCCGGTGCAGGACGCCGGGATGCGGATGGAGCCGCCGCCGTCGTTGGCGTGCGCGATGGGCACCACGCCGGCGGCGACGAACGCGCCGGAACCCGACGAGGAGGCGCCGGCGGTGAAGTCGGGGTGCCACGGGTTGCGCACCGGCCCGATGCGGGGGTGCTCGGCGGCGGCGCTGAACCCGAACTCCGACATCCGGGTCTTGCCGAGGTTCACCAGCCCGGTGGCCAGGTAGGCCCGCGCGGTGTCGCCGTGGGCCGGGGCCGGCCGCGGCCGCCAGGCGTCGGTGCCCTGCATGGTCGGCAGGCCGGCCACCGCGATGTTGTCCTTGAGGTAGGTCGGTACGCCGTCGAAGAACCCGCCGAACGGCCGGGTGGCGGCCGCGCGGGCGCGGGCGCGGTCGAAGTCGGCGCAGGCCAGACCGTTGAGGACCGGGTCGACCGCCTCGGTGCGCGCGATGGCGGCCTCGATCACCTCGGAGACGGAAACGCGGCGGGCCCGCAGCAGTGCTGCGAGTCCCACCGCGTCCAGGTCACCGAGCGCGTCGTCGCGATATGCGTGGATGCGAGCCACGCGCCCGATTCTTACACGCCGTCAGCGCGCCGCTGTCAGGGCTGCCCGACCTCGAACCGGACGAACCGGGTCACGGTCACGCCGGCCTCGTCGAGCAGCGCCTTGACGGTCTTCTTGTTGTCGGACACCGACGGCTGCTCGAGCAGCACGACGTCCTTGAAGAAGCCGTTGAGCCGGCCCTCGACGATCTTGGGCAGCGCCGCCTCCGGCTTGCCCTCGTTCTTGGCGGTCTCCTCGGCGATGCGCCGCTCGTTGGCCACCACGTCCTCCGGCACGTCCTCGCGCGAGAGGTACTTCGGCTTCAGCGCGGCGATCTGCAGCGCGGCGGCGTGCGCCGCCTCCTTGCCCTTCGCGGCGTCGCCGGCCTGGTACTCGACCAGCACACCGACCGCCGGCGGCAGGTCGGCGGCCCGCTTGTGCAGGTAGGTCTCGACGGTGCCGCCCAGGTAGGCCACCCGGCGCAGCTCGAGCTTCTCGCCGATCTTGGCCGACAGCTCGGTGATGAGCTGCTCGACGGTCTTGTCGCCGATCTTGGTGGCCTTGAGCACCTCGACGTCGTCGGTCCTGGCCTCGGCCGCGGCCGCCACGACCTGGTCGGCGAGCTGCTGGAACTCCGCGTTCTTGGCGACGAAGTCGGTCTCGGAGTTCAGCTCGATGAGCGCACCGTCCTTGGCGGCCACCAGGCCCTCGGCCGTGGAGCGCTCGGCGCGCTTGCCGACGTCCTTGGCGCCCTTGATACGGAGCAGCTCGACCGCCTTGTCGAAGTCGCCGTCGGCCTCGACCAGCGCGTTCTTGGAGTCGAGCATGCCGGCGCCGGTCAGCTCCCGAAGTCGCTTGACGTCGGCAGCGGTGAAGTTCGCCATTTCAGCCTTCCCTACGAGTTCTGGGGTTCGGTCGATTCGGTCGAGGCCTGGCCCTCGGCGGGGGCCTCGGAGGTGGCCGCGGTGGCCTCGGCGAGCAGCTCCTGCTCCCACTCGGGCAGCGGCTCGGCCTCGACCTCCGGCTTCTCGCCGCCCTGGCCGGCGCGGGCCTGCAGCCCCTCGGCGACCGCGGAGGCGATCACCTTGGTCAGCAGCGCGGCCGAGCGGATGGCGTCGTCGTTGCCCGGGATCGGGTAGTCGACGAGGTCCGGGTCGCAGTTGGTGTCGAGGATCGCGATGACCGGGATGCCCAGCTTGCGGGCCTCGCCGACGGCGATGTGCTCCTTGTTGGTGTCGACGACCCAGATCGCCGACGGCACCTTCTGCATGTCGCGGATGCCGCCGAGGCTGCGCTCGAGCTTGTTCTTCTCGCGGGTCAGCATCAGGATTTCCTTCTTGGTGCGACCCTCGAAGCCACCGGTCTGCTCCATCGCCTCGAGCTCCTTGAGGCGCTGCAGCCGCTTGTGCACGGTGGAGAAGTTGGTGAGCATGCCGCCCAGCCAGCGCTGGTTGACGTACGGCATCCCGACGCGGGTGGCCTCCTCGGCGATGGCCTCCTGCGCCTGCTTCTTGGTGCCGACGAACAGGATGGTGCCGCCGTGGGCGACGGTCTCCTTGACGAACTCGTAGGCCTTGTCGATGTAGGTGAGCGTCTGCCGCAGGTCGATGATGTAGATGCCGTTGCGGTCGGTGAAGATGAACCGCTTCATCTTCGGGTTCCAGCGACGGGTCTGGTGCCCGAAGTGCGCGCCGCTGTCGAGCAGCTGCTTCATGGTCACGACGGCCATGTCTTTGCCCTTCGTTGTCGGTTGTCGCACGGCACCGGGTGATGCCGCGCCCTGGTGCCTGCCGAACACCGCACCCGTGCGCACACGGGACCGCACGGCATTCGCTCGGCTGCAGACACGCGAAGTCAGCCCGCGGGGTCGCGGAACTGCACGGTGCAGTCTACACGCTGGTGGCGGCGCCTTTTCCGGGCCCGGCTCCCCGGCCCGCCGGTGCACAGCCGCGCGCCCGTCCACAGCCTGCCGGGTCCGGGTTGCCGCAGGGCGGTCCGGTGCGCTGGGCTGGGCGGATGCGGGTGTTGCCGGCGTGCGCGGTGCCGGTGCTGGTCGCGGTGCTCGGGGCGGCCGCCCCGGCCGCGGCCGACGGGGCGCGGCTGGACTGGCCGCTGCGGCCCCGCCCGGCGGTGGTGCGCGGGTTCGACGCGCCCCGGCCGGACTGGCAGCGCGGACACCGCGGGGTGGATCTGGCCGGCACCCCGGGGCAGCCGGTGCACGCCGCGGCCGGTGGGACGGTGGTGTTCGCCGGGACGCTGGCGGGCCGACCGGTGGTGTCGGTGGCACATCCGGGCGGGCTGCGCACCAGCTACGAGCCGGTGGCCGCGGCGGTGCGGCCCGGTCAGCCGGTGCCCGCCGGCGCGGTGCTCGGCGCGCTGCGCGCCGGGCATCCGGGGTGTCCGGCACCGGCCTGCCTGCACTGGGGCGCGATGTGGGGCGCGGCGGCGCGCGCCGACTACGTCGATCCGCTCGGCCTGCTGGCGGGCACCCCGGTGCGGCTCAAGCCGCTGCGGCGGGTCAGGCCCGTGGGTGGGCCCGGTCGTGCACGGCGCGCAGCCGGTTGAGGGTGACGTGGGTGTAGAGCTGGGTGGTGGCCAGCGTGGCGTGGCCGAGCAGCTCCTGCACCACCCGCAGGTCCGCCCCGCCCTCGAGCAGGTGGGTGGCCGCGCTGTGGCGCAGGCCGTGCGGGCCGATGTCGGGGGCGTCGGCGACGGCGGCGACGGTCCGGTGCACCACGGTGCGGGCCTGGCGCGGGTCGAGGCGGCGGCCGCGCGCGCCGAGCAGCAGCGCCGGGCCGGACTCGGCGGTGGCCAGCCGCGGCCGGCCGCGGGCCAGCCAGTCGTCGAGCGCCTCGTGGGCCGGCCGGCCGAACGGCACGCTGCGCGGCTTGTCGCCCTTGCCGAGCACCCGCACCAGCCGCCGCCCGGTGTCGACGTCGTCGATGTCCAGCCCGCACAGCTCACTGACCCGGATGCCGGTGGCGTACAGCATCTCGACGATCAACCGGTCCCGGATGGCGATCGGATCGCCTTCCTGGGCACCGGTTTTCGCCGCCTCCAGGGCGTCGGCGGCCTGGTCCGGGCGCAGCACGGCGGGCAGCGTGCGGTGGGCCTTGGGCAGCTGCAGCCGCAGCGCCGGGTCGGTGGCCAGGTAGCCGCGCCGGGTGGCCCAGGCGGTGAACGTCTTGACCGCCGAGGCGCGCCGGGCCAGCGTGGTGCGGGCCGCGCCGGCGGCGGCCTGCGCGGCCAGCCAGGACCGCAGCGCGGGCAGGGTGAGGCCGTCGAGGCCGCGCTCGCCGAGGAAGTCGAACAGCGCGCGCAGGTCGGTCAGGTAGGCGCGGCAGGTGTGCGCCGACCGGGCGCGTTCCAGCGCCAGGTGGTCGGCGAACTCGTCGAGGATGGCCGGCACGTCCACTCCCCTACCGTGGCAGACGACCGCGGTTCAGCAGGTGACGCGGCGCAGCGTGTCGGGGGTGAGGTCGGCCCGGGTCGGGTAGCCGTCGACGGCCATGATGAGGTCGGCCTCGGCCAGCAGCGACCGCAGCACGTGCACCACCCCGTCGGTGCCGCCGAGGGCCAGGCCGTAGACGTAGGGCCGGCCGATGCCGACCGCGGTGGCGCCCAGCGCGAGCGCCTTGACGATGTCGGCGCCGCTGCGGACGCCGGAGTCGAACAGCACCGGCATGCCGTCGGCGGCCGCGACGACGCCGGGCAGGCAGTCCAGCGCGGGCAGGCCGCCGTTGGCCTGGCGGCCGCCGTGGTTGGAGCAGTAGATGCCGTCCACGCCGTGGTCGCGGGCACGCCGCACGTCGTCGGGGTGGCAGATGCCCTTGAGGATCAGCGGCAGGTCGGTCAGCGATCGCAGCCAGGGCAGGTCGTCCCAGGTGAGCGGGTTGCCGAAGAGCTGCACCCAGCGCAGCACGACGGCCTGCGGGTCGGCCTCCGGGGGCTGGGCCAGCCCGGCGGTGAACACCGGGTCGCTGGTGTAGTTGGCCAGTGAATGTCCGCGCAGCTGCGGGAAGTTCGACATGGCCAGGTCCCGGGGACGCCAGCCGGGGATCCAGGTGTCGAGGGTGACGATGAGCGCCCGGTAACCGGCGCGTTCGGCGCGCTGCACCAGGCTGGCGGCCAGGTCCCGGTCGGTCGGCGTGTAGAGCTGGAAGAAGCCGGGGGTGGCGCCGAGTTCGGCGGCGACGTCCTCGAGCGGGTCCTGGGTCAGGGTGGAGACGGCCAACGGGATGCCGGTGACCGCGGCGGCGCGGGCGCAGGCGAGGTCGCCGTGCCCGTCCTGGGCGCAGATGCCGGCCACCCCGATCGGGGCCATGAACACCGGTGCGGGCAGGGTCATCCCGAACAGTTCGGTGCGCAGGTCGCGCTCGGTGGCGCCGACGAGCATGCGCGGCACGAGGCCCCACTGGTCGAAGGCGGCGACGTTGGCGCGCTGGGTGCGTTCGTCGCCTGCGCCGCCGGCCACGTACGACCACACCGACGCCGGCAGTGCCGCGCGGGCGCGTTCCTCGAGTTCGGCGAACGCCATCGGGTATTTCGGCAGCACGCCGGACAGGCCGTTGAGGTAGATCTCGATCTGGTAGTCGCCGAAGGCCATGGGTGAGAGCGTGCCAAAGGCCTCAGCCGGCGGTGGCCGATTCCCGCGCCTCGCGTTCGGCGAGTTCGCGTTTCCACTGCCGGAAGGTCTCCTCGGTGCGGCCGCGCCGCCAGTATCCGGAGATCGAGGCCGCCCACCGGCCGGTGACGCCGCGTTCGTTGCGGATGTAGGGCCGCAGGTTGTGCATGACGGCCTGGGCCTCGCCGTGGATGAACACCTGTACCTGGCCGGGCAGCCAGTCGGTCTCGCGGACCGCGGCGATGAGCGGGGCGTGGTCGCCGGCCTTGTCCTCGGGGACCAGGTCGGCGCGGCCGCCGCGGTAGATCCAGCGCACCTGCACCCCGGGCGGGGCGTCGAGGTCGATCTCGTCCTCGGGCCCGGCCACCTCGATGAAGGCCTTGCCGACGGCGTTGCGCGGCAACGCCTCCAGGACCTTGCCGATGGCGGGCAGGGCGGACTCGTCGCCGGCCAGCAGGTGCCAGTCGGCCGCCGGGTCGGGGGTGTAGGCGCCGCCGGGGCCCATCAGGTAGGCGGGCCGGCCGATCTCGACGGCCTGGGCCCACGGCCCGGCCACCCCGTGGTCGCCGTGGATGACGAAATCGATGGTCAGTTCCCGCCGTTCGGCATCGGCGCGGCGCACGGTGTAGGTGCGCACGGTGGGCCGCTGCTCGGCGGGCAGCACGCCGAAGCTGTCGAGGGTCAGCGGTTGCGGCAGCGCGGCGACGTCGACGCGGTCGTCGACGATGACGAGTTTAACGTAGGCATCGGTGAACTCGTTGGGGGTGAAGGTGTCGAACCCGTTGCCGCCGAGCACCAGCCGCAGCAGGTGCGGGCCGATCCGCTCCTTGCGGACCACCTCGAACGTGTGCACCGGGCGTCCCGCCACGTCGTCTCCCCTCGTCGGCCGTCGGGCTCGACTATACGGGCGGCCGCAGCCGCCACCGGCCGTCGCGCCGGGTGACCAGCCCGGCCAGCTCCAGCAGTGCCAGCGCGCCGAGCACCCGCGGCGCCGGCAGCCCGGCGGCCACCGCGAGCTCGTCGGGGGTGCGCCAGCCGCGGGCCGGCAGCGCGTCGTGCACCCGCCGCTCGGTCTCCCCCAGCCCGTCCAGCGGCGCGGCCGGGTGCGCCGGCTCGCCGGCCAGCTCGCCGGCCCGGCCGACGAGTTCCACGATCTCCTCGGCACGGCCGACGAGTTCGGCGCCGTCGCGCAGCAGCACGTGACAGCCCGCCGAGGCCGCGGAGGTGACCGGGCCGGGCACCGCGCAGACCGGCCGGCCCAGGGCGCGGGCCCAGGCGGCGGTGTTGGCTGCCCCGCTGCGCAGGCCCGCCTCCACCACCACGGTGGCGCCGGCGAGCGCGGCGACCAGCCGGTTGCGGGTGAGGAAGCGCAGCCGCGCCGGCCGGGTGCCGGGCGGGTACTCGCTGACCACCAGGCCGTCCTCGGCGATGCGGCGCAGCAGCGCGGTGTGCCCGGCCGGGTACGGCACGTCGAGGCCCGCGGCCAGCACCGCCACCGTCAGCCCCTCGGTCGCCAGGGCGGCGCGGTGGGCCGCGCCGTCGATGCCGTAGGCGCCGCCGGAGACCACCGCGACGTCGCGCTGCACCAGCCCGGCGGCCAGGTCGGCCGCGACGTGCAGGCCGTAGCCGGTGGCCGCCCGGGTGCCGACCAGTGCGGCCGCCCGGTCGGCCACCGCGTCCAGCCGGGCCGGGCCCGCCGCCCACAGCACCAGCGGCGGGTGCCCGTCCGGCCGGGCGCCCGCCCCGGCGAACGCCCGGAAGGCCCAGGCCGGCCATTCGTCGTCGTCCGGGGTGACCAGTCGCCCACCCAACGCGTCGAGCACGTCGAGATCCTCTGCGGCGCAGTAGAGTTCGCGTCTCGCGGCGGTGCGCTCGGCGAGCCGTCCGGTGACCTCGCCGCGCCGGATGCGTGCGGCGGCCGCCACCGGGCCCACCTGCCCCACCAGGGCGGCGAGGTCCGGGCAGGGTGGTTCGGCGACCCGGGACAGGTAGGCCCACGCCAGCCGCTCGGCCCGGCTCACGGCAGCCCCCTGGCCTGCCGGAAGCTCAGCGCGGCGCCGACGTCGTCCGGGTCGGGCCGGGTGCGGCCGTGCAGGTCGGCCAGCGTCCAGGCCACCCGCAGGCAGCGGTCCACGCCGCGGATGCTCAGCTGGCCGCGGTCGAGGGCGTCGGTGAGCGGCTGCATCGCCTTCGGGCCGGGCCGGAACCGGCGCCGCAGCAGCGGGCCGCTCACCTCGGCGTTGGTGGCGATGCCGTAGGGCCGCCAGCGTTCGGCGGCGGCCGCCCGGGCGGCGGCCACCCGGGCCCGCACCGCGGCGGTGGACTCGGCGGCCTCGGTGCCGAACGCCCCGGCCCGCACCGGGTGCATCTCCACCCGCAGGTCCACCCGGTCCAGCAGCGGCCCGGACAGCTTGCCCAGGTAGCGGCGTTTGACCTGGGGCGGACAGGTGCAGTCGCGCGGGTCTGCCGGGGCGCACGGGCACGGGTTGGCCGCCAGCACGAGCTGGAACCGCGCCGGGTAGCGCACCACCCCGTCGCGCCGCGCGATGCGGACCTCGCCGTCCTCCAGCGGGGTGCGCAGCGCCTCGAGGGCGGCGGCGCCGATCTCGGCGCACTCGTCGAGGAAGAGCACGCCGCGGTGGGCGCGGCTGACCGCACCGGGCCGGGCCAGCCCGGCGCCACCGCCGACCAGCGCGGCCACGCTGGAGGTGTGGTGCGGGGCGACGAACGGCGGCCGGGTGATCAGCGGGGTGTGCTCCGACAGCAGCCCGGCCACCGAGTGGATGGCCGTGACCTCCAGCGCCTCGGCCTCGCTCAGCGGCGGCAGCAACGCCGGAAGCCGTTGGGCCAGCATGGTTTTACCGACGCCGGGCGGGCCGGTGAGCATGAGGTGGTGGGCACCGGCGGCGGCCACCTCCACCGCGTAGCGGGCCTGCAGCTGGCCCACCACGTCGGCCAGATCCGGTTGCGGGTCCTGGATTTCGGCGCTCGCCTCGACCCGCCCGGCCAGTTCACTCTTGCCCGTCAACCAGGCCTGCAACTGGCGCAGGGTGTGCACGCCGAGCACCTCGATGCCGTCGACGAGGCCGGCCTCGGCGAGGTTTCCGGCCGGCACCACCACCGCGGGCCAGCCCTCGCGTTTGGCGGCCAGCACCGCCGGCAGCACCCCCTTGACCGGCCGCACCCGCCCGTCCAGCGCCAGCTCGCCGAGCAGCACCGTCCGGTCCAGCCGGGGCCAGCGCGCTCTGGTGTGCGCCGCGAGCACCGCGCAGGCCAGCGCGATGTCGTAGACCGAGCCCATCTTCGGCAGTGTGGCCGGGGACAGCGCCAGCGTGAGCCGCGCCATCGGCCAGGAGTTGCCGCAGTTGGTGATCGCCGCGCGCACCCGGTCCCGGGACTCCTGCAGCGCGGCGTCGGGCAGCCCGACCAGGTGCACCCCGGGCAGCCCGGCGGTGATGTCGGCCTCGATCTCGACGATCTCGCCGGTCAGCCCGCGCACCGCGACCGAGAACGCCCGTCCCAGCGTCATCTCAGCCCACCCCCGGCAGGTGCCGCAGCCGCGGGGTGCCACGGCCGAGACGGACCGCGATGAGGTCGATGCGCACCGCGTCCCAGCCGCCGGGGTGGGCGGCCAGCCACAGCGCGGCCAGCCGGCGCAGCCGGCGCGCCTTGGCCGCGGTGACCGCCTCCACCGCGTCGAATCCGTCGCCGGTGCGGGTCTTGACCTCGACGAACACCACGGTGCGGGTGGCCGGGTCGGCGGCGACGATGTCGAGTTCGCCGTAGCGGCAGCGCCAGTTTCGCCCGAGCACCCGCAGGCCGAGGCCGGTGAGGTGGTCGACGGCGAGTTGTTCGCCCAGGGCGCCGATCTCGGCGCGACTCATCGTGGTCATGGCCCCAGCCTGGGCCGGGACACCGACGGATCCGCGCACTCAGCGCCGGTTATCCCCAGACCAGGATCGATCCACAGACCCCGGCCCGGGAATTGCGGGCCGTCAGGACAACTCGTCCAGCAGCGCCCCGAGATGGCCCGGCGACAGCGACACTCCGCACCGGTTGCGCAGGTCGGTCAGCGGCTGGGCGATCCCGCGCAGGTCGAAGTACTCGTTGGGGTGGGCGGTGAAATAGCCGCGCACGGACTCCTGCGCCTGCGCGGCGGGCAGCTTGGCCGCCTCGGTGAGCACCGCGTCGGCGTCGGGATGACTGGTCAGGTAGGCGCCGGCGGCGGCCAGCACCTGGCTGGCGGTGGTGGCGGCGTTGCCGGCGCTGCACGGGTCGGGCTGGGCCCCGGCCGGGGCGGCGAACCAGCCGACGGCGAGGATGCCCAGCGCACCGCCGCACGCGATGCTGCGAGTCAGGTTGGTCACCTGCGGCAGTCTACGTCCGACCCCCCGGAACCCGAACCCCTAGAACGGGGCGCTGCTCGAGTGCCAGTCGGATTCCTCGCTGCGCGGCCCGAACCGGCGGATGTAGTCCTCGTGCATCCGGGCCTTCTTCTGCCGCTCGACGTCGTCGATGAGCTTGGGCGGGATGCCGTGCTGGGCCAGCCGGTGGCGGCGCCACACCTTGTTCAGCGCGACCGACATCAGGATCGCCCAGATGTAGATCGGCACGGTCATCTCCATGTGCACGTACAGGCTGGCCGGCAGCAGCCACAGCGGCGCGAGCACGAAGATCGGCGGGATCGCCATCCGGAGCACGTGCCGGCGGATCGCCCCCGGACCGGTGAGGTCGTTGGCCACCCAGTCCCGCATCGAGTCGGGCAGCCGTTTGCCGTACGAGTAGAGGATGTACTGCCACAGGTTGGGCTTGTCCGCGGCCATCTGTCTTCCTAGCTGTCGTGGGGGCGTTCGGGGGAACTGTTGTCGGTCCGGGCCGGCCGGGCTGCCGGCAGCGCGCCGGCGGCCAGGGCCGCGGCGTTGATCCGGGTGAGCACCTCGCGCAGGTGCTCGAGCTCGGCCAGGTCCACGCCGAGCCGTTCGACCACCGCCGCCGGGATGGACAGCGCGCGGCTGCGCAGCGCGATGCCCTGCCCGGTCAGCCGGACCTCGGTGGTCCGTTCGTCGGTCGCCGACCGGGCCCGGGTGATCAGCCCCAACGCCTCGAGCCGTTTGAGCATCGGCGACAGCGTGGCCGAGTCGAGCTGCAGCACCTCGGCGATCTGTTTGACCGTCATGGGTGGCCGGTCCGGGCCGGCCACCTTGTGATGGTCCCACAGCGCGAGCATCACCAGGTACTGCGGGTGGGTCAGCCCGAGCGGCTCGAGCAGCGGCCGGTACACCGCGAGCACCGCACGGTTGGTGACCGCGAGCGCGAAGCACACCTGCTGCTCGAGGGCGAGGGGGTCGATGTCCTGCGCGGCGGTCACAACCCCATCGTGCCCTAATAGTTAGGGCACGATCAATCTGCGTGCGACGTAATTCAGGTCACGTCCGGTCGGCGATCAGCCCCTCCTGCGCCAGCGTCGCGGTGACCACCCCGTCGGCGGTGACCAGGCCGGCGGTGACCACCCCGCGGCCGCGGCCGGCGGCCGGCGAGACGCACTCCAGCAGGTTCCAGGCGTCGGCGCGCAGCGGGCGGTGGAACCACACCGCGGCGTCGGTGGTGCCGCTGCGGTGGGTGCGGGCGGCCATCGAGTGGCCGTGTACCTGCAGGGCGGGGTCGATCAGGTAGACGTCGGTGACGTAGACGGCGACGAGGGTGTGCAGCAGCGGGTCGTCGGGCAGCGGCACCGTGGCCCGCCACCACAGGAACCGCACGAACGACTCCCCCACCCCCTCGTCGACGATGCGGATGTCGAGCTCGTCGGCCGGCAGCGACGGGGCGGGCCCGGCCGGCCCGGTGCGCGGCAGCGCCTCGGGGTCGGCCGGGATGAAGTCGCGCCGGCCGTGCTCGGGGCCGGGCAGCGCGACGGCGAACGACGCGGTGGCGGTGGTCAGTAACCGGCCGCCCTGGTGCGCCTCGATGCGCCGGGCGCTGGCGGTGCGGCCGTCGAACACCCGGGTCACGGTGTACTGCACGGGTTCCCCGGCGTCCCCGGCGCGCAGGAACTGCAGGTGCAGGTTGACCGGGGCGCGGTCGGGTTCGACGGTGCGGGCCGCCGCGGCCAGGCTCTGGGCGAGCAGCTGGCCGCCGTAGGCGCGTTTGCCCGCCGGGCCGGCACCGGCGCCGATCCAGACGTCCGCCCCTTCCCCGGGGCGCAGGGTCAGCACGTCGACGAGCACACTCATGATTGCGATTCCGTTGCCCCGACCCTCGATTCGACGACCTTCGATGCGACGAGTTCGGCGATCTCGGCGGGTGCCATGCCGAGCCAGGAGGCCAGCACCGCGGCGGTGTCGTCGCCGAGGGCGGGGGCCGGTTCGGCCGGCGGGTAGACCCCGTCGATCGCCATCGGCAGCCCGGGCGCGTAGTGGCGGCCGATGCGCGGCTGGTCGAGCTCGGTGAACAGCGGGTTGGCGCGCACCCGGTCCTCGCGGGCGACGGTGGCGAAGTCGCGGTAGCGCTCCCACAGCACCGAGGTGCCCGCGAGCGCCTCGGCGATCTCGGCGGCGGTGCGCTCCCGGAACCACCCGGTGAACAGCCCGGTCAGCACGTCGCGGTGGCGGTACCGGTCGCCCTCCCGGCGGAAGTCCGCGCCCAGCGCCTCCTCCACCGCCGCAACGGCTTTCGTGGTGCCGGTGAGCTCGGTCAGGTCGCGGAAGTGGCGCGGGGTGAGCGCGACGACCAAGAACGCCGCCCCGTCGGCGGAGGTGAAGTGCTCGGCGTAGCTGCCGTAGAGCGCGTTGCCGATGCGGGGCCGGGCGCTGCCGTTGATCATCGGCTCGGTCAGGAAACCGAGGTTGCCGGCGACCGCCAGCGCGACGTTCTCCAGCGGGATGACGATGTGCCGGCCGGCGCCGGTGCAGTCACGCTCGCGCAGCGCGGTGACCACCGCCAGCGCGGTGTAGAGCCCGCAGGCGACGTCCCAGGCCGGCAGCACGTGGTTGACCGGGGTGTCCAGCTCGGCCGGCCCGGTCACCAGCGGGAAGCCGACCGCGGCGTTGACGGTGTAGTCCACCCCGGTGCCGCCGTCGGCGCGGCCGGTGACCTCGACCTGGATCAGATCGGGCCGCTCGGCCGACAGCGACTCGTAGCCGTGCCAGTCCCGGCCGGTGGCGTTGGTGATGAACACACCGGCCTCGGTGATGAGCCGGCGCACCAACCGCTGCCCGGCCGCCGCGCGCAGATCGACCGCCACCGAGCGTTTGCCCTTGTTCAGCCCGGCCCAGTAGATGCTCTCGCCGTCGGCGGTGACCGGCCAGCGGCGGTAGTCGGCCGCGCCGCCGATCGGGTCGACGCGGATCACCTCGGCACCGAGCTGGGCCAGCGTCATGCCCGCCGAGGGCACCGCGACGAAGCTGGCGATCTCCACGATCCGCACCCCGGCCAGCGGGCGCGCCGACGGCGTCGTCTGCGTCACCAGCTCAACGTATCAAGACCGCCGGGCGGCGCAGAGCCGTTGTGCGGCGGCCTCGATGCGCGCCTCGTCGACGAGCACGTGGGCGGCGGCGGCGCCGAGCGGAATGAAGGTGTCGGCGCCGGCCACCCGGGCGATCGGGCCGGCAAAACCGTGGTCGATCAGCGCGGTGACGACACCCTCGCTCACCCCGCCGCTCGCGCGGGTCTCGTCGACGACGAGCACCCGGCCGGTCGCGCGGGCGGCGCGCAGCATGTCCGCCACCGGCAGCGGGGCCAGCCAGCGCAGGTCGAGCACCCGCACGCCGATGCCGGCGCGGCGCAGCCGGGCGGCCGCCCGCAGGCTCATCCGCAGCCCGTTGCCGAAGGTGAGCACGGTCAGGTCGGTGCCGTCGCCGTAGCAGCGGGCGGTGCCGATGCGGGTCATCGGCCGCCGCGGGTAGGCCGCCAGCCAGCCGCCGTCGCCCTCGACGTGCAGGTCGCGGGTGTGGTACAGGGCGATCGGTTCGAGGAACACGCACACCGCGCCGGCCGCCCGGGCCGCGCGCACGCAGGCGTGCAGCATGGCGGCGGCGTCGTCGGGGCGGGCCGGGGAGGCGATGACGATGCCGGGGATCTCGCGCAGCGCGGCGACCGCGTTGTCGTTGTGGAAGTGCCCGCCGATGCCCCGCTGGTAGGCGTAGCCGGCGATGCGCACCACCATCGGGTTGCGGTAGCGCCGGTCGGAGAAGAACTGCAGGCTGGCGGCCTCGCCGCGGAGCTGGTCGACGGCGTTGTGCAGGTAGGCCAGGTACTGGATCTCCGGGATGGGCAGCAGCCCGGAGATCCCCGCGCCCAGCGCCAGGCCGAGGACGGTCTGCTCGTCGAGCAGGGTGTCGAACACCCGGGCCGGCCCGGCGTGGGCGAGCAGGCCCCGGGTGACGCCGTACACCCCGCCCTTGCGGGCCACGTCCTCG
>NZ_CALDGS010000128.1 GCF_937941905.1 uncultured Mycolicibacterium sp. | reverse complement strand
CGCAGACCCCCGTACCGGCCGGGCCGGCGGTGGTGGTGGCGCCGGTGGCCGGACCCGACGAGCCGCCGGGGCCGGCGGTGGTGCCCGCACCGGCTCCCGCGACCACGGTCGCGGTGGGCGACGAGTTCTCCCGACGCGGCCGGCAGGTGCCGTCGCCGATCGTGACGGCGGCGGCGTGGACGGTGGCCGCGGCCGCGCGCCGGGAGTTCGCCGACGGCGGCGAGCACGACCGGCCGGCGGCGCAGCAGACCACCACCGGCCGGACCGACCCGACGCCGACGGCCGCCGCCGTGCCCGGGGTGACCGTGATCCCGCAGGTCGCGCCGCTGGAGTTCCTGCAGCGGATTCCGGGCCTCGGGCCGACGCTGATCACGCCGATCGTCGAGTTCATCCACCGGATCCCGATCCTCGGCGACATGCTGCACCCGTTGGTCGGCTTCCCGCTGCGGCCCGGCGAGCCGGCACCGCGCGATGTGAAGATCATCTCGCCGGACGGCACCGCGATCTACGTGCACTTCATGCCGGCCGCCGGCCTGGCGCCGGGGGAGCAGGCGCCGACGGTGCTCAACGGCCCGGGGCTGGGGATGCCCGGCGCGACCAACCTCGACGGCACCTTCCTCGACGGCTGGCTGGCCGACATCTTCGGCATGATCGACGTCGGCACGCTGCGCCGGGCCGGCTACAACGTCGTCACCTGGGATCCGCGCGGCGAGTACAACTCCGGCGGCCGTGCCGAGCTCAACGCCGCCGAGTTCGAGGCCCGCGACATGGCGGCGATCATCGACTGGATCGCCACCCAGCCCGAGGCGCTGCTCGACGCGGCCGGTGATCCCCGGCTCGGTATGACGGGCGTCTCCTACGGCGGCGGCATCCAGCTGGCCACCGCGGCCACCGACCACCGCGTCGACGCGATTGTGCCCGCCATCGCCTACCACAGCCTGATCAGCTCGCTGTACAAGGAGGGCGCGTTCAAGAACAGTTGGGCCGCGCTGCTGAGCAACGTCCTGCTGATCACGCTCGCCAGGTTCAACCCGCGGGTGCTGCCCGCCGCGATCTACGGCGCGGTGACCGGCCAGATGCTGCCGTCCGACCGGGACCTGCTCGAGTCGCGCAACCCGCGGGTCGAGCACATCACGGTGCCGACGCTGCTGATCCAGGGCACCGTCGACACCCTGTTCTCGCCCGCCGAGGCCGACGCGACCGCGCGGATCCTGATGGCCAACGGCGTCCCGGTGAAGGTGGTGTGGTTCTGCGGCGGGCACGGGGTGTGCACCAACAACCCGCACGACATGAGCGACGGCGAGCTGATCGTGCAGCGGACCCTGCAGTGGCTCGACCGCTACGTCAAGGGCGACCCGGGTGTGGCGACGGGCCCGGCCTTCGAGTGGGTGGACCAGCGCGGCCAGTGGTGGGCCTCCGACGAGTACCCGGTCCGGGCGGCCACACCGATCGTCGCCGCCGGCGGGCCGGCCAGGCTGCCGCTGGTCCCGTACGTCGGCGGGTCGGGGATCCCGTTCCTGCCCTACGCGGCGCAGGCGCCGGTCGCGGTGAACGTGCGGCTGCCGGAGGCGACCGAGACCACGTTCATCGTGGGCGCGCCGGTGCTGACGCTGACCTACTCGGGCGTGGGCACCAGCCGGCACGTCTACGCTCAGCTGGTCGACGACAGCACGGGTCTGGTGCTGGGCAGCCTGATCACGCCGATCCCGGTCACCCTCGACGGCCAGACCCACCAGGTGACGGTGACGCTGGAGCCCGTCGCGCACACCCTGCCGGCCGGGCAGTCGGTGACCCTGCAGCTGGTGGCGGCCTCGGGCACCTACGAGCGGATCCTGCCCGGGATGGGGGTGCTCGACGTGCACGCCATCGAGGTGACGGTGCCGACCGCCGACCCGGCGGCGGTGTCGCCCGGCGGCGTGACGACGGTGCAACCGACCACGGCGGCCTGACCCGGTGCCCGGAAACGCAAAACCGGAGGTCGGGCCGCAGGAGCGGCCCGCCTCCGGTCGTCGGAGCGGGCGACGGGAATCGAACCCGCGTCACTAGCTTGGAAGGCTAGGGCTCTACCATTGAGCTACGCCCGCTTGCGCAGCACAAGACTGTACCGGGGAGCGTCAACCCAAATCCAATTGAAGGCTTCGCGTGACCTACCCGTAGTATCTCGCGTGGCCGGTTCTGTACGCCTGCCTGCAGACCGACCGCGACAGACCGGGGTGTAGCGCAGCTTGGTAGCGCATCCGCTTTGGGAGCGGAAGGTCGCAGGTTCAAATCCTGTCACCCCGACCGACCGGTACAACCAGACTCAACCACATACCCACCAGCCAGAGACAACAAGGAGTACGCGCGTGAAGAGCACCGTCGAGAAGTTGAGCCCCACCCGGGTGCGCATCAACGTGGAGGTGCCCTTCGCGGAGCTGCAACCCGACTTCGACCGGGCCTACAAGGAGCTGGCCAAGACCGTCCGGCTGCCCGGCTTCCGGCCCGGCAGGGTGCCGGTGAAGCTGCTCGAGCACCGCATCGACAAGCAGGCCATGCTCGACCAGGTGGTGGCCGACGCGCTGCCGCTGCGCTACACCGAGGCCGTCACCAGCAATGAGCTCGCCCCGCTGGGCCAGCCCGAGATCGAGGTCACCCAGAAGGAGTACGGCAAGGACCTGACGTTCACCGCCGAGGTGGACGTGCGGCCCGAGTTCGACCTGCCCGACCTCGACGCGCTGCAGATCACCGTGGACGCCATCGAGGTCGCCGACGCCGACGTCGACGCCGAGCTGGAGAACCTGCGGGCCCGGTTCGGCACCCTCAAGGGCGTGGAGCGCCCGGTCGCCGAGGGCGACTTCGTCTCGCTGGACCTGTCGGCCACCGTCGACGGCAAGGAGGTGCCGGACGCCAAGACCGAGGGGCTCAGCCACCAGGTCGGCTCCGGCCAGCTCATCGAGGGCCTCGACGAGGCGATCATCGGCATGTCGGCCGGTGAGACCAAGACCTTCACCACCAAGCTCGTCGCCGGCGAGTACGCCGGCCAGGACGCCGAGGTGACCGTCAAGGTCAACTCCGTCAAGGAGCGCGAGCTGCCCGAGGCCGACGACGAGTTCGCGCAGCTCGCGAGCGAGTTCGACACCATCGAGGAGCTCCGCAACAGCCTCGCCGAGCAGGTCCGCCGGTTCAAGCGGATCCAGCAGGCCGAGCAGATCCGGGACAAGGCCCTCGAGCTGCTGCTCGAGCAGACCGAGGTGCCGCTGCCGGAGCAGATCGTGCAGGCCCAGATCGACCAGACCCTGCACAACGCGATCCACGCCCTCGACCACGACGAGGAGAAGTTCGCCAAGCTGCTCGAGGAGCAGGGCAGCAGCCGTGAGCAGTTCGACGCCGACAACAAGGCCAACGCCGAGAAGGCCGTCAAGACCCAGCTGGTGATGGACGCCATCGCCGACAAGCTCGACATCAAGGTCGGCCAGAACGACCTGACCGAGCGGCTGGTGCTGATGGCCCGCCAGTACGGCCTGGAGCCGCAGCAGCTGCTGACCATCCTGCAGCAGAACAACCAGCTGCCCCAGGTGTTCGCCGACGTGCGGCGCGGCCTGACCATCGCCGCGGTGGTGCAGCGGGCCACCGTCAAGGACTCCGAGGGCAACGAGGTCGACACCACCGAGTTCTTCGGGACGGCGGAGCAGGCCGGCGAGCCGGCCGAGGGCGGGGACGCCGAGCAGTCCGAGTGACGCTGTGAGCGAACTGTCCCCGGTCGGCGCGTGTCCGACCGGTCGGGTTGGATAGTGTCGGTGAGGATGAACGCCGCGGATCAAGGACTCCAGAAAGCAGGTATCCAGTCGTGACTCACATGCGTGCTGTCGGCCAAGGGCTCAACCTGACCGACTCGGTGTACGAGCGGCTGCTCGCCGAGCGCATCATCTTCCTCGGCTCGCAGGTGGACGACGACGTCGCCAACCGGATCTGCGCTCAGCTGCTGCTGCTGGCCGCGGAGGACCCGACCAAGGACATCTCGCTCTACATCAACTCCCCGGGCGGGTCGATCAGCGCGGGTATGGCCATCTACGACACGATGGTGCTGGTCCCGTGCGACATCGCCACCTACGCGATGGGGATGGCGGCCTCGATGGGCCAGTTCCTGCTCGCCGCGGGGACCAAGGGCAAGCGGTTCTCGCTGCCGCACGCCCGCATCCTGATGCACCAGCCGCTCGGCGGGGTGACCGGTAGCGCGGCCGACATCGCCATCCAGGCCGAGCAGTTCGCCCTCATCAAGAAGGAGATGTTCCGGCTGAACGCCGAGTTCACCGGACAGCCCGTCGAGAAGATCGAGGCCGACTCCGACCGGGACCGCTGGTTCACCGCGCAGGAGGCCCTCGAGTACGGCTTCGTCGACCACATCATCACCCGCGCCGACCATGGAGTCTCCAATGCATAACCCGCCGCTGCCGCCGCACCTGGACCCGCGCGTCCAGCCGCAGGCGCGCTACATCCTGCCGTCGTTCATCGAGCACTCCAGCTTCGGCGTCAAGGAGTCCAACCCGTACAACAAGCTGTTCGAGGAGCGCATCATCTTCCTCGGCACGCAGGTCGACGACGCCTCGGCGAACGACGTCATGGCGCAGCTGCTGGTGCTGGAGTCGATGGACCCGGACCGCGACATCACCATGTACATCAACTCGCCGGGTGGGTCGTTCACGTCGCTGATGGCGATCTACGACACCATGCAGTACGTCCGGGCCGACATCCAGACGGTGTGCCTCGGGCAGGCCGCCTCGGCGGCGGCGGTGCTGCTGGCGGCCGGCACCAAGGGCAAGCGGATGGCGCTGCCCAACGCCCGGGTGCTCATCCACCAGCCGGCGCTGACCGGGGTGATCCAGGGCCAGTTCTCCGACCTGGAGATCCAGGCCGCCGAGGTCGAGCGGATGCGCACCCTGATGGAGCACACCCTGGCCCGGCACACCGGCAAGGATCCGGCGCAGATCCGCAAGGACACCGACCGCGACAAGATCCTGACCGCCGAGCAGGCCAAGGAGTACGGGATCATCGACACGGTGCTCGAGTACCGCAAGCTGTCGGCGCAGAAGGAGAAGAGCGCCTCCTGACCGGCCGGGGCTCGCGCCGGGCCCCGCTGTGACCCGCCTCGCCATCCCGGTGGCCGGTCCGCGCGGCGGGTAGCGTGGGCTCGGACGGCAATCCCCGGGGGCGGCAAACCCCTGGGGCGCCGCCGGAGGCCGTGCCGGGCACGGTCGCGACACGCCGGGACGACACGACGGCCATTCCGCTGATGGCGGGGCGGTCAGGCGCTATGTTCGGCGGACACAACCGAAACGCCACCGGATTCGGCTTTATCGGTCGCCCCGTGTGGTGGTAAACGGGTAGCGTCAGGGCCACAAGTCCCCAGCAACCCGAGACCCGAAGACCAACGACTGCCAACAGGAAGTAGGACCTCACCACCATGGCGCGCATTGGAGACGGCGGTGACCTGCTGAAGTGTTCGTTCTGCGGGAAGAGCCAGAAGCAGGTCAAGAAGCTCATTGCGGGCCCCGGCGTGTACATCTGCGACGAGTGCATCGATCTCTGCAACGAGATCATCGAGGAGGAGCTCGCCGACACTAGCGAGCGCAAATTCGATGACCTGCCCAAGCCGGCGGAGATCCACGACTTCCTCGAGAGTTACGTCGTCGGCCAGGAGAACGCCAAGCGGACGCTGGCGGTTGCGGTCTACAACCACTACAAGCGGATCCAGGCCGCCGAGAAGGGCGGCCGCGACGCCCGGGGCGAGGACGTCGAGCTGACCAAGTCCAACATCCTCATGCTCGGCCCGACCGGCTGCGGCAAGACGTATCTGGCCCAGACGCTGGCCAAGATGCTCAACGTGCCGTTCGCCATCGCCGACGCCACCGCGCTGACCGAGGCCGGCTACGTCGGCGAGGACGTCGAGAACATCCTGCTCAAGCTCATCCAGGCGGCCGACTACGACGTCAAGAAGGCCGAGACCGGGATCATCTACATCGACGAGGTCGACAAGATCGCCCGCAAGAGCGAGAACCCGTCGATCACCCGTGACGTCTCCGGCGAGGGCGTGCAGCAGGCGCTGCTGAAGATCCTGGAGGGCACCCAGGCCTCGGTGCCGCCGCAGGGCGGGCGCAAGCACCCGCACCAGGAGTTCATCCAGATCGACACCACCAACGTGCTGTTCATCGTGGCCGGCGCGTTCGCGGGCCTGGAGAAGATCGTGCAGGACCGGGTGGGCAAGCGCGGTCTGGGCTTCGGTGCCGAGGTGCGGTCCAAGGCCGACATCGACACCACCGACCACTTCGCCGAGGTCATGCCCGAGGACCTGATCAAGTACGGGCTGATCCCGGAGTTCATCGGCCGGCTTCCGGTGGTGGCGTCGGTGACCAACCTGGACAAGAACGCCCTGGTGCAGATCCTGTCCAAGCCGAAGAACGCCCTGGTCAAGCAGTACAAGAAGCTGTTCGAGATGGACGGCGTGGAGTTGGAGTTCACCGACGACGCGCTCGAGGCCATCGCCGACCAGGCCATCCACCGCGGCACCGGCGCCCGTGGCCTGCGGGCCATCATGGAAGAGGTGCTGATGCCGGTGATGTACGACATCCCCAGCCGCAACGACGTCGCCAAGGTCGTGGTGACCAAGGAGACCGTGCTGGACAACGTGCTGCCGACCATCGTGCCGCGCAAGCCCTCGCGGGCCGAGCGCCGGGACAAGTCCGCTTAACGACGACGACGCGGCGAGCGCAGCGAGCCGGGTCGAGGAGTTGAGCGCAACAGGTCCCGCTTAACGACGACGACGCGGCGAGCGCAGCGAGCCGGGTCGAGGAGTTGAGCGCAACAGGTCCCGCTTAACGACGACGACGCGGGTTTTCTATCAAGATCGTCAATTTCCCGCGCGGACGACGGTTCGGCGGGCATGCTGGATTGCCTGTTCTGATCCTGCGACCCACCGATGCCCCGGCGGCGCGAGCCGCCCGCGGACATCCCCAGCATGCCCATTTCGATGAATCCTCCCGAATCCGCAGCGCTGCGGCGTGTTTCGATGGCCGGCTACGTCGGCTCCGCCATCGAGTTCTACGACTTCGTCATCTACGGCACGGCCGCGGCCCTGGTGTTCCCGACCGTGTTCTTCCCCGACCTCGGCCATGTGCTGGCCACGACGGCCTCGCTGGGGGCGTTCGCGGCGGCCTTCCTGGCCCGGCCGCTCGGTGCGGCGGTGTTCGGGCACTACGGCGACCGGATCGGCCGCAAGCAGACCCTGGTGGTCACGCTGCTGATGATGGGGCTGGCCACCGTCGGCGTCGGGCTGGTGCCGCCCACCGACACGATCGGCGTGGCTGCCCCGCTGATCCTGATCGCGCTGCGGCTGATCCAGGGTTTCGCGGTCGGCGGAGAGTGGGCCGGCGCGGTGCTGATGAGTGCCGAGCACGCGCCCGCGCACCGGCGCGGCTTCTACGGCATGTTCACCCAGCTCGGCCTCGGCACCGCGGTGGTGCTGGCGAACCTGGTGTTCCTGCTGGTGCACTTCGGCTTCGGCACCGACAGCGAGGCGTTCCTGCAGTGGGGCTGGCGCATCCCGTTCCTGCTGTCGGCCGTGCTCATCGTCACCGCGCTCTACATCCGGCTGCGCGTCGAGGAGTCACCGGCGTTCGCCGAGCCGGCCGGTCAGGCGCCGGCCGCGCCCATCGCGGCCCTGCTGCGCCGCCAGGGCCGGCAGCTGCTGCTGGCCGCCGGCGTGGCGGCGTGCGCGCCCATGCTGGTCTTTCAGGCCGGCACCTTCTTCACTCACTACGCCACCGACCACCTGGACTTCTCGACGAACTTCGTGCTGCTGGTCGGGGTGATCGGCGGGTTGGTCGAGCTGGGGTGCGTGGTCGCCGCCGCCGTGCTCAGCGACACCCACGGCCGCCGGCGGGTGGCGGCGGTGGGGTTCGGCTGCGCGGTGCCGTGGTCGTTCGCGCTATTCCCGCTGGTGCAGACCGGCAGCCGGCCGCTGTTCGCCGTCGCGATCGTGGTCACCTACGCACTGATCGGCGTCTGCATGGGCCCGCTGGCCGCGTTCCTGCCGGAGATCTTCGCGCCCCCGGTACCGCTACACCGGCGCGGCGCTGGCACACACCTTCGGCGCGGTGCTCGGCGGCGCGGTGCCGCCGGTGATCTCCCCGGCGCTGCTGAACGACTACGGGGGATGGGCGATCGCGGTGACGATGGGCGCGGTGGCGTCGCTGAGCCTGGCCTGCGTGCTGCGGCTGCGGGAGACGGCCGGGGCGCCGCTTCAGGGCGCGGTGAGCTCGACCCGGTCCGGCCGGGTGTAGACGTTCATCGACTCCCCGCGCAGGAACGCCACCAGGGTCACCCCGGACTCCGCGGCCAGGTCCACCGCCAGCGACGACGGCGCCGACACCGCGGCCAGCACCGGGATCCCGGCCATCACGGCCTTCTGGGTCAGCTCGAAGGAGGCCCGGCCGCTGACCAGCAGCACGGTTCCGGCCAGCGGGACGCGGTCGTGCTCGAGCGCCCAGCCGATCACCTTGTCCACGGCGTTGTGGCGGCCGACGTCCTCGCGCACCACCAGGGTCTCGCCGGCGGCGGTGAACAGGCCCGCCCCGTGCAGCCCGCCGGTGGCGGCGAACACCTTCTGCGCCTCGCGCAACCGGTCCGGCAACGCGGTCAGCGTGGTCGCCGGCACCCGGACCGGGTCGTCGCCGGGGGCGTGCCGGCTGGCCAGCCGCACCGCCTCCAGCGACGCCTTGCCGCACACCCCGCACGACGAGGTGGTGTAGAAGTTGCGGGTGATGTCGGTGTCGGGCGGGGCCACGCCGGCCGCCAGGGTGACGTCGAGGACGTTGTAGGTGTTGGCGCCGTCGGCGGTGGCGCCCCGGCAGTAGCGCACCGCCAGCACGTCGTCACGCCGGGTGATCACGCCCTCGGTGAGCAGAAAGCCCTGGGCGAGTTCGACATCGGCACCCGGGGTGCGCATGGTGACCGTCACCGGCCGGCCGTTCACCCGGATCTCCAGCGGCTCCTCGACCGCCAGGGTCTCGGGCCGTGCCACGCCGGCGCCGGCGCGCAGGTGCTGCGCCCGGCGGCGGGTGGTCACCCGCCCCATGCACGCTCCAGCCGGATCACCACCGCCTTGGACACCGGGGTGTTCGACCTGTCGGCGGTGTGATCGAGCGGCACCAGCGGATTGGTCTCGGGGTAGTAGGCCGCGGCATTGCCCTCGGGGGTGTCGTAGGGCACCACCAGGAAGTCCTTGGCGCGCCGTTCCTCGACATCGCCGTCGGCGCCGGGGAATTCCGAGATCAGGTCCACCCGGTCCCCGCCGCGCAGCCCGAACCGCTCGATGTCGCGCGGGTTGACGAACACGACCCGGCGGCCGCCGTGCACCCCGCGGTAGCGGTCGTCGAGCCCGTAGATCGTGGTGTTGTACTGGTCGTGGCTGCGCAGTGTCTGCAGCACCAGCCGGCCCGCCGGCACCGGCACCCACTGCAGCGGGGCGTCGGAGAAGTTCGCCCGGCCGGTGCGGGTGGGGAACTCGCGGCGGTCCCGCGGCGGGTGCGGCAGCAGGAAGCCGTCGGGTTGGCGCACCCGCTCGTTGTAGTTCTCGCAGCCGGGGACCACGTCGGCGATGGCGTCGCGGATGGTGTCGTAGTCGTCGGCGAACGTCTCCCACGGCACCGGGTGGTCCGGGCCGAGGACGGTGCGGGCGAGTTCGCAGACGATGGCCACCTCACTGCGCACCTGGTCGCTGGGCGGGGTCAGGCCACCACGGGACAGGTGCACCATCGACATCGAATCCTCCACCGACACGACCTGTTTGACCCCGTTGCGGATGTCGCGGTCGGTGCGGCCCAGCGACGGCAGGATCAGCGCGGTGCGGCCCGGGACCACGTGGCTGCGGTTGAGCTTGGTCGAGACGTGCACGGTCAGCGAACACTCCCGCAGCGCCGCCTCGGTGACCTCGGTGTCCGGGGTGGCCGCGGCGAAGTTGCCGCCCATCGCCATGAACACCCTGACCCGGCCGTCGCGCATCGCGCGGATGGTGTCGACGGCGTCGAAGCCGTGCTCGCGCGGGCTGGTGATGCCGAATCGGCGGTCCAGGGCGGCCAGGAACCACTCCGGCGGCTTCTCCCAGATGCCCATGGTGCGGTCGCCCTGCACGTTGGAGTGCCCGCGCACCGGGCACACCCCGGCGCCGGGCTTGCCGATCATCCCGCGCAACAGCAGCAGGTTGACCGCCTCCTGGATGGTGGCCACCGCGTGCTTGTGCTGGGTCAGGCCCATCGCCCAGCAGATGATGGTGCGCTTGGAGGCGGCCAGCATGGCGGCCACCCGGCGCAGCTGGTCGATGCCGATGCCGGTGGCCTCCAGCACGGTGTCCAGGTCGATCGCGCGGGTGCGCCGCTCGTACTCGGCGAAGCCGTGGCAGTGCGCGGCGATGAAGTCGCGGTCGACGACGTCGCCGGTGCGGTCGTCGGCCTCGAGCAGCAGCCGGCCCAGGCCGGCGAACAGCGCCATGTCGCCGCCGATGCGGATCTGCACGTACTCGTCGGCGATCGGCACGCCGCGGCCGAGCACGCCGTGCACCTTCTGCGGGTCCTTGAACCGGATCAGCCCCGCCTCCTTGAGCGGGTTGATCGCGACCACCTTGGCGCCGTTGGCCTTGGCCTGCTCCAGTACCGACAGCATGCGTGGGTGGTTGGTGCCGGGGTTCTGGCCGGCGATGAGGATCAGGTCGGCGTTGGTGATGTCCTCGACGGTCACCGAGCCCTTGCCGATGCCGATGGCGTCGGTGAGCGCGGTGCCCGAGGACTCGTGGCACAGGTTCGAGCAGTCCGGCAGGTTGTTGGTGCCCAGGCTGCGCACGAACAGCTGGTAGACGAAGGCGGCCTCGTTGCTGGTGCGCCCGGAGGTGTAGAAGGCGGCCTGGTTCGGGTCGTCGAGGGCGTGCAGTTCGTCGGCGATGATCCGGTAGGCCTCGTCCCAGCCGATCGGGCGGTAGTGGTCGTCGCCGGGGCGCAGCACCATCGGGTGGGTGATCCGGCCCTGCTGGGACAGCCAGTACTCGGGCCGGTTGGCCAGGTCGGCCAGCGAGTGGCGGGCGAAGAACTCCGGGGTGACCCGCCGCTTGGTGGCTTCCTCGGCGACCGCCTTGGCACCGTTCTCGCAGAACTCGGCGATCTTGCGGCCGCCTGGCGGCTCGGGCCAGGCGCAGCCCGGGCAGTCGAAGCCCTCGCGCTGGTTGACCTTGAGCAGCGACTCGGCGGTGCGTACCGGGCCCATCGCGGTGAGCCCGTGCTTCATGGCCACCATGACGGCCTTCACGCCGGCGGCGTGGTCCTCGGGGGCGGTGACCTGAACCGCGTGTTCGTCGTAGTCGGCGGGGTAGTCGGTGTCGGACCGGAGAGCCATGGATACAGCCTAGGGCCCTGAACTGCGGACTTCATCGTCAAGCGGGTGAAAACCGAAGCGGCGTGATTGGTAATAGCGAACAATCGACGGGCGCGCCGGGAGCGGTTCATTAGACCGCCAATCTTCTTAAGAATGACGTTCTTGACACGTGACGAACACCACACAATCCGGTGTTTCGGGCTGACTTCACGGACATGAACTGCGGATTCGTGCAGGAAACGGCGCACCGAAACCGGGCCGATGGCCAAGTGCACCCTAAGAGAAGTGCATAATCGGTACTACTAGTGACATAAATCCGACGACCACCGGTCGTGTCAGCGTGTCGGGCAGGGCGCCGACGCGTGGGCCGGTCTTGGTCAGACGTGCGGGAAAGGGTGGGGATGGGTCCGAGCGGGAACGGGGCCGGTCCGGAGACGAAGGCACCGCGGCAGCGGCTGGAGAAGGTGGTCATCCGCTTCGCCGGCGACTCCGGCGACGGCATGCAGCTCACCGGCGACCGGTTCACCTCCGAGGCGGCGTTGTTCGGCAACGACCTCGCCACGCAGCCGAACTACCCGGCGGAGATCCGCGCGCCCCAGGGCACGCTGCCCGGGGTGTCGTCGTTCCAGATCCAGATCGCCGACTACGACATCCTCACCGCCGGCGACCGCCCCGACGTGCTCGTGGCGATGAACCCGGCGGCGCTCAAGGCCAACGTCGGCGATCTGCCCCGCGGCGGGCTGATCATCGCCAACTCCGACGAGTTCACCAAGCGCAACCTGGCCAAGGTGGGCTACGAGGCCAACCCGCTGGAGACCGACGAGCTGTCGGACTACGTCGTGCACGCCGTTCCGATGACGACGCTGACGCTCGGCGCGGTCGAGCAGATCGGCGCGTCGAAGAAGGACGGCCAGCGCGCCAAGAACATGTTCGCCCTGGGCCTGGTGAGCTGGATGTACGGCCGCGAGCTCGCGCACAGCGAGGCCTTCATCCGGGAGAAGTTCGCCAACAAGCCCGAGGTGGCCGAGGCCAACGTGCTGGCGCTGCGGGCCGGCTGGAACTACGGCGAGACCACCGAGGCGTTCGGCACCACCTACGAGATCGCCCCGGCCAAGCTCGCCGCCGGCGAGTACCGCCAGATCAGCGGCAACACCGCGCTGGCCTACGGCATCGTGGCGGCCGGGCACCTGGCCGGCACCCAGGTGGTGCTGGGCACCTACCCGATCACCCCGGCCTCGGACATCCTGCACGAGCTGTCCAAGCACAAGCACTTCAACGTGGTCACCTTCCAGGCCGAGGACGAGATCGCCGGCATCGGCGCGGCCATCGGTGCCTCCTACGGCGGGGCGCTGGGCGTCACCAGCACCTCGGGCCCGGGCGTGGCGCTCAAGACCGAGGCCATCGGCCTGGCGGTGATGACCGAGCTGCCGCTGATCGTCATCGACGTGCAGCGCGGCGGCCCGTCCACCGGCCTGCCCACCAAGACCGAGCAGGCCGACCTGCTGCAGGCGATGTTCGGCCGCAACGGCGAGTCGCCGGTGGCGGTGCTGGCACCGCGGTCGGCCTCGGACTGCTTCGACATCGCGGTGGAGGCCGCCCGCATCGCGCTGACCTACCGCACGCCGGTGATCATTCTGTCCGACGGTGCGATCGCCAACGGTTCGGAGCCCTGGCGCATCCCGAACCTGGCCGACTACGCGCCGATCGAGGCCAACCACGCCAAGCCGGGCGAGTCGTTCGCCCCCTACGCCCGCGACCCCGAGACGCTGGCCCGGCAGTTCGCGCTGCCCGGCACCCCGGGGCTGGAGCACCGCATCGGCGGGCTGGAGAAGGCCAACGGCGCCGGCAACATCTCCTACGAGCCGAAGAACCACGACCTGATGGTCCGGCTGCGCCAGGCCAAGGTCGACGGCATCACCGTGCCCGATCTCGAGGTCGACGACCCGACCGGCGACGCGGAACTGCTGCTGCTGGGCTGGGGTTCGTCGTTCGGGCCGATCGGCGAGGCCTGCCGGCGCGCCCGGCGCCGGGGGGTCAAGGTCGCCCAGGCGCACCTGCGTCACCTCAACCCGTTCCCGGCCAACCTGGGTGAGGTGCTGCGGCGCTACCCGAAGGTGGTCGTGCCGGAGATGAACCTCGGCCAGCTGGCCCTGCTGCTGCGCGCCAAGTACCTGGTCGACGTGCAGTCGGTGACCAAGGTCGAGGGGATGGCCTTCCTGGCCGACGAGGTCGAGGGCATCATCGACGCCGCCGTGGACGGCACGCTCAGTGAAAAGGAAAGCGAGAAGGCCACGTTCGCGCGGCTGGCCGCGGCCACCGTGGGAGCTGGTGTGGGAGCTGACGAATGACCGATCTGATCGGAACCGATCTGAATCTGACCCCGGTCTCCAAGATCGCCGGGGTGCCCACCACCGACGAGCCGCAGAAGGCCAAGGACTTCGCCAGCGACCAGGAACCGCGGTGGTGCCCGGGGTGCGGTGACTACGTCATCCTCAACACCGTGCGCGGCTTCCTGCCGGAGTTGGGGCTGCGCCGCGAGAACATCGTCTTCATCAGCGGCATCGGCTGCTCGAGCCGGTTCCCGTACTACATGGAGACCTACGGGTTCCACTCCATCCACGGCCGCGCGCCGACCATCGCCACCGGCCTGGCGCTGGCCCGCCCGGACCTGTCGGTGTGGGTGGTCACCGGTGACGGCGACGCGCTGTCCATCGGCGGCAACCACCTCATCCACGCGCTGCGCCGCAACGTCAACATCACGATCCTGCTGTTCAACAACCGGATCTACGGGCTGACCAAGGGCCAGTACTCGCCCACCTCCGAGGTCGGCAAGATCACCAAGTCGACCCCGATGGGCTCGCTGGACCAGCCGTTCGACCCGGTGTCGCTGGCGCTGGGCGCCGAGGCGACGTTCGTCGGGCGCGCGCTGGACTCCGACCGCGCCGGGCTGTCCGAGGTGCTGCGCGCCGCGGCCACCCACCGCGGTGCCGCCTTGGTCGAGATCCTGCAGGACTGCCCGATCTTCAACGACGGGTCGTTCGACCTGCTGCGCAAGGAGGGCCGTGAGGAGCGGCTCATCCACGTGCGCCACGGCGAGCCGATCACCTTCGGCGCCAACGGCGAGTACTGCGTGGTCAAGACCGGTTTCGGGCTGGACGTCGCCAAGACCGCCGAGGTCTCGGCCGACGAGATCGTGGTGCACGACGCCACCATCGACGACCCGGCCTACGCCTTCGCGCTGTCGCGGCTGAGCAAGCAGAACCTCGAGCACATGGTGACCGGGATCCTCCGGCAGGTGCACCGGCCCACCTACGACGACGAGGCCCGCGAGCAGGTGCGCAAGGCCCGCGAGGCCAAGCCGCACGACGCCGCGGCGCTGCAGGCGCTGCTGCGGGGCAAGGACACCTGGACCGTCAACTGATGTGAGCGGCGGTGGCGACCCCGATGACGCCGGCGGCAGTGGTCCTGGCGGGCGGGGCGTCTCGGCGCATGGGCCGGGACAAGGCCACCCTCGTCCTCGCGGGCGAGACGCTCGTTGAACGCACGGTGCGCACCGTCTCGAGACGGTGCGCACCGGTCTTTGTGGTGGCCGCTCCCGGCCAGTCGCTGCCCGAACTGCCCGGCGCCGAGGTGCTGCGCGACGAGGTGCGTGGGCTCGGGCCGCTGCCGGCCACCGGCCGCGGGCTGCGGGCCGCGGCCGCGGCTGGCCGCGAGCGCGCGTTCGTCTGCGCCGTGGACATGCCGCTGCTGACGGCCGAGTTGATCGGTGAGCTCGCCGACGCCGCCGCCCGGGTGCCGGCCGATGTCGTGCTGCCCTTCGACGGCCGTGACCACTACCTGGCCGGGGTGTACCGCGCCGGCCTGGCCGACCGGATCGACGCGCTCGTCGCGGCGGGGGAGCGCCGGATGCGCGCGCTGGTCGACGCCGTCGACACCCACCGGCTGGTGCTGCCGCCGCAGCCCGCGCTGACCAACGTCAACACCGCCGCCGAGCTCGAGGCGCTGCGCCGGCGATAGCAATTGCAGCAAATTCAAATCGGAATTTCACGACATTTCTCGATATTGTTCGGAAATTCGAATAGCGGCAGATCGTGGCGGAGCAGCTGAGTTTTTGCTGAGAGAACGGGGCCGAGTTCGGTTCGCCCCGGGGTCGAATGGGGCGGTACCGGCGGTCCGGGATGTTTTCGCGCGCTTGGGTTTCGGTCGGTGTCACCGCCGCCGGGGTGGGGCAGTGGTGTTCGCCGACGCGAATTCCATGGTCCTTGATCAGGGGGTCCGTTGAAATTGACGGGTGTCAACGTTGCGGGTACGCCGGCCGTCGGAGGGATCGGGTAGCCCCGGGTGGGATGGTTTTGCCTGTGCGGCAGTGTATTTCGTCGTCCATGCTGGAGTCGACCGCCGGGTCGCATTCGAAAGCTGTTGCGGTTCGGCACCATTCACATCCGGCGGGGGCGGTGTACAGCGAATCTGTACCGCCGGTTGTGTTGCGGCGCGGGGCCGGCGTCGGGCGGCGACCAGGGCCCGATAGCGCATCCGAACCGGCTCCGCGGCCGAATAAACGTGTCCTGGGTCACAAAAACAGCGTGATTTGGCTCACGAATCCGCCGTGACATGCGGAAACCGGAAAAACGTCGGGACGGGCGCCGACCTGCGCAGACGTCAAGATCGCCTGCTCGTGATCTGTTCGTGATCTTTCTGCGATGCATTCGATGTCGAGATGACGAACCTCCGGTGGGTTTTGTAGCGTGCCCAATGGCTCCGACGCGAGCAAACAATTTCAAACCCCAGACATGCGTGTGAGGGGGTCGCGGCGGGCGGTGGACGCCCCCGGGGCCGCGGAGCCGTAGTGCCCCGGCAGGCGGATCGGCCTCCCCCTGTCGCACCCGACCGAGACGGTGTGACCCAACCCCGGCTGTATGCGCAGCCCTGCCGTGTATCCGCGGACAGGAGCGGTTGGCGTGCGCTTGGCGAAAGGAAGAAGTGTTGAAGAACATCCGCAAGACCTTCGGCTGGGCCGCCATCGCCGGTGCGCTGAGCGTCGCTCCGATCGCGCTGGGGGCCGGAACCGCGGCTGCGGACAGTGGCGTCGACTGGGACGCCGTCGCTGCGTGTGAGTCGGGCGGGAACTGGTCGATCAACACCGGCAACGGCTACTACGGGGGCCTGCAATTCGCGCTGGGCACCTGGCGGTCCAACGGCGGGAGCGGCATGCCGCACCATGCCAGCCGCGAGGAGCAGATCCGGGTGGCCGAGAACGTGCTCCGGACACAGGGCATCGGCGCCTGGCCGGTGTGCGGCAAGCGCGGGTAACACACCACGCACTGCCATGGGGCGGTGTCGGCCGATCCGGCCGGCACCACCCAGGCATTCTCAGAGTGCTCTTACGTCGGATAAGTACCTCATAAAACTTGCGCACCTGCTGTAACGGGTGACCGGCGTCCCCCCGACAGACCGGATGACCGCACTGCGTCACCGGGTCGGGGAAGGAAACGCAGCATGAAGCGCACCATTCGCACCACCGTCGTCAGGACCGTCTGGCTGGCCGCCGCCGGCGCCGGGTTCGCGGTCATCCCGCTGGGACTCGCGGCCCCGCAGGCCCAGGCCGACTCGGTGAACTGGGACGCCATCGCGCAGTGCGAGTCCGGCGGCAACTGGGCCGCCGACACCGGCAACGGCCACTACGGCGGCCTGCAGTTCAAGCCGTCCACCTGGACCGCGCACGGCGGAGTGGGTTCGCCGGCCACCGCCACCCGGGAACAGCAGATCCAGGTCGCCGAGCGGGTGCTGGCCACCCAGGGGCTGAAGGCCTGGCCGAAGTGCGGCGTGCACGGCGCCAGCCCGGCGGTGTTCCGGGCGCCCGCCCAGCAGGCCGTTCCGGCCCGGTCGGCCACCCCGACCACCGGCTGCGGCGCCATCCGAAAGGGCGCCTTCCTGGGCATCGTCGACCTGCGCCAGGTCTGCTCGACGGTGCTGGCGCCGCTGGGCGTCGCCCGCTGAGCTCGGGGCCCGACCTAGAGGGCCCGCACCTCCACCGGATCGGGCAGCCGCAGCGCCGAACGCGCCGCGATCGTGGCCAGATGGCGGTTGGCCATGGCGTCGGGCAACAGCGCCGACGCCCGCACCGCCGCCGCTCCGACCCAGGACGGCCGGATGTTGATCACCCGGCCGATCACCGCGGACTCGCGCACCACCGCCCCGACCCGACGCCGGCGCCGGCGCGCGTAACGCGCGAACGCCGCCGTGAGCCCGTCCGTGCACCCCTCGCCGTCCCCGCCGCACAGATCGATGCACCGCGCCAGCACGGCCACATCCTCGAGCCCCTGACAGCCGCCCTGGCCCAGGTGCGGGCGCATCGGGTGGGCTGCGTCCCCGACCAGCACCACCGGCCCGGCCGCCCACACCCGGGCCTGCTCGCGGTCGTAGAGGTCGGTGCGCAGTACGGCGGCCGGATCGGTGCGGGCCAGCAGGGTGGGCACCGGCTCGGCCCACCCGGCGAACCGGCGGCGTAGATAGGGCAGTTCGCCCTCCGGGGCGGACCCGCCGGCGGCGGTGCGCTCGGTGGCGAACCAGTAGGTGTGGTCGGCGTCGAGACGCACATGGCCGAACTGCGCGGCAGGCCCCAGCGTCTCGCCGGACAGCGCCGGATCCAGCGGGTGCTCGGCGATGCCCCGCCAGGCCGTGTAGCCGGCGTAGCGGTGCCGGAGCGGCCCGTTGAGCCAAGCCGCGACCGTCGACCGCACCCCGTCGGCACCCACCACCGCGTCGACCCGGTGTTCGGTGCCGTCGGCCAGCAGGACCCGCACCCGGCCGCCGGCGCCCGACCCGGTCAGGCGCAGCCCGGTCACCGCCTGCCCGGTGCGCACCGTGCCGGGCGCGAGCGCGTCGCCGAGCAGCCCGGTCAGCACCGGCCGGCGCAGCACGACCAGCGGCTCGCCGAGCGCGTCGACGAGGCGGTGCGGGTCGGGCCGGCGCAGCGGGCGGCCGTCGCGCCAGCGCACCGCCCCGGTCGGCACCCGGTTGCCGGCGTCGCGCACCGCATCCCCGAGCCCGAGCTCGTCGAGCGCGGCGAGCGCGTTGGGCCACAGCGTGATGGCGGTGCCGGCGGCGGTGTCGGCGCGCGCCTCGAACACGGTCACCGCGTGGCCGCGGCGTTGCAGCGCCACCGCACCCGCCAGTCCGGCGATGCCGGCGCCGACCACGGCGATTCGGGCAACCACGTCCGTGAATCTAGCGGTGTTTCAAGTATTGGAGACATCGACTTCACACGGTTGAAACGAGCTGCTGGTTTCCTGTCAGTCGAATCTGTCAACCAGAGGTGTCCAACCGGTGGAGGAATAGGACGTATGGGCCCTGCCCTGGAACTGACGAGCGTGCCACCCTGGACCGTCACCCCGACCGTCCCGCCGGCCGATGTGTCCGGCCGGGACTGGGCGATCGTGGCGTTCGGGGACGAGGCCGAACCGGTCGTCGCGGCGTGGACCGAACAGCTCGCCGCGGCGCACCCCGACCGGTCGCCGCGGGTGTACCGGCCCGCCGACCCCGAGGCGGCGGCGACCGTGCTGGCCGACGAGGTGGCCGGTGCGGTGGTGGGCTGGCGGCTGATGCTGGCCGGGCCGGCGACCGCGTGCCTGCGGCTGCGGGCGCGGGCGCTGGCGGCCGGGGTGGCCGACGACGAGATCACGGTGGCCAGCACCGATGTGGCCACCCGTGACGTGCAGTGCGTGCACTGCCGCACCGTCACCACCGCCGCGGTCGCCATCGAGGACACCGTCGAGTGCGCGGGCTGCGGGCGCAATCTGCTCGTCTACTACCACGTCTCCCGTCTGCAGGGCGCACACCTGGGCTTCATGGTCGATGCCGAGCGACTGCCGGAGGAGGTGGCGGCGCGGTGAACGAACTGAGACTCGAAGTGGTCGACATCGTCGACGAACCCGGCGACATCCGCACCCTCACCCTGGCCCGGCCGGACCGGGGCAAGCTGCCGTCGTTCACCCCCGGCAGCCACATCGTGATCAACTGCGGTGCCCCGGAAAGCCCGATCCCCAACGCCTATTCGCTCACCGGAGCGGGGATCGACCCGGACACCTACACGGTGTCGGTGCTGCTGTGCCCGGACGGCTCGGGCGGGTCCCGCTGGATCCACGAACAGCTCCGGGTCGGCGACCTGGTCACCGTCGGCGGACCGCGCAGTGCCTTCGCGCCCGTGCTCAAGGCCCGTCGGCACCTGCTGATCGCGGCCGGGATCGGCGTCACCCCGATGGTGTCGCACCTGCGCAGCGCCCGGACCTGGGGCCGCGACGTGCGGCTGCTCTACATCCACCGGGAGGGTCGCGGCGCCTACGTCGACGAGATCAAGGCGCTCACCGACGAGGCGTGGATCTTCACCGACCGCGAATCCTTCTACGCCGAACTGATTCCCGCGCTCGCCACCCAGCCGCTGGGCACCCACCTGTACGTCTGCGGCCCGAACGCCTTCATGGACCAGGTGATCGCGGCGGCCCGGGACGCCGGCTGGCCGGAGAGCCGGATCCACCTGGAGCGCTTCGGCATCGACGCGCTGGACCCCGGCGAGCCGTTCGAGGTGCGGCTGGCCTCCACCGGCGAGACGTTCACCGTCGAGTCCGGCGTCTCGTTGTTGGAGGCGCTGGAGAAGCGCGGGCACAAGGTGCCCAACCTGTGTCGGCAGGGGGTGTGCGGCGAATGCCGGATCCCGGTGTCGGCCGGGGAGATCGAGCACCGCGACCTGTATCTGACCGACGAGGACAAGGCCGCGGGCGACGCGATGATGTGCTGCGTGTCCCGCGCGGCCGGCGACCGATTGGAGTTGGCACTGTGACCCTGACCCCGGAACTGGTGTCCGCACCGGACCTGCTGACCGACTTCCCGTTCCCGTTCTTCGACGACAAGTACCGCTACAGCACCAATGTCGAGCCGGCCGGCGGCGAGGTGCGCACCCCGGTCGGCGGGTGGGGCACCCGCGTCGTGCACATCGACAGCGAGTACGAGCACGAGCTGCAGCAGCGCAGGGAGATCCTGGCGAAGGACCCGACCCGCTACGCGGTGCTGCCGCACATGCGCCCGGCCTGCTGGGACGCCATGCTGTACCTGATGCGGGAACTGGCCAAGGGCTACCCGGACATCATGTCGCTGACCGGCGACGGCCGGAACTTCCACTGGCGCAACGCCCGTCTGGGCATCGACCAGCACTTCGTGCTGGGCGACGACGCGACGCTGCCCGCCGAGCCGCTGGCCTACATCGGCTCGCAGGTGCAGGACGACATCGTGCTGCTCGACCAGCGCGACGGAGACCTGTTCGGTGACGCCGGCGTGGTGACCTTCGCCGCGGACTGGTCGTTCGGCTTCGACGTCGGCATGACCTTCCTGGAGATCCACGGCCCGGTGCCGCGGCTGCGCCAGACCGGGGTGATCACCCGGGCGCGGCAGTTCCTGATGCGGTTGCAGCCCAACGAGGTCTACCGGCGTACCAACTGGACGCTGACCGTCGGCCGGCGGCTGGACGTGTCCACCGAGCTGTACCACGAGTGGGGCCCGGACCGGCCGCTGATGGGCGTCGTCGACGACGAGACCTTCGGCCGCATGGTGCACCTGCGGGTGGAGCTGCAGCACCTGATCCGGCTGCCGGAGTCCGGTGCGATCTGCTTCCTGATCCGCACCTACATGCTGCCGTTCGTCGACCTGGCGACGGTGGAGCCCTGGCGCCGGCGCTTCGCCGCCGTGCTGGCCGAACTGCCCGAGGACATGGCCGAGTACAAGGGCTTCATCTCCTACCGCGACCGCGCCGTGGCCTGGCTGAACGCCCACGCCCCCCAGCAGTAACCGGCTGCCACCGCTGAAAAGCCCCCGGGTGCCCCGCACCCGGGGGCTTTCTCATGCGTCCGGCCCCCGGCGCCGGTGCCGGCGAGCGAACACGTCCCACCCCCTGCCGGCGCCGCCTTCGGGGGTGT
>NZ_CALDGS010000127.1 GCF_937941905.1 uncultured Mycolicibacterium sp. | reverse complement strand
ACTAGGTGACCAGCGAGACCGAGCTGGACCGGCGCAGCTTGCCCGACGAGGTCTTCGGGATGGCGCCGGGCTCGAGCACCACGACGTTGCGCGGCCGGACGTCGACCTCGGAGACCACCTCGTGGGCCACCTGGTGTTCGATGCGCCGCACCTCGGCCGGGTCCTGCCACAGGTTGGACTCCACCGCGACGGCGAAGGTCTCGCGGGAGTGCCCGGCGTCGAGCCGCACCGCGACCGCACCGCCCGGCCGCACGCCCTGCACCCGCTGGGCGGCCCGCTCGATGTCGGTCGGGTAGATGTTGCGGCCGGCCATGATGATGACGTCCTTGACCCGGCCGCAGACCACCACGTGGCCCTCCTCGGTCAGGTAGCCCAGGTCGCCGGTGTCGTACCAGCCGTGCTCGTCCTGGGCCGGCACGAAGCCGCCCATCGTCACGTAGCCCGGGGTGATCGGCGCACCGCGCAGCTCGATGACCCCCACCCCGCGCGGCGGCAGCACGTTGCCGTCCTCGTCGACCACGCGCGCCTCGAGGTCGCGCAGCAGCGGGCCGAGGGTGGCCAGCCGGCGGGTGTTGCCCTTGGTGGCCGGCACCGCGCGGCGCAGCGCCGAGAGCAGGTCGGCGTCGACCTCGTCGACGATCAGCCCGGCGCCGCACTCGGAGAACGACACCGCCAGCGTCGACTCGGCCATGCCGTAGGCCGGCAGGATGGCCTCCGGCCGCAGGCCGAACGGCTTGCCGGCGTCGATGAGGTCCTCGACGTCGGCCGGCTCCACCGGCTCGGCACCCGACAGCGCGAACCGCAGCGTGGACAGGTCGAACTCGCCCGGCTCGGCCTGCCGGCGCAGCCGCTTGGCCAGCAGCGCGTAGGCGAAGTTCGGAGCGGCGGTCATGGTGCCCTTGTACTTGTGGATCAGCCGCGGCCACAGCAGGGTGTCGCGCAGGAAGTCCATCGGGGTGACCTTGACCAGCTCGGCGCCGAAGTACATCGGCACGGTCAGGAAGCCGATCATGCCCATGTCGTGGAAGCAGGGCAGCCAGCTGACCATGACGTCGCGCTCGACGTCGTACTTGGCGCCGATGAACATCGCCTCGGCGTTGGAGTACAGGTTGGCGTGGGTGATCACCACGGCCTTCGGCGAGCCGGTCGACCCGGAGGTGAGCTGCATCAGCGCCACGTCGTCCTCGGCGGTGTCCACCGGGTCGATCGGGTCGTGCGCGAGCAGCGCCTCGACGGTGAGGACCTTGACCCCGCGCTCCTCGAGCACCGGGATGGCCGACAGGAACGGATCGCTGACGATCACGGCCTTGGCCTCGATCATCCCGATCACGTTCAGGGTGTCCTGGGCCCACATCGCCAGGTCGGTGCGCGGGGTGGGCTGGTGCAGCATGGTCAGGCTGGCACCGCGGATCCACAGGCCCTGCGCGGTCGGGGCGATCTCGACCGGCCAGCCGGCCAGCACGCCCACCGCGTCACCGGGGCCGACGCCCGCCGCCGCCAGGCCGCCCGCGATCCGGCGGGCCCGCTCGTGCACCTCGCCCCAGGTGTGCCGGACGGGTGCGTGCGGCTCGCCGGTGACCATGCCGGTGGTGGCCGTGCGGGCGTTGTGGAACATCTTCTCGGTAAATCTGCTCACCACAGCCTCCTGGATCCCGGCGTCAGCCCCTCAGCCGTTGCCCGATGAATAATGCTCCGCCTCACCGCGCGCGATTCCGAGCAGGCACGCGCGCACAATTGGGAAGCGATTGTGTCTCGAAACGGTGATGTGCCGTAAACAGGCTCGTCAGGGCCGGGCACGGTCGCGGTGGCCGTCCGGCCGCGCGCCCCGCGAACCCGGGACGCGGCGCCCAAAACCCGACCGCTTGTTTCCACCCGGCTCATCTTAAGAGACTCTTAAGTAGCCGCCAAACTCTTGTGCTTTTTGAGGCAAGTCTCACAACCGGCTCGGCGCCGGGACCACCCGCGCCCCGGGCACCGGGCCACCGGCCACCCGGACCGTGCGGCACACCCCCGCCCCGGCCAGCCGGGCACCGACCTCCACCGCCGACTCGGCCGAGGCGCACAGGAACGCGCACGTCGGCCCGGACCCGGATACCAGCCCGGCCAGCGCCCCGGCCTCGGTGCCGGCCCGCAGCGTGCGCCGCAGCTCCGGGTACAGGCTCAGCGCGGCCGGCTGCAGGTCGTTGCCCAGCAGCGGCGCCAGGGCGGCCGGATCGCCCGCCGCCAGCGCGGTCAGCAGCGGTTCGGGGTCGCTCAGCCGCGGCGGCGCCGGGCGGTCGGCGACGGCGCGCAGCCGGTCCAGCTCGGCGAACACCGCCGGGGTGGACAGGCCCCGGTGGGCGAAGGCCAGCACCCAGTGGAACTCGCTGCGGGCCAGCACGGTGGCCAACTCCTCGCCCCGGCCGGTGCCCAGCGCGGTGCCGCCGTGCAGCGCGAACGGCACGTCGCTGCCCAGCCGGGCGGCCAGCGCGTGCAGGTCGCGTCGGGGCACCCCGAGTTCCCACAGCGCGTTCATCGCGACCAGCACCCCGGCGGCGTCGGCGCTGCCGCCGGCCATGCCGCCGGCCACCGGGATGGCCTTGGTGATCGAGATCGCCACGTCCGGGGCGCGGCCGACGTGCTCGGCCATCAGCTCGGCGGCCCGCCAGGCCAGGTTGCGTTCGTCCGCGGGCAGCGCCTCGGCCCCCTCCCCGGTCAGCTCCAGCGACAGCACGTCCGCGGCGCGCACGGTGATCTCGTCGCACAGCGACACCGCCTGGAAGACGGTGGTCAGCTCGTGGTAGCCGTCCTCACGCAGGTCGCCCACGCCGAGGTAGAGGTTGAGCTTGCCGGGGACCCGGACCGTCACCGATCCGGTGGGCACCCACTCGGAAGCGGTGTTGCCGGACACATCGCAGAACCCTAGCGCCGGGCGGGTACGGCGGGCCACTTCGCGCCCGGCGGGCCGCCTAGGGTGTGACTGTGCTTGCAACCGGGGCGGAGTTCGAGGGGTACGTCGTCGACGGCGTGCTCGGCCGCGGCGGGCACGGGGTGGTCTACCGCGCCCACCCGGTCGCGCCCCGCACCGGGCCCGCCGGGGTGGCGCTCAAGGTGCTCGAGACCGGCGAGCGCGATCCGGACCGGCTGGCCCTGCTGCAGCGCGAGTACCAGCTCGCCGCGAGGCTCGACCACCCGCACGTGGTGCGCATGTACGCCAGCGGGCCGGGCTGGCTGGCGATGGAACTGCTCACCGGCGGGCCGGTGACCGGGCTGCCGGGGCCCGCCGAGCGCGTCGCCGCGCTGGCCCAGATCGCCGACGCGCTCGACCACGCGCACCGCTGCGGCATCGTGCACTGCGACGTCAAACCGGCCAACATCCTGCTGGCCGCGCCCGGCCGCCCGGTGCGCGCGGTGCTCATCGACTTCGGGGTGGCCCACGAGGTGTGGGAGTTCGTCCGCACCGACGGGGTGGAGGTGTCGCGCCGGCCGGTGCCGGTGCAGGCCTCGCTGCCCTACACCGCGCCGGAACTGCTGCTCGGCCAGGCGCCGTCGGCCGCCAGCGACCAGTACGCCCTGGCCTGCACGCTGGTCGAGGTGCTCACCGGGGCGCCGCCGTTCACCGGGGCGTCGCAGACCGAGCTCATGGAGGCGCACCTGACCCAGCCGCCGCCGCAGCTGTCGGTGCGCGATGACCGCCTGCCACGCGCGCTGGACACCGCGGTGGGCCGCGCCCTGGCCAAGGAGCCCGAACTGCGCCACCCGGACTGCGCCGAACTGCTGGCGCAGGTCAGCCGCGCGTTGAGGTGAACTCCTCGGTGCGCTGCAGCAGCCGGACGAAGTCCTTGATGGACAGCGTCTCGCCGCGGCGGGCCGGGTCGATGCTGGCGGCCAGCAACCGGCGGGCCGACTCGTTGCCCGAGCCCGCCCACTCGGCGAAGGCGTTGCGGGAGGTCTTGCGCCGCTGCGCGAACGCGATGTCGATCAGCTCGAAGACCTTCTCCCGGAACTCGGGGTCGGTCGGCCACGGCGAGGTCTCGTAGCGGTCCAGCCGGACCAGCCCGGAGTACACCCGCGGAATGGGCCAGAACACCGTCGGCGAGACCATGCCGTAGCGGCGCACGTTGCCGTAGAACCGGACCTTGGCGCTCGGGACGCCGTACTCCTTGCTGCCCGGCTCGGCGGCCAGCCGCTCGGCCACCTCGGCCTGCACCATCACCATGACCGTGCGAATGGTCGGGAACTCGGCCAGCAGGTGCAGCAGGGCCGGCACCGCCACGTTGTACGGCAGGTTGGCGACCAGCGCGGTGGGCTGGACCTCGAGGTCCTGCGGGTACAGCGTGAGGATGTCGCGGTTGAGCACCGTCAGCCGGTTGATCTCGCTGTGCGAGTGGTCGGCGATGGTCTTGGGCAGCTGCTGCGCCAGGACCGGGTCGATCTCCACGGCGGTCACGTGGGCACCGCGATCAAGCAGGCCGAGCGTCAGCGAACCGAGGCCGGGCCCGACCTCCAGGACGTGATCGTGCTTGTTGACCGAGGAGGCCGAGACGATGCGGCGCACCGTGTTCGCGTCGTGAACAAAGTTCTGCCCGAAGGCCTTACGCGGGCGGAAGTCGATGGACTTCGCCAGATGTCGGATCTCGGTACGGCCGAGTAGTCGGATAGTCAGGATGCCCCCACTCTTCCGCTACACACGGGCCAGGCTCCCCACCCTTGCCGCGCCCGAGTGACTTCAGCAATCGCGATCTGCTCTTCCTTTGTTGCCAAATCGGCCCTTGGAGCATACCGCAGACCACCGTTCCGTTCCCAGGTGTTCTGGTCGAACTGGACGCCACCGTAATAACCGTTACCCGTGTTGATGGACCAGTTACCACCGGCTTCGCACTGGGCCAGGGCCTCCCACAGGTGCAGGTCCTTGACCGGCGGCACCTCGGTCCCGGGCTTGGCGCCCACCCGCAGCACACCCTCACGGGCCGGTTCCAGAATGACATTGGCTACTGGCATCCTGCCGGTCTCGACGCCGTTGACCTTGGACACCGCGAAGGTGATCTCCTGGGTGCCGGGGGCGCCCGGGTCCTCGACGATCTGCCGGCTCATGTTCAGCGTGACGTCCTCGATGCGCCGGTGCGTCGGGGGCAGCGGCAACCGCTCGGTGACCTTCTCCACCCGGATCCGGGTGACCTGCACCTGCATGCCGTCCACGACCGGGGTCGAGGCCGGCGGCGTCACCCGGTCGCCCTGCTCCAGCGGGGCGCCGGCGGCCGCGAGCAGCGCGCCGACGTTCGGGGCGGCCAGGTGCACGGTGCGCTGCACCCCGCCGTCGTCTATGTGCACGGTCTTCGGGGTCACCACGGCCAGGCTCATCCCGTCCAGCGGCACCCGGGTGCCGCGGCTGGCCGCGGCCGGGGCGACGTCGTGCAGCGCCAGCTGCGACAGCGCCTCGTCGACGGTGGCGGCGGTGGTCCACACCTGCCGGCTTTCCTGCCCGTCCAGCGACAGCTCCAGCGGCCGGCTGCGCCGCAGCACGATGGTGGCGGCGTCGCCGACCTGCTCGTGGGCGGCCGGATAGAGGTCGTCACGCTCCCCGACGCTGAAGCCGTTCTCCTCGATGATGTCGATCACCCGCGACTTCATGGTCGAGACCGTCAGCTCGGTCCCGTCCACGGTGAGGGTGACGGTCTTGTGGGCCGACACCGCGAAGGCACCGGCACCGATGAGCGTGACCAGGATGGCGCCGACCAGCAGGCGCAGCGTGCCCGAACGGGCTTCGTGGAGCCTGGTGACTACATGCAAGAGCTCGATACTCCGAAGTGATCGGGGTCAGGGTCGCCGTAACGGCGAAGCTACGATTACGGAACGGTAACGAACTGATCTAGCAACGGCAACCCGCCCTGCAGCCCGTAGACCCGGATCGCGGTCGCGGTGGTCTGCCGGGCCAGTTCCTCGGCGGGCCGGTCCAGCAACGCCGCGAGCGCCCGCACCGTGTAGGGCAGGCAGTACGGCTCGTTCGGCGCCCCGCGGTGCGGATGCGGGGTCAGAAACGGCGCGTCGGTCTCGACCAGCAACTGCTCCGGCGGGATGAGCGGCGCCGCCTCGTGCAGCGCCCGCGCGTTGCGGAACGACACCGTCCCGGACAGGCTGAGCACCCAGCCGGCGTCCACACAGGTCCGGGCCATGACCGCGTCGGAGGAGAAGCAGTGGAAGATCACCGTCTCCGGCGCCCCCTCGGCGCGCAGCACGTCGAGCACGTCGGCGTCGGCCTCGCGGTTGTGGATCATCAGCGGCTTGCCCACCCGCTTGGCCAGGTCGATGTGCCAGGCGAAGGCCTCCCGCTGGGTGTCGCGGTCCGCGCAGCCCTCCAGCCGGCCCGGCCAGTACAGGTCCATGCCGGTCTCCCCGACCGCCACCACCCGCGGATGCCGCGCCAGCCGCTCCAACTCGGCCCGGGCCTGCTCGGTCAGCTCACCGGCCCGGGTGGGGTGCAGCGCGACGGCGGCGAACACCCGTGGATCCCAGTCCACGGCCCGCTCGGTCCACTGCGCGGAGGCCAGGTCGTCGGCGATGGTCACCGCGGCCTGCACCCCCACCGCCGCGGCGCGGTCCATGATCGCCGCGACCCCCGCGGCATCGCGCGCGCCGCACGCGTCGAGATGGGTGTGGGCGTCGATCAGCGGGGCCAGCGGCTCCGGGGCCGGGGGCCGTTCCCGGTTGCCTGCACGCTTCGAACTCACCCCGACACCATAAGGTGATTGCTGATGAGCAAGCCGTTCTACATCACCACCGCGATCGCCTACCCCAACGGCGATCCGCACGTCGGGCACGCCTACGAGTACATCGCCACCGACGCCATCGCGCGGTTCAAGCGGCTCGACGGCTACGACGTGAGATTCCTCACCGGTACCGACGTGCACGGGCTGAAGATGGCCGAGACCGCCGCCCGGGAGGGCCTGTCCCCGGCCGAGCTCGCCCGGCGCAACTCCGATGTGTTCCAGCGGCTGCAGGAGAAGCTCAACATCTCCTTCTCCCGGTTCATCCGCACCTCCGACCCGGACCACTACGAGGCGGCCAAGGCCATCTGGCGCCGGATGGAGGACGCCGGCGACATCTACCTCGACAGCTACGCCGGCTGGTACTCGGTGCGCGACGAGCGGTTCTTCACCGAGGGCGAGACCACGGTGCGCGAGGACGGCACCCGGGTGGCCACCGAGACCGGCGCCCCGGTGACCTGGACCGAGGAACAGACCTACTTCTTCCGGCTGTCGGCCTACACCGAACGGCTGCTCGACCACTACGCCAGACATCCGGAGTTCATCCAGCCCGAGGTGCGCCGCAACGAGGTGATCAGCTTCGTCTCCGGCGGCCTGCGCGACCTGTCCATCTCGCGCACCACCTTCGACTGGGGCGTGCCGGTGCCCGAGCACCCCGGCCACGTCATGTACGTCTGGGTCGACGCGCTGACCAACTACCTGACCGGGGTGGGCTACCCCGACACCGACGCGGAGTTGTTCCGCCGCTACTGGCCGGCCGATCTGCACATGATCGGCAAGGACATCATCCGGTTCCACACCGTGTACTGGCCGGCGTTTCTGATGTCGGCGGGTATCGAGCTGCCACGGCGGGTATTCGCCCACGGATTCCTCTACAACCGGGGCGAGAAGATGAGCAAGTCGGTGGGCAACGTCATCGACCCCAACGCCCTGATCGACGCGTTCGGCGTGGACCAGGTGCGCTACTTCCTGCTCCGCGAGGTGCCCTTCGGCCAGGACGGCAGCTACTCCGACGAGGCGATCATCGGCCGGATGAACGCCGACCTGGCCAACGAGCTGGGCAACCTCGCCCAGCGCTCGCTGTCGATGGTGGCCAAGAACCTCGACGGCGTGGTGCCCGAACCGGGCCCGTTCACCGCGGCCGAGACCGAGCTGCTCGACGCCGCCGACGGGCTGCTGGAGCGGGTGCGCGCCCACTACGACGACTGCGCGATGCACCTCGCGCTGGAGGCGACGTGGTCGGTGCTGGCCGCGGCCAACCGCTACTTCTCGGCACAGGAGCCCTGGGTACTCCGCAAGTCCGAGGACGAGGCCGATCAGCTACGGTTCCGCACCGTGCTGTACACCACGCTCGAGGTGGTGCGCATCGCCGCGCTGCTGACCCAGCCCGTGATGCCGACCTCCTGCGCCCGGCTGCTCGATCAGCTGGGGCAGCCGGAAGACCGACGGGACTTCACCGCCGTCGGCACCCGTATCACCCCGGGGACACCGCTGCCGGCCCCGTCCGGTGTGTTCCCGCGCTACCAGGCGGAGTAGATGAACGGATTACACGAGAAACTGCACGAGATCTTCGACGAGGTCGCCCGCCGCAACCCCGGCGAGACCGAGTTCCACCAGGCCGTCTACGAGGTGCTCAACAGCCTCGGCCCGGTGGTGGCCAAGCACCCCGAGTACGTCGACAACGCGATCATCCGGCGGCTGTGCGAGCCGGAGCGGCAGATCATCTTCCGGGTGCCGTGGGTCGACGACCAGGGCGTCGTGCAGATCAACCGCGGGTTCCGGGTAGAGTTCAACTCCGCGCTCGGCCCGTACAAGGGCGGGCTGCGCTTCCACCCGTCGGTGTACCTGGGGATCGTGAAGTTCCTCGGCTTCGAGCAGATCTTCAAGAACTCGCTGACCGGGATGCCGATCGGCGGCGGCAAGGGCGGCTCGGACTTCGACCCCAAGGGCCGCTCCGACGCCGAGGTGATGCGGTTCTGCCAGTCGTTCATCACCGAGCTGTACCGCCATCTCGGTGAGCACACCGACGTGCCGGCCGGCGACATCGGCGTGGGCAGCCGCGAGATCGGCTACATGTTCGGCCAGTACAAGCGGATCACCAACCGCTGGGAGGCCGGTGTGCTCACCGGCAAGGGGCTGACCTGGGGTGGCTCCCAGGTGCGCACCGAGGCCACCGGCTACGGCACGGTGTTCTTCATCCAGGAGGTGCTCAAGACCCGCGGCGAGACCTTCGAGGGCAAGACCGCGGTCGTCTCCGGGTCCGGCAACGTGGCGATCTACGCGATCGAGAAGATCCACCAGCTCGGCGGCAAGGCGGTGGCCTGCTCGGACTCCAGCGGCTACGTCCACGACCCCGAGGGCATCGACGTGGAGCTGCTCAAGGAGGTCAAGGAGGTGCGCCGGGAGCGCATCGCCAAGTACGCCGAGCTGCGCGGCGGCAAGACCACCTTCATCCGCGACAGCAACGTGTGGGAGGTGCCGTGCGACGTCGCGGTGCCGTGCGCCACCCAGAACGAGATCAACGGCGCCGACGCCACCCGGCTGATCCGCAACGGCTGCCGCATCGTCGCCGAGGGCGCGAACATGCCGTGCACCCCGGAGGCGATCAAGCTGTTCGACGAGGCCGGCGTGGTGTTCGCCCCGGGCAAGGCCGTCAACGCCGGTGGCGTGGCGACCAGCGCGCTGGAGATGCAGCAGAACGCCTCCCGCGACTCCTGGACCTTCGACGAGACCGAGTCGCGGCTGGCCGAGATCATGGGCCGCATCCACGACACCTGCCTGGAGACCGCCGACAAGTACGGCCAGCCGGGCAACTACGTGGCCGGGGCCAACATCGCCGGGTTCATCCGGGTGGCCGACGCCATGCTCGCCCTGGGCGTGGTCTAGTCAGCCGTCCCCGCCGTTGTCGGCGGGGTCGGTGCCGGCCCCGTAGTTCGGATTGGTGCAGATGGTGCCCTCGCACGGCACCAGCTCTCCGCTGCCGTCCGGGCTGAGCATCTCGGCCCCGCCGTTGTCGGCCGGATCCGTCCCGGCCCCATGGTTCGGATTGGTGCAGATCGTGCCCTCGCACGGCACCCACGTCCCGTCGCCGTTGGGGTTGGGGATCAGCGACGGGCCGGACGTCCGGGGCGCCTGCTGCTGGGGCGCCCCAACCGTGGGCGACGTTTGCGGACCGGTCGACGGGACACTGGATGTGCTGCTGGGCGTGGGTGCGGCCTCGCCCGCGCCACCGCACCCGGCCATGCCGAGGCTCACGAGGGCCCCGGCGGCGACCACGACGGCGGCTTTGCTCAGTGCTGCTGCGGCCATGGCGGGATGTTAGCTGTGCCGATCCCGCCGATCGGCCTATGTGATCTGCATCACATTCGGTCACCGATGCGGTCCGGACGGTGTCTTCAGGGCATGACTGAACAGATGCACATCACCCCCACCGCGCAGGTCGTCGTCATCGGCGGCGGCTACGCCGGCACCCTGGCGGCCAACCGGCTGCGCCGGCGGCCCGACGTCGCGGTCACCCTGGTCAACCCGCGGCCGCGGTTCGTCGAGCGGATCCGGCTGCATCAGCTCGCCGCCGGCACCGGCGCCGCCACGGTCGAGTTCGCCACCCTGCTCGCCCCCGGGGTGCGGCTGGTGGTCGACACCGCGGTGCACATCGACCCGGCCGCGCGCACCGTGCAGTTGGCCGCCGGCCCGGCCCTGCGCTACGACTGGCTGATCTACGCGGCCGGCAGCGTCGCAGCCCCGCCCGAGGTGCCCGGTGCTGCCGAATTCGCCTATCCCATCGCCGAACTCGAGGACGCCGAACGGCTGCGCGCGGCGCTCGAGCGGGCCGGTGCGCAGGCCCCGGTGGTGGTGGCCGGCGGCGGCACCACCGGCATCGAGGTGGCCGCCGAGCTCGCCGAACGGGGCCGGCCGGTGACACTGGCCTGCGGCGGACCGCTGGGGCCCTACCTGAGCGGCGCGGGCCGGCGTTCGGTGGCGCGCCGACTGGCCCGGCTCGGCGTGACCGTGCTGGACGGCCCCGGCTCGGTCGTCACCGCGGTGCGCCCCGACGGCGTGCGGCTCGCCGACGGCGGCCGGCGCGCCGCGGCGGTGACCGTGTGGACCGCCGGGTTCGGCGCGGCCGGGCTGGCGGCGCGCAGCGGGCTGCGCACCGACCCGGCCGGGCGGCTGCTCACCGACGAGACGCTGACCAGCCTGGACGACCCGCGCATCCTCGCCGCCGGGGACGCGGCCGCGCCGAGCGGGCAGCCGCTGCGGATGAGCTGCCAGGCAGCCATGCCGCTGGGCGCGCAGGCCGCCGACACCGTGCTGCACCGCATCGACGGCCGCGAGCCGGCCCCGATCAGGCAGACGATGAACGGCCAGTGCATCAGCCTGGGCCGCCGGGCGGGCACCATCCAGGTGGCCTTTGGCGACGACCGGGCGGTGCCGCTGTACCTCGGCGGCCGGCTCGGGGCACTGGTCAAGGAGGCGGTGTGCGCGGCCACCGTGCGCTTCTTGGCCAAGGAGGCCCGCCGGCCCGGCTCCTACACCTGGATCCGCGGCCGCGACCGCCGGGCGATCGCGCAGGCACGGGTGTGAACACCACCGAGCACGCCGAGCGGTTCACCGCGCTGCGGCCGCTGCTGTTCACCATTGCCTACGAGATCCTCGGCACCGCAACGGAAGCCGACGACGTCCTGCAGGACAGCTACCTGCGCTGGGCGGAGGTCGACCTGGCCGGGGTGCACGACACCCGGGCCTATCTGGCCCGGCTGGTGACCCGGCAGTCGCTCAACGCGCTGCGCAGCGCGTCGCGCCGGCGCGAGGAGTACGTCGGCCCGTGGCTGCCCGAACCGCTGCTGCTCGCCGACGGCGACGCCGGCGACGACGTGGTGCTCGCCGAGTCGGTGTCGATGGCGATGATGGTGGTGCTGCAGTCGCTGTCCCCCGACGAGCGCGCGGTGTTCGTGCTGCGCGAGGTGTTCGCCTTCGACTACGCCGAGATCGCCGCCGCGGTGGGCAAATCCGAGGCCGCGGTGCGCCAGATCGCCCACCGTGCCCGTGGCCACGTCCAGGCCCGCCGGCCGCGGTTCGAGCCGGTGGACCCGAAGCTGTCCGAGGAGGTCACCAACCGGTTCTTCGCCGCCGCGGCCACCGGTGACATGGCCGGGCTGCTCGAGGTGCTCGCCCCGGACGTGGTCTGGATCGCCGACAGCGGCGGCAAGGCCAGCGCGGCCCGCCGCCCGGTGCGCGGTTCGGACAAGGTGAGCCGGTTCATCATGGGCCTGCTGCGCGGGTTGGAACGCACCGGCGCCCGTCTGGTGCCCGCGGTGTACAACAACGCCCCGGCGCTGGAGATCTACGCCGGCGAACGGCTCGAGAGCATCGTCACCGTGGACATCGTGGCCGGCCGGATCACCCGCTTCTACGCCTGGCGCAACCCGGACAAGCTGGCCGCCGCCACGGTGCCGCGCCGGATCAGTCGGTAGCGGGCTCGCCGGCCGGCGCCTGCGACTCGGTCCCGGCGGCGCGGTCCGGATCGCTCCCCGTCGCGTCCGTCGGCCCGGAATCGGCCGGGTCCGGTTCGCGCGGGCCGGCACCCGGGCCGGCGGTCGCCGCCCCCGGGCTGCGCCGGGCGGCACCGACGGTGGCGCGCAACGACTCCCGCACGATTCCGGTGCGCACCCGCGACCGGAGCACCGGCTCGTCGGCGCCGGCGGGGTCCCCGACCGGTTCGGGCTCGACCGGCTCGGGCTCGACCGCCTGCCGCGCCCCGGCGTCGGCCGACGACTGCGGTGCCGCGGGCGGTAGCGGCGGCCGCAGCCGGGCCGGGGCGTGCACACCGGCCGGCGTGTCGCGGTCGTAGCCGAGCTCGACCAGCCGGCGCAGGCCGGGCTCGATCGCGGCGACCAGCGCCTCGGGCACCCCGAGATCCCGGAGCGGTTGCAGCAGCGGCAGATTCGGGGTGAGCACCAGGTAGTAGGTGGTGTCGCCGTACTCGGTCACCTGGGTGCGGGCCGGGTCGGTGAGCACCTCCGGGGTGATGTCGTCGTAGTAGCCGCCGTGCAGGTAGTAGATGCCCAGCACGGCGTTGAGGGTGGCCACCAGGTTCAGCGGGTAGCGCGGGAAATCGGCCCACCCGTCGTACTGCCGGGCGACGTCGAAGGTCTGCAGCGCGCCGTCCGCGGGGCCGACCGGGGTGGCGCCGTTGAACGACACGTCCAGGATCGGGAGGTACAGGCCGGCGAACCGGGCCAGCAGCCCGCCGTTGGGCCGGTTCGGGTTGGCGGTGAGCACGAACGTCACCTCGCCGGGCGCCAGGGCCGGGTCGCCGCTGAGGCGGGCCTTCTCCCGGCTCGCGATCACCGCGCTCTGCGAGTGCCCGAACACCACCACCGGGCCGGTACGGGCGTCGACCTCGGCGGCGAGCATGTCCAGCCCGATCGCCACCGACTGGTCGAAGGTCGGCGCGGTCAGCCCGGTGACCGGCCAGAACTGCCCGGGCACCCCGACGAGTCGCGGGTCGGGCTGCAGCCCGGCGGTGGCGCCGGTGACCCGCTGGGCGTAATCGATGAACTCCTGGTCGGTGGGCTGGCGGCCGATGACGGTGCCGCGCATGATCAGCGACGTCTCGGCCGCTGCGGTTTGCGGGAGGACGGTCGCGCAAACGAGTAGGGCCGCCGCGGCGACGACGCATCCTCGGGCAAACACATACATCCGGCGAGTATGGCAAACCGAAACGCGGAACGCAGCAGAACCCGCCCCGCCGATCGGCACCCGGTGCGGGCCATCTGTCAGGCTTGACGGGTGCGTGTCGAACGGTTGACCGGCCTGGGAGCAGCACCGGCGGTGCTGCACGCCCTCGCCGTCGCCGCGGCCCGGCACGGGCTGGCGCCGCCGGCGGCGCTGCTCGGCGAATGGTTCGGGTCGCGCGCCGTCATCGCCCCCTCGCTGGACGCGGCGCCGGTGACCGTCCCGTTCGACGTCGCCGCCGGACCGGGGGCACACGGCACGGTCGGCGGTGGCTGGTTCGGCTACCTGTCCTACCCGGACCCGGGCGCCGACGGGCGTGGGCCGCGGATCCCGCCGGCCGCCGGCGGCTGGTCGGACTGCGTGCTGCGCCAGCACCGGGACGGCCGGTGGTACTACGAAAGCCTTTCCGGCGCACCGATTCCCGACTGGGTGATGGAGGCGCTGCGCACCCCGGCGCCGGCGCCGGCCTGGCGGCTGGACTGGCGGCCGCCGGACCGGGCGGCGCACCGGGCCGGGGTGACCGACTGCCTGCGGGCGATCGCCGCCGGCGAGATCTACCAGGCCTGCGTGTGCACCCGGTTCACCGGCCGGCTCGACGGCGCGCCGGTCGACTTCTTCGTCGACGCCGTCGCGCGCACCACCCCGGCCCGGGCGGCGTTCCTGGCCGGCGACTGGGGCGCGGTCGCGTCGCTGTCGCCGGAGCTGTTCCTGCGCCGCGTCGGCGAGCACGTCAGCTCCAGCCCGATCAAGGGCACGCTGCCGATCTCGGCCGACCCGGCGGCCCTGCGCGCCTCGGTCAAGGACGTCGCCGAGAACGTGATGATCGTCGACCTGGTGCGCAACGACCTCGGCCGCGTCGCGCGCACCGGCAGCGTCACCGTGCCCGAACTGCTCGCGGTGCGCCCCGCCCCCGGGGTGTGGCACCTGGTGTCGACGGTGACCGCGGCCGTCGACCCCGGGGTGCCCACCGCCGCGCTGCTGGACGCGGCGTTCCCGCCCGCCTCGGTGACCGGCACCCCCAAGGGCCGGGCCCGCGAGCTGCTCTCGGCGTGGGAGCCGCACCGACGCGGAATCTACTGCGGCACCATCGGTCTGGCCTCGCCGGTGGCGGGCTGCGAGCTGAACGTGGCGATCCGCACCGTGGAGTTCGGCGCCGACGGCTCGGCGGTGCTCGGCGTCGGCGGCGGCATCACCGCCGACTCCGACCCGGACCGGGAGTGGCAGGAGTGCCTGGACAAGGCGGCCGCGATCGTCGGGTTAGCCGCGCGACCGCAGGACGGCGTCGTACAGCTCACGCCGTGACGGCGCCCCCGGGTGGGCGGCGACCACCTGCGCGCAGGCGTCCTTGATCCGCTCCCCCGCGTCGACGAGCGCGTTGACCTGCGCGACCAGGGTGTCCAGATCGGCCTTCGGCTCGGCCCCGGCCAGCACCACGGTGATCTCGCCGAGCACCCCGCCGGCGGCCCACTCGGCCAGCTCGCCCAGCGTGCCGCGGCGCACCTCCTCGTGGGTCTTGGTCAGCTCGCGGCACACCACCGCCCGCCGGTCGGCCCCGAGCCGGGCCGCGGCGTCGGCCAGGGTCTCGGCCAGCCGGCGCGGCGACTCGAAGAACACGCAGGTGCGCGGCTCGGCGGCCAGGGCGTCGAGCCACTGGGCGCGGGCGGCCGGGCGGCGCGGCGCGAAACCCTCGAAGCAGAACCGGTCGCTGGGCAGGCCGGACACGGCCAGCGCGGTGATCACCGCGCTCGGCCCGGGCAGGCAGCCCACCGGCAATCCGGCCTCGATGCAGGCGGTCACCAGCTTGTAGCCGGGGTCGCTGATCAGCGGCATGCCGGCGTCGCTGACCAGCAGCACCGTCGCCCCGTCGGCGATCTCGCGGACCAGCCCCGGCACCCGGGCGGCCTCGTTCTGGTCGTAGAGGCTGACCAGCCGGCCGGCCGGGGTGACCTCCAGCGCCCGGGCCAGGGTGCGGATGCGCCGGGTGTCCTCGGCGGCGACGACGTCGGCGGTGGCCAGCGCCTGCACCAGCCGCGCCGAGGCGTCGCCGGGCTGCCCGAGCGGGGTGGCGCCGATGAACAGTCGTCCGGGGGCCATGGCAGCCAGCCTACGATCTGGAATCATGACCGCCCCCGCCACCGACGCCCCGGCCGGCGGCCGCCCGGTGCCGGTGATCAGCCCGGGGCCGACGGTGCCACCGCCGGACTTCGGGCCCACCGACCGGCTGCAGGGCTGGATCATGACGGTGGTGATCACCGCGCTGGCGGCGGTGACCCGGTTTCTGAACCTGGGTTCGCCCACCGACGCCGGCACCCCGATCTTCGACGAGAAGCACTACGCGCCGCAGGCCTGGCAGATGCTGCACAACGGCGGCATCGAGGACAACCCGGGCTACGGGTTGGTGGTGCACCCGCCGGTGGGCAAGCAGATGATCGCGATCGGCGAGGCGCTGTTCGGCTACACCGGCCTGGGCTGGCGGTTCTCCGGGGCGGTGTGCGGTGTGCTCATGGTGGCGCTGATCGCCCGCATCGCGCGCCGGATCAGCCGCTCCACGCTGGTCGGCGGGATCGCGGGCCTGCTGCTCATCGCCGACGGGGTGAGCTTCGTGTCGTCGCGCACCGCGCTGCTCGACGTGTTCCTGACGTTCTTCGTGGTGGCCGCCTTCGGCTGCCTGATCGTCGACCGCGACCAGGTGCGCGAGCGCATGCACATCGCGCTGACCGAGGGCCGTATCAACCAGACCCCGTGGGGGCCGCGGCTGGGGGTGCGCTGGTGGCGGTTCGGCGCCGGGGTGCTGCTCGGGCTGGCCTGCGCCACCAAGTGGTCGGGGCTGTACTTCGTGGTGTTCTTCGGGCTGATGACGCTGGCGTTCGACGCGGTCGCGCGTCGCCAGTACCGGGTGCGCCGGCCCTGGCTGGGCGTGCTGCGCCGCGACGTCGGCCCGGCGGCGTGGGCGTTCGGGCTGATCCCGCTCGGGGTGTACCTGGCGTCGTACGCGCCGTGGTTCGCCTCCGAGACCGCGATCAACCGGTACGCGGCCGGCCGCGGCATCGGCGAGCAGGGCATCCTGCCGGTGCCCGACGCGCTGCGCTCGCTGTGGTACTACACCGCCGGGGCGTTCCGGTTCCACTCCGGGCTGACCAACGCCGCCGGCAACCACCACCCGTGGGAGTCCAAGCCGTGGACCTGGCCGATGTCGCTGCGGCCGGTGCTGTACGCCATCGACAACCAGAACGTGCCGGGCTGCGGCGAGGTGTCCTGCGTCAAGGCGGTGATGCTCGTCGGCACCCCGGCGATGTGGTTCCTCGCGGTGCCGGTGCTGGGTTGGGCGCTGTGGCGGGCGGTGGTGCGCCGCGACTGGCGCTACGCCGCCGCACTGGTCGGCTACGCCGCCGGATTCCTGCCCTGGTTCGTCGGCATCGACCGGCAGATGTACTTCTTCTACGCCACCACCATGGCGCCCTTCCTGGTGCTGATGCTGGCGCTGATCTGCGGCGACATCCTCTACCAGCCCACCCGCAACCCGGAACGCCGCACCCTGGGCCTGGTGGTGGTGAGTTGCTATGTGGCGCTGGTGATCACGAACTTCGCCTGGCTCTACCCGATCCTGACCGGGCTGCCCATCTCGCCCACCACCTGGAACTGGCAGATGTGGCTGCCCAGCTGGCGCTGACCCCCGGCCGGGGCACCGACGTCCCGCAGGATCGGCCCATGGAGGCGATCGTGGAATCCGAGGCCGCGGGCTAGATCGGGTCGCGGGCGGCGGGGCAGGACATGCAGCGCGGGCCGCCGCGGCCGGTACCCAGCTCCGAGGCCGCGATGCGCAGCACCTCGATGCCCGCATCCTCAAGGCGCGCATTGGTTTCGGTGTTGCGCTCGTAGGCCACCACCACACCGGGCGCCAGCGCCAGGGTGTTGTTGCCGTCGTCCCACTGCTCCCGCTCGGCGACCACCGGGTCGAGCCCGGTGGGGATCACCCGCAACCGGTCGATGCCCATCGCGTCGGCGGCGGCCGACAGGAACGGCCGGGCCTCCTCGATCTGCACCCCGCCCTCGCCGTTGCGCCGAATCGTGAACGCGGCCAACGTGTCCACCACATTCGGGTACATCACCACCGCGTCCACGTCGACCATGGTGCACACCGTGTCCAGGTGCATCTGGGCGCGCTCCTGGGCGATCGGCACGGCCAGCACGGTGTGCGCCAGGTCGTCGTCGAACAGGCTGCGCGCCAACGCCTCCGCGCCGGCCGGGGTGGTGCGCTCCCCCACCCCGACGGCCACCACCCCGGGCGCGAGCAGCAGCACGTCGCCGCCCTCCACCGGGGCCGAGCGCGACTCGTAGGCCCGCCGCACCCCGAGGAACCGCGGGTGGTGCGCGTAGATCACGTCGGTCAGCGAGGTCTCGCGCACCCGCGCCGGCAGCGCCAGCGAGGTGATCGCCACCCGCGGGCCGATCCAGAACGACGAGTCCCGGGTGAACAGCAGGTTCGGCAGCGGGTCGATGACGAAGTCGTTGCCGTGGTGCATGCGCCGCACCAGCGAGAGCTCCCCGGAGAACGGCAGCTCGTCGAAGGTCATCCCGGCCATCAGCACCCGCGCCAGCGCGGCCGGCTCCAGCGTGCGCAGATACGCCGAGAGCTCCTGGGCCAACGGCAGTCCGAGCCGGCGCGCGTCGACCGCCGCACCGATGCCGTGCATGCGGGCCGCCCCGCTGTGCGCGAGCGCCTCGGTGAGCAGCTCGCCGAGCAGCAGCACCTCCACCCCGCGCGAGCGCAGCAGTTCGGCGAAGGCGTCGTGCTCCTCCTGCGCCCGGGCCACCCAGGGCAGGCCGTCGAAGAGCAGTGCGTCGTTGTTGCGCGGGGTCAGGCGTCGCAGCTCGGGACCGGGCCGGTGCAGGATGACGGTCCGCAGCCGGCCCACCTCGGAGGTCACGCCCAGTGCACCGGAGGCAGTCACACCTAGCACGGTAACGCCGGCGCGCCCCGAAACCCGGGAGCTCAACTATGGTTCAGACATGGATTCGCACGAGCTCACGCCCGGCGAATTGGCCCGCCGCAGCGGGGTCAACGTGTCCGCACTGCACTTCTACGAGCGGCAGGGCCTGATCACCAGCCGCCGCACCACGGGCAACCAGCGCCGCTACCCGCGCGAGACGCTGCGCCGGGTGGCGTTCATCCGGATGTCGCAGCGGCTGGGCATCCCGCTGGCCCGGATCCGCGAGGCGCTGGCCACCCTGCCCACCGACCGGGTGCCCACCAGCCGGGACTGGGCGCGGCTCTCGTCGACCTGGCGGGCCGACCTCGACGAGCGGATCACGCATCTGCAGCGGCTGCGCGACAACCTCGCCGAGTGCATCGGCTGCGGCTGCCTGAGCCTGAAGACCTGCGCGCTGACCAACCCCGACGACGTACTCGCCCAGGAGGGTCCGGGCCCCGCCAGGTTGTGACGTTTCGAACACCCGTGCGATAAAATCGGGGCCATGCAGCTCGCAGTGCAGGGCACGCTGTTCGAGCACGCCGAGCGGCGCCCGCTCAGCGACGGTGCCTGGGTCGAGGTGCGCGCCGGCTGGCTCCATGACCCCGATTCGCTGTTCGACGAGCTGGTCACGGTCATCCCGTGGCGATCGGAGCGGCGGCAGATGTACGACCGGGTGGTCGACGTGCCGCGCCTGGTGAGCTTCCACGACCTGGTCAACGAGCCGGCGCCGCATCCGCGGCTCAAGCAGATCCGCCGCCGGCTCAACGACACCTACGGCCGCGAGCTCGGTGAGCCGTTCGTCACCGCCGGGCTGGCCTACTACCGCGACGGCAACGACAGCGTGGCCTGGCACGGCGACACCATCGGCCGCAGCCGCACCGAGGACACCATGGTCGCGATCGTCAGCCTGGGCGCCACCCGGGTGCTGGCGTTGCGCCCGCGCGGCGGCGGGCAGAGCCTGCGGTTCCCGCTCAACCACGGCGACCTGCTGGTGATGGGCGGGTCCTGCCAGCGCACCTGGGAGCACTGCGTGCCCAAGACCACCCGGCCGACCGGGCCGCGGATCTCCATCCAGTTCCGGCCGCGAGGGGTGCGCTGAGGCGTTACTGCTCCGACTGCTCGCCGCGCACCGCCTTCACCGCGGCGACCAGCAGGTTGCGCGCCCGCTCGTCGTTGATCGGTGGCACCGGCTCGTTGGGTTTGATCAGCGGGTTGGCGGTGACGACGACCAAGTAGTCGCCGAACGCCGCGACGTAGCTGTAGAGCTCGCCGCTGGTCGGCTTGCCGCCCAGCGTCACCTCCACCGTGCGGTGGCTGCCCAGCGTGCGGGCGTCCGGGACGGGCGGGGTGTCGACGATCTCGATCGTGCCCTTCACCGGCCCGCCGGTGAACGTCACCCGACGGCACTGCTCACCCGGATCGGGCAGCGTCACCGGATCCGAGGTCTCCACCGCGATGACGATGAACCGGTTGCCCTCGCCCTCGGCGGTGACCGCGGCCATGTTGCCCTGCATACCCGGCGGGAACAGCTGGTTCTCGGCGAGCTTCGCGCAGTCCGGCGGCTCGAAGGTGACCCCCTTGGGGGTCTGCTGCTGGCGCAGCATCGCCGGGTCGATGCCCGACTTGGCCACTTCGTTGACCTTGAACTCCGGGCCGAACTCGGATTTCAGCTCCAGCACCCGGCCGATGTCGGGCTGCGGGGCGGCGTCCTGCTCGTCCTGCTGCGAGCAGCCGGCCAGCAGTCCGGCGCAGGCGGTGACGGCGATCAGTGCCCTTGCGGTGTCCATCGCCCGCCAATCTACCCAGCCCGGGCCGGTCAACCCCGCAGTACCGCCACGGTTTCGGTGAGCAGACCCGCCGCGAACGCCGGCCCCAGCGGGGGTTCGGGCATCCCGGGGTCGGCCACCACCGTCACCGCGACCAGGTACCCGTCGGCGTGGGCGAGCACGGTGGCGGCCTCCGCGCGGGTTTCGGTGCCGCCCTCCACGACGGTGGTCAGCGTGGCGGCCATCCCGTAGCTGTCGGCGCCGGGCACCGCCGGGGTGTCGATGCGGGTGACGGTGCCGGTGGTGCGCGCCGAGGCGACCGCCCACTGCGCGCACTCGTCCCGCAGCACCGGGTCCGCCGCGGCGGAGGCCGGGGTGACCACGGCGTAGACGATCCCGCCCGGGCCGGAGGCCGACCAGCCGCGGGCGCCCGCGCCGGGTGCGGTGACGAGCCCGGCGCACTGCGGCGGATCGGCCGACCATCCCGGCCCCAGCCCCCACAGCGCGGCCGGCGCGGGATCGGCGGGCAACGGGGCGAACTCGTATCCGGGCGGAACGGCGCTGCGGGCCCGCGTGATTCGGGCCGGGTCGATGGGACGGGCGATGTCGGCCGCGGGCGGCTGCGGGGCGGGCGGGCCGGGTTCGGCCGGTTGGCCGCAGCCGACCGCGAGCCCGACGACCACCGCGGCGCAGGCCATCGGAAGGCGCACGCGGTGTTGATACCACAGTGTTTTCCGCGCTCGGGGACGTTTGCGTCGAAGCCGCGCGGGGGAGGTATTTGCGCGTCGAAGCCGCGCGGGGGAGGTATTTGCGCGTCGAAGCCGCGCGGGCGGGACGTTTGCGCGTCGAAGCCGCGCGGGGAGCGCGGCGGGCACTAGG
>NZ_CALDGS010000126.1 GCF_937941905.1 uncultured Mycolicibacterium sp. | reverse complement strand
GATGTCGAGCATCCACTCCGGCTCGTTCTTCTTGGCCGAGATGTCGCGCACCACCGCCTCGGACAGACCCCGCGGCGCCTTGGCGCCGGCCTCGTCGGGGTCCACCCAGCCGTAGCCGTACCGGCTCAGCGAGGCGATCGCCTCCTCCTGGGACAGCGGACCCGCCGGCGTGCCGGCCGACGTGGTGTCCGGTGTGGTGGTCATGACGAGACTCCTTGCGGGGTTGGAGCGGGCTGTTGGGTTTTCCTGCTGCTCGTTCTTCGGGTGCTCAGCGGCACGTGCGTGGTGCAGGCGTTGTCGCCGTTGACGATGGTGGCCAGCCGCTGCACGTGGGTGCCGAGCAGTTCGGCGAAGGCCTCGCGCTCGGCGTCGCACAGCTGGGGGAACTCCTCGGCCACGTGCGACACCGGGCAGTGATGCTGGCAGATCTGCACCCCGACGATCGGCCCGGGGGCCGGTGCGACGGTGGTGGCGTAGCCGGCCCGGGTCAGCGCGGCGGCCACCTGCTCGGCGATCTGCACCGGGTCGCCGGACCCGGGCCGCACCCCGGCCAGGATGCCGTCGATGCGGCGGCGGGCGAACGTCCGCACCGCCTCGTCGCCGCCGAGCTCGCGCAGCTGGCGGATCGCCGCTACCGCGAGATCGTCGTAGGCGTGGCTGAGCTTGGCCCGGCCCGCCGGGGTCAGCCGGTACCGCTTGGCGGGTCGGCCCCGGCCGGTGTGCTGCCAGGCCGCCGCCGGGATGGCCTCGGCGTCCCCGGCCTCGATCAGCGCGTCGAGGTGCCGGCGCACCCCGGCCGCGGAGATGCCCAGCCGCTGCCCGATCTCACCGGCGGTGATGGGGCCCTCGAGCAGCAGCTGGATGATCGCCCGGCGGGTCTGCCCGTCGGGGGCCACCGCCGGCGTCGGCACGGCCTCGCCAGGCAATTTCACAACAACATTGTGACGGAATTCCCCCGGCGCATCCAGCAAGGGCACCCTAACCCCGCCGGACGGCGCCGCCGGGCCGGTTACGCTGCTCGAATGGCTCGAACCCTCGGGCACCTGTCCTCGATCGGGTCCTCGATCGCCCGCTGGCACGGCGACGAGCGGCCCGTCGGCACCCCGCTCAACGCCGCCGAGCAGGTCGTGCTGCGGCGCACCCGTCTGTTCGGCGCCACCGGCACCGTGCTGATGGCCATCGGCGCGCTCGGCGCCGGGGCCCGCCCGGTGGTGCAGGATCCGACCTTCGGGGTGCGACTGCTCAACCTGCCGTCGCGCATCCAGACCGTGTCGCTGACGATGACCACCACCGGCGCGGTGATGATGGCGCTGGCCTGGCTGATGCTGGGCCGGTTCGCGCTGGGCGACCGGCGGATGTCGCGCGGCGAACTGGACCGCACCCTGCTGCTGTGGGCGCTGCCGCTGCTGGTCGCCCCACCGATGTACAGCAAGGACGTCTACTCCTACCTCGCGCAGAGCGAGATCGCCCGGCTCGGCCTGGACCCCTACCGGGTCGGCCCGGCCACCGGGCTGGGCCTGGACCACGTCTTCACGCTGTCGGTGCCGAGCCTGTGGCGCGAGACCCCGGCCCCCTACGGCCCGCTGTTCCTGTGGCTCGGCGAGGGCATCTCCGCGCTGGCCGAGGAGAACATCGTGGCCGCGGTGCTGTGCCACCGGGTGGTGGTGCTGCTCGGCGTCGGGCTGATCGTGTGGGCCACCCCGCGGCTGGCGCGGCGCTGCGGGGTCGCCGAGGTCAGCGCGCTGTGGCTGGGGCCGTGCAACCCGCTGCTGTTCATGCACCTCGTCGCCGGCATCCACAACGAGGCGCTGATGCTGGGGCTGATGCTGGCCGGCACCGAGTTCGCGCTGCGCGGCGTGGAGGCGGCCGGGCCGCTGCTGCCCCGGCCCCTGCACCGGCCCACCACCCGGGCCGACTGGGCGGCCTGGGCACCGCTGGCGTCGCTGGTGTTCGGCTGCGTGCTGATCACGATGTCCTCGCAGGTCAAGCTGCCCAGCCTGCTCGCGCTCGGGTTCGTCGCGACCGGCCTGGCCAACCGCTGGGGCGGCACCGCCAGGGCGTTGTGCACCGCCGGCGGGGCGCTGGGCCTGCTGTCGCTGGCGGTGATGGCGCTGATCGGCTGGGCCAGCGGGCTGGGCTTCGGCTGGATCCACACCCTGGGCACCGCCAACGTGGTGCGCAGCTGGATGTCCCCGCCCACCCTGCTCGCGCTGGGCACCGGCCAGGTGGGCATCCTGCTCGGCCTGGGCGACCACACCACCGCGGTGCTCGGCCTGACCCGGGCCATCGGCGTGTTCGTCATCGCGATCGTGGTCGGCGGCCTGCTGCTGACCGTGCTGCGCGGCCGGCTGCACCCGGTCGGCGGGCTCGGGGTGGCGCTGGGCGCGACCGTGCTGCTGTTCCCGGTGGTGCAGCCCTGGTACCTGCTCTGGGCGATCATCCCGCTGGCCTGCTGGGCCACCCGGCCCGGCTTCCGCGGCGCGACCATCGCGGTGACGCTGGTCGTCGGGATCTTCGGGCCGACCGCCAACGGCGACCGGTTCACCCTGTTCCAGATCGTGATGGCCACCCTGGCCAGCACCGTGGTAGCGCTGGCGCTCATCGCGCTGACCTACCGGCGGCTGCCGTGGCGGTCGCTGGCCTCGGTCACCGAGGGGCTGCCGCGGCAGCCGTCACCCCCACCGGTCGGCCGGGCGCCCGAGCCCGGCGCTTACGCTGAATCCCCGTGACCCCTGCTGCCGACAGTGCCGGCTCGCCGGGCGTCCCCGTGCGGCTGCGTGGCGTCAGCAAGCGGTACGGGTCGACGACGGCGGTGTCGAACCTCGACCTCGAGGTGAACCGCGCCGAGGTGTTCGCCCTGCTGGGCCCCAACGGCGCCGGCAAGACCACCACCGTGGAGATGTGCGAGGGCTTCCTGCGGCCCGACGCCGGCCGCATCGAGATCCTCGGGATGGACCCGGCCGCCGACTCCGCCCGGGTACGCACCCGCATCGGGGTGATGCTGCAGGGCGGCGGCGCCTATCCCGCCGCCCGCGCCGGCGAGATGCTGAACCTGGTCGCCTCCTACGCGGCCGACCCGCTGGACCCGAAGTGGCTGATGGACACCCTGGGGCTGGCCGAGGTGGCCCGCACCACCTACCGGCGGCTGTCCGGCGGCCAGCAGCAGCGGCTCGCGCTGGC
>NZ_CALDGS010000125.1 GCF_937941905.1 uncultured Mycolicibacterium sp. | reverse complement strand
ACAACCTGCAGACCTACGACAAGCAGTTCGGTCTGGAGACCATGTGCGTCGGCGGTGGGCAGGGCATGGCGCTGATCATCGAGCGGCTCAGCTGACCCCCGAGCGTCGATCCCCTGAGCATCGACCTCTGAGCATCGCACACTGCGTCCGGATCGCGGTTCGGCCCGAACTCGCGGTCCGGGCGCAGCGTCGTTTTCGGGGGGCAAAAGAAAAGGCCCGGGGCGTCATCGCACCGGGCCTTCTCGGAAAAGCCGCTAGTCGTTCTGGAAGTACGACAGCAGCCGCAGGATCTCGATGTAGAGCCAGACCAGGGTGACGGTCAGGCCCAGCGCCACGCCCCAGGCGGCCTTCTCCGGCGCACCGGCGCGGATCATCTGGTCCGCGGCGTCGAAGTCGATCAGGAAGCTGAACGCCGCCAGGCCGATGCAGACCAGCGAGAAGATGATCGCGATCGGGCCACCGGCGCGCAGACCCATGCCCTCACCGCCGCCGACGCCGAACAGCCCCAGCACCAGGTTGCCGAGCATCAGCACCAGCACACCGAACAGGCCGGCCACGATGAACCGGGTGAACTTCGGGGTGACCCGGATGGCGCCGGTCTTGTAGACGACCAGCATCCCGAAGAACACCCCGAATGTGCCGAGCACCGCCTGGGTGATCAGCGCACCGGCGCTGCCGCCGGCGATCTCCACGCTCTGGCCGAAGACCCACGAGATGCCGCCGAGGGCCAGCCCCTCCAGCGCCGCGTAGGTGAGCACGATGCCGGGGTTGTCCTGCTTGCGCCCGAAGGTGGCGATCAGGACCATCACCAGACCGCCGAGCGCACCGATCATCACCAGCGGCAGGGCGATCGCCGGGTTGACCGCGGCCAGGGCGTAGGTGACGACCGCGGCGGCGGCCAGCACGCCCAGCGTGATGCCGGTCTTGGTGACGACGTCGTCGATCGTCATCGGCCGGGCGACGCCGGCCTGGGTCTGCTCGGCGTACGCGTACGGATCGGCGTGCACCTGCTGGGCGCCGTAGCCGGCGGCGCCGGTGCCAAAGGTCGCGTATCCGCCCTGCGTCTTCGGCAGGGTTCGGAATACCGGGTTGCTGCTCTCGCGCACCGTCGGTTCCTCTCTGAAGGCGTCGTTCGTACCGCTACGAACGTCTGCTGAACATCTGCTCAACGTTTCGCCGCGCCGTCGCGTTCCCGCTCGACACGGCATTTTTCCTGCCAAACCCTACCCGGCAATTGCATCAGCGGGGCAACGATCTACATTGGCCCCCGTGACCGCCGAGAACGAGGATGTCCTAGTTTCCGTCGAGGGCGGAGTCGGCCTGCTCACCCTCAACCGCCCGAAGGCGATCAACTCGCTCAACCAGGCGATGGTGGAGGCGCTGGCGCGGGCACTGAAGACCTGGGAGCACGACGACGGCATCCGCGCGGTGCTGCTCACCGGCGCCGGCGAGCGCGGGCTGTGCGCCGGCGGCGACGTCGTCGCGCTCTACCACAGCGCGAAGGCCGACGGCTCGGCCGCGCGCCGATTCTGGTTCGACGAGTACCGGCTCAACGCCCATATCGGCCGGTACTCGAAACCGTACGTGTCGGTGATGGACGGCATCGTGATGGGCGGCGGCGTCGGCGTCGGCTCGCACGGCAACGTCCGGGTGGTCACCGACGCCACCAGGATGGCCATGCCCGAGGTCGGCATCGGGTTCATCCCCGACGTCGGCGGCACCTACCTGCTGTCCCGGGCCCCCGGCAAGCTCGGCCTGCACGCCGCGCTGACCGGTGCCACCTTCGGCGGCGCCGACGCGATCGCGCTCGGCTTCGCCGACCACTTCGTGCCGAAGGAACGACTGGAGGCGTTCGTGCGCGCCGTGATCGACGACGGCGTGGACGCCGCGCTGGCCGCGCACGCGGTCGAACCGCCGGCCGGCACGCTGGCGGCCCAGCGGGACTGGATCGACGAGTGCTACGCCGCCGACACCGCCGTCGAGATCGTCGAACGGCTCAGGGCGCACCCCGACCCGGCCGCCAACCAGGCCGGTGAGCTCATCGCGTCCCGCTCCCCCGTCGCGGTGACGGTCACGCTGGAGGCGGTGCGCCGGGCGGCGCACCTGGCCACCCTGGAGGACGTGCTCAAGCAGGAGTACCGGATCTCGTGCGCGTCGCTGCGCAGCCACGACTTCGTCGAGGGGATCCGGGCCCAGCTGGTGGACAAGGACCGCAACCCGAAGTGGCAGCCGGCCTCGCTGGACGCGGTCACCCAGGCCGATGTCGAGGCCTACTTCGCCCCCGTCGATCCCGAACTGACCTTCGAGGAGCAGTGATGAGCTACGAGACGATCCTGGTGACCCGCGAGGACCGGGTCGGCATCATCCAGCTGAACCGACCCAAGGCGCTCAACGCGCTCAACAGCCAGGTGATGGCCGAGGTGACCGCCGCCGCAGCCGAGTTCGACAGGGACCCGGGCATCGGCGCGATCATCCTCACCGGCAACGAGAAGGCGTTCGCCGCCGGCGCGGACATCAAGGAGATGGCCACGCTGGAGTTCTCCGACGTGTTCGACGCGGACTTCTTCGAGCCGTGGTCGAAGTTCGCCGCCACCCGTACCCCCACCATCGCGGCGGTGGCCGGCTACGCCCTGGGCGGCGGCTGCGAGCTGGCGATGATGTGCGACATCCTGATCGCCGCCGACACCGCGAAGTTCGGCCAGCCGGAGATCAAGCTCGGGGTGCTGCCGGGCATGGGCGGTTCGCAGCGGCTCACCCGGGCCATCGGCAAGGCCAAGGCGATGGATCTCATCCTGACCGGCCGCACCATCGACGCCGCCGAGGCCGACCGGTGCGGCCTGGTGTCGCGGGTGGTGCCCGCCGACAAACTGCTCGACGAGGCCAGGGAGGTCGCGCGGACCATCGCGGGCATGTCGCGCAGCGCGGCCCGGATGTGCAAGGAGGCGGTCAACCGCGCCTTCGAGACCACGCTGAGCGAGGGCCTGCTCTACGAGCGGAGGCTGTTCCATTCGGCGTTCGCCACCGCCGATCAGTCCGAGGGCATGGCGGCGTTCGTGGAGAAGCGCCCGCCGAACTTCACCCACCGTTAAAGTTCGGGCGTGACAGACACGCGCGAACAGCACGAATCCACCCCGGATTCCGCACCCGAGCCCACCACCCCGGCACCCGAACCGGTGTGGTGGGCTCGCCATTTCACGTTCTTCGGCACCGCGACCGGGCTGGTCTTCGTGTGGCTGTCGCTGACCCCGTCGCTGCTGCCGCGCGGGCCACTGTTCCAGGGCCTGATCAGCGCGGTGTCCGGGGCGATCGGGTACGGCTTCGGGGTGTTCGGGGTGTGGCTGGTGCGCTACATGCGCTCCAAGGACTCCAGCCCGCGGGCCCCGCGCTGGGCGTGGATCGCGCTGGCGGTGGTGGGGGTTGTCGGCCAGGTGCTGATGATCAACTACTTCCGCATCTGCCAGGACGAGGTCCGTGACGCGGTGGGCGTGGCGCGGCTGACGTTCTGGGATCACCCACTGGCCGGGGCGATCGCGATCGTCGTGCTGTTCCTGCTGGTGCTGATCGGCAAACTGATCTGGACCGCGGTGCGGTTCCTGTCCGGTCAGCTCGCTCGCGTTGCACCGCCGCGGGTTTCGTTCGTGGTTTCGGTGGCGCTGCTGGTGGCGCTGGGGGTGGCGCTGCTCAACGGCGTGGTGGTGCGGGTGGCGATGGACGTCATCAACAGCACCTTCGCCGCCGCCAACGACGAGGACAGCCCGGATTTCCCCGCCCCCGGGTCCGCACTGCGCTCCGGCGGGCCGGGCTCGTTGGTGACCTGGGAATCGCTGGGCAACCAGGGCCGCCGCTTCGTCGACGGCGGCCCGAGCGTTGCGGAGCTCGAGAAGTTCAACGGCGCACCGGCATTGGAGCCGATCCGGGTCTACGCCGGGCTCGGCTCGGCCGACGACATCAAGGCCTCCGCCCAGCTGGCCGCCGAGGAGCTCAAGCGCACCGGCGGCCTGCAGCGCGCGGTGGTGGCGGTGGCCACCACCACCGGCACCGGCTGGATCAACGAGGCCGAGGCGTCGGCGTTGGAGTACATGTTCAACGGCGACACCGCGATCGTGTCGATCCAGTACTCGTACCTGCCGAGCTGGCTTTCGTTCCTGGTGGACAAGGAGAACGCCCGGCAGGCCGGCCAGGCGCTGTTCGAGGCCGTCGACGCGATGGTGCGCGAGCTGCCGGAGGCGGAGCGGCCCCGTCTGGTGGTGTTCGGCGAGAGCCTGGGCTCGTTCGGCGGGGAGGCGCCGTTCCTGGCGCTGAACAACCTGGTGGCCCGCACCGACGGGGCACTGTTCTCCGGCCCGACGTTCAACAACACCATCTGGACCGAGCTGACCCGCAACCGGGATCCGGGCTCGCCGATGTGGCTGCCGATCTACGACGACGGCGCCAACGTGCGGTTCGTCGCGCGCGCCGACGACCTGGGCCGCCCGGATGCGCCGTGGGAGCGGCCACGGGTGGTGTACCTGCAGCACGCCTCCGACCCGATCGCCTGGTGGTCACCGAAACTGCTGTTCGCCGAACCGGATTGGCTCAGGGAGCCGCGCGGCTACGACGTCACCGGGCGGATGCAGTGGATTCCGGTGGTGACCTTCCTGCAGGTGGCCGCCGACATGGCGGTGGCGGTGCAGGTGCCCGACGGGCACGGCCACGTCTACGTCAAGGACGTCGCGAACGCCTGGGCGGCGGTGCTGGCGCCGCCCGGCTGGACCGCGGAGAAGACCGAGCGGCTGCGGCCGCTGCTGCACGCCGACGCGCTGCCGTCGGGCTCCGGATCGAGCCCGGGTTCGGGGTCGACCTCCTAGGCCGGCGCCGGTTCGACCAGGCCGGCGGCGGCCAGCGCCCGGTAGCCGCCGACCACGTCGGTGGCCCGGTGCAGGCCGAGGTCCTGCAGCGCGGCGGCGGCCAGGCTGGAGGTGTAGCCCTCCGAACAGACGATCACCCAGTACACGTCGTCGCCGGTGGCCTGCGGCAGCCGGGTGTCGCTGGTGGGGTCGCAGCGCCACTCCAGCACGTTGCGCTCGATCACCAGCGCGCCGGGCAGCTCGCCCTCGGCGGCGCGCTGGGCCGCCGGCCGGATGTCGACCAGGACGGCGCCCGCGGCGAGCGCGGCGGGCACCTCGCCGGCCTCGAGCCGGCGCAGCCGGGTCCGGGCCGCGGCGAGCAGCGCGTCGACGCGGCTCATTGCTCGGGGCCGTCGGTGAGCTCGGTGCGGATGCGCCGCAACGTGTTCCGCTCGGTGACGGCGTAGTAGCTCAGCGCGGTCAGCGGCGGCGAGTAGGCGTGCACGCTCAGCGACACCGGCGCGGTGCCCACCACATCGTGCACCCAGCCCAGCGGGAACCCGGCCTGGTCCCCGGCCTCCAGCCGACGTTGCCGGAGTTTCGTCCCGTCCCAGCGGCTTTCGACCAGCGACCCGTCGATGACGGTGAGCGCGCCGAGCGAGCCGCAGTGGTCGTGCAGTTCGGTGGAGCGTTCGGGCACCCAGCTGATCAGCCACACGTCGAGCTCGTCGTCGCCGTGCAGCCGGACGTACCAGCGTTCGTCGCGGGGCAGCCCGCCGGGCGGCAGCAGGTGGTCGTAGCGGCCGGAGAGCACGTCGTCGGCGTACCGGTCGGTGGCGTGCAGCAGATCGGGCAGGCGCAGCCGGGTGGGTGCGGACATGGCGGGGATCGGGGACATCGTTCGGACTCCAGGGAATGCGGACGGCAAGGATCGGGCGTCAGCGCGCCCGACAACACTCGCGAAGCAGCACCACCTGGGTCATGGCGGCCAGTGTTGCATAGATTGACTGGCATGCGTGCCCACCTGCTCTGTGCCACCGGGGTGCTGGCGGCCGTGCTGGCGGGGTGCTCGTCGGACCCGCAACCGGCCCCGACGGCACCGTCGACGACGCCCTCGACGGCCGAGCCGACGACCGCGGCCGCCCCGCCGCCGGGCGAGGTCGCGTTGTCGCCGGGCGGGGTGACCACCGCCGTCGGCGCGCCCGCGGAGTCCACCGAGGAGGAGTACTTCCAGGCCTGCTACGCAGCGAAAACGTGGATGGACGCGCGCGGCGGGGACCCGCACACCCTCATCGAGCCGTACCTGGCCGAGCTGCAGGCTACCGAGTCGTCCGGGCCGGGCACGTTCGGCAGCCCGTGGTCGCGGCTCGCCCCGGGCCGGCAGGCCGCGGTGATCGTCGCGGTGCGGGCCGCCGCGGACGGACTGTGCGGCTGAGCGGGGTTTGAATCACGCCGAGCCGAAGTGGCGCAGACTTGAGGATGTGACTGCGTCGGTGTCCGGCAAGCGCGTCGCCCTGGTGCTGGGCAGTGGCGGCGCGCGGGGCTACGCGCACATCGGGGTGATCCGCGAGCTGCGCGACCGCGGCTACCGGATCGCCGGGATCTCCGGGTCCTCGATGGGGGCGCTGGTGGGCGGCCTGGAGGCGGCCGGCAAGCTCGACGACTTCGCCTACTGGGCGCGCTCGCTGACCCAGCGGGCGGTGCTGCGGCTGCTGGATCCGTCGCTGACCGCGGCCGGGGTGCTGCGGGCGGAGAAGATCCTCGACGTGGTGCGCGAGATCCTCGGCGACGTCACCATCGAGGAGCTGCCCATCCCCTACACCGCGGTGGCCACCGACCTGGTGGCCGGCAAGTCGGTGTGGCTGCAGCGCGGCCCGGTGGACGCGGCGATCCGGGCGTCGATCGCGATCCCCGGGGTGATCGCCCCGCACGTGTTCGACGGGCGGCTGCTGGCCGACGGCGGGATCCTCGATCCGCTGCCGATGGCGCCGGTGGCCTCGGTCAACGCCGACCTGACCATCGCGGTGAGCCTGGCCGGCGACACCCAGCCGGCCCCGGAGGCCGGCTCGGAGACCAAGCCCACCGCCGAGTGGCTGAGCAAGCTGCTGCGCGGCACGTCGGCGCTGCTGGACACCAACGCCGTGCGCGCGGTGCTGGACCGGTTCGGGCCGTCGGACACCGGCGGTGCCGAGGGGGCCGACCTGGTGGACGACGCCACCGAGGTGGCGGTGCCGAAGCTGGGCACGTTCGAGGTGATGAACCGCTCGATCGACATCGCGCAGGCCGCGCTGGCCCGGCACACGCTGGCGGCCTATCCGCCGGACGTGGTCATCGAGGTGCCCCGGTCGGTGTGCCGGAGCATGGACTTCCACCGCGCCGCCGAGGTGATCGAGGTGGGCCGGCGGCTGGCGGCCGAGGCGCTGCAGCGGCTACCTTCCTAGCCCCGGCGCGGCCCGGCCGCTGACCAGCGGCATGTCCAGGTAGTGCAGCAGCCCGGGCGGGGCGGCGCACACCGCCGGCACGGAGTTGACGCAGTGCGCGGCGGTGGCGACGATCCCGGCCTCGGGGCCGTCGTCGTCGGCCTCGGACTGGAACCCCTTGACGGTGACGGTGAAATCCGGGTTGCCGCGCACCTGCACCTCGTAGCGCTGCCCGGCCGGGCCGAAGGTCCAGGCGGGGTCGAGGTGCTCCTCCCCCATCAGCCAGTTGACCGCGACCTGCACCACGGGCTCGTCGCCGACGACGGCCTCCCAGACGAACCGGCGGGCAGCCACCTGGCCGGGTTCGATGACGCCGATCGGCGAGTCGATCCCGGCGGTGGCCACCGCGACCTCCTGGTGGGTGCGGATGCGCGGTTCGGCGGCGAAGCCGAGCTGGTCCACGCACATCCGGACGGCCTGGATGAAGCCGCCGTCGAGCAGCTTCTGCATCGGGCCCGACAGCGCCTTGTCCGGGGTGTCGCCGAAGCCCATCACGTACCGCAGCACGGCCGGGGCGTGGTAGCTGCGCAGATCCGAGAATTCCTCGGCGCGAACGAATCTCACACCGGTAGCGAACGCCGAGAGCACCAGCGGCAGCTTCTCGCTGATGCCGCCGGGCGCGATGCCGGTGCCGTGCAGGGTGGCGTTGCCGGCCAGTGCGGCCTGCTGCAGCGGGGCGGCCTCGCGGCTGCCGGGATAGAACCAGCCGACCGGGGTGACGACGTTCTTGCCGGAGCGCAGCAGCGCGGCCACCTCGTCGGGGTTGGGCAGCAGCGGGGCGTAGATCACCGCGTCGGCGTCGGTGCGCAGGATCTCGTCGACGTCGGCGGTGGCGCGCACCCCGAGCGGTTCGGTGCCGACGAGTTCGCCCACGTCACGGCCGGCCTTGTCAGGCGAATGCACCCAGCAGCCGGCGAGCTCGAGGTCGGGGTGGTCGAGGATGCCGCGCACGGCGGCCCGGCCCACTCCGCCGGTCGCCCATTGGATCACCCGGAAGGTCACGCCCTCTTTCTTACCGCGAGCAGTCGCGAACTCCCCCGAATTCGCGCCGTTTCAGGGGGGTTTTACGTCTGCTCGCGGGGAGGGGTGACCAGGGTGACGGCGTAGTGGCCCTCGGCGTAGCGGGCGCGGATCACCTTCTTGTCGTACTTGCCCACGCTGGTGCGGGGCACCTGGTCGACGAACGTCCACCGCTCCGGCAGCCACCAGCGCACCACCCGCTCGGCCAGGAACGCCCGCAGCCCCTCGGCGTCGACGGTCGCGCCCTCGTGCAGCACCACCACCGCCAGCGGCCGCTCCTGCCAGCGCTCGTCGGGCACCCCGACCACCGCGGCCTCGAGCACCTCGGGGTGGGCGATGAGGTGGTTCTCCAGCTCCACCGAGGAGATCCACTCCCCGCCGCTTTTGATGACGTCCTTGGCACGGTCGGTCAGCGTGACATAGCCCCAGGGGTCGATGCGGCCGACGTCGCCGGTGCGCAGCCAACCGTTGTCGAACCGCTCCGGGTCGCGGCCCCGGTAGTAGGCGCCGGTGATCCACGGCCCGCGCACCTCGAGCTCGCCCACCGACTCGCCGTCGTGCGGCACCGGATTGCCCGCGTCGTCGACGATGCGGGCCTCCACCCCGCAGATCGGCCGGCCCTGGCTGCCGCGCGCCGGCCACACCTGCTCCTCGGGCAGGCCGGGCACCAGGTGCGCGACGGTGGCGATCGGCGAGGTCTCGGTCATCCCCCAGGCCTGCTGGACGGTCACGCCGTAGCGCTCGAACTCGCGGATCAGCGACACCGGCACCGCCGAGCCGCCGCAGGCCACCATCCGCAGCGAGCTCACGTCACGGCCGGGGTTGGCGTCGAGGTAGTGCAGCACGTCGTTCCAGATGGTGGGCACCGCGCCGGCCAGCGTGGGCCGTTGCGTCTCGACCAGGTCCACCAGCGCCTCGGCGCCCAGGAACCGGTCCGGCATCACCAGGTCCGCCCCGGCCGCCAGCGCGGCGTAGGGCAGCCCCCAGGCGTTGGCGTGGAACATCGGCACCACCGGCAGCACCCGGTCGGCCACCGACACCCCCAGCGCGTTGGCGGTGCACACCGCCTGCGCGTGCAGATAGGTCGAACGATGGCTGTAGACAACGCCTTTCGGGTTCCCGGTGGTGCCGCTGGTGTAGCACATGGCGGCCGCGGAACGCTCGTCGAGCTCGGGCCAGTCGAACGCGTCGGACTCGGCGGCGAGGACCTCGTCCCAGCGCAGCACGGTCTTGCCGGTCGCGCGCAGGGGGGCCGGATCGGCCTCGCCGGTGACGATGAGGGTGTGCACGGTGGGCGTGTCGGCCAGCACCGGGGCCAGCAGCCCCACCAGCGAGCCGTCGACGATGATCACCCGGTCCTCGGCGTCGTCGGCGATGAACGCGATCTGTTCGGCCGAGAGCCGGATGTTGAGGGTGTGCAGCACCGCGCCCATCGCCGGGACGGCCAGGTAGGCGATCAGATGCTCGGTGTTGTTCCACATGAAGGTGCCGACCCGCTCGTCACCGGTGATGCCGAGCCGGCGCAACGCGTTGGCCAGCCGCGCGGCCTGCTGCCCGACCTCGCGGTAGGTGATGGTGCGGTAGCCGCCGTCGGCGGCCGGACTGGTGACCGTGCGGTCGCCGTTGACCCCGCAGGCGTGCCGCATGATGGCGGTCACGGTCAACGGAACATCCTGCATCGTGCTCAGCATCGGGCGCCTCCCTGCGGTTGTCACTCGGCCGCGATGCTATCCCTCGGCCGGCCGCCCGCGGGTGCGGAACCGACTAGGCTTGGCGGGGCGCGGCACCGGGCGCAGGATGGACGGTGTCACCGACGACGGGAGGTGCGGCCATGCGCATGAGGACGACACTCGCCGCGGGTGCGGCGACGGTGCTCGCGGTCGGCGTGGCGCCGACGGTGCTCGCGGTCGGCGTGGCGCCGACGGCCCTCGCGTCGGGCGAGACCGCCCAGGAGACCATCGACCGGTTGCAGTCGCAGGGCTACACGGTCACCGTCGACCGGGTGGGCACCGGCCCACTGGAGGACTGCACGGTCACCAATGTCCGTAATCCGCAACGGGTTACCCAGTGGGTGCCGTACGTGGGCCCGACCCTGGGCGGCGCCAGGAACGAGACCGTGCTGGTCGAGGTGGTCACCAGCCAGACGGTGTCGGTCTCGCTGGACTGCACCGGGCGCTGAGCGAGCGCCGGCAATGCCGGCGGGTCAGACCGCCGCGGGCACCCGCACCGCGTCGGCGATGAACGACGCGTACATCGCCCCGGTGGTGGCCACCGAGAACGCCGACACCCCACCGGCGTAGTCGGTGATGTAGAGCCGCCCGCCGTCCGGGCTGACCGCCACCGCCGACGGCGCGGCCCCGGTGCTGATGCTGTGCACGACCTGGTTGGTCATCGTGCACAGCACCGCGACGTCGTCGTAGTCGACGATGTAGGCGCAGCTGCCGTCCGGGCTCAGCGTGAGCCGGGTGGGCGCGCCGCCGAGGTCGATGCGGTCGCGGACCTCGTTGGTCGGCAGGTTGACCACCGACACCGAGCCGCCGCGGACCCGGTCGGAGGTGAGCACGTAGGCGGTGCCGTCCGGGCCGAGCGCCAGGTCGCGGATCGGGGCACCGATGTGGACCGCGCCCACCGCACGGGTGGTCTCGGCGTCGATCACCAGCAGCCGGCCGCCGCGGGCGTCGGTGACTCCGGCGTAGATGCGCCGGCCGCGGGCGTCGACCCGCAGCGCGTCGACGGTGATGCCGGGCCCCTGCGCGACGGTGATGGTGCCGACCCGCTCGGCGGTGGTGTCGATGACCGCGATGTCGGCCTGCTCACCGGTGGTGCGGGCGGCGTACACACGCTTGCCGTCCGGCCCGGCGGCCAGGGCGGTGGTGGTGAACGCCACCGGGTAGGTCTGCTCGACGGTGCCGGTGTCCAGGCCGATCGCCGTGACGGCGTCGGTACGCATCGCGGCGGTGCCGACGAGAACGTGCTGCTCGGTGACGACGACCGCGGTCGGCTCGCCCGCCAGGGGCACCACCGCGGCGACCTTCATCCGGGCGGTGTCGATGATCGACACGCTGTCGTCGACGACGTTGGCCACCGCGATCCGGCTGCCGCAGGGCGCGACGGCGACGTCCGCGATCGCCCCGAGCGGGCTGGCCACCGCCCCGACGAACCCGAAGCTGTGTTCGACGGCTGCGAACTCGTCGGAGGCGACACCGGCGGCGCGCTGTCCGACCCGCGACTCAACCTTTGCCATAGCTCTTCGGCACCTCCGCCGGCGTGGCGTGTACCGGCACTCGATTCCACTGCGGCCGCACCGGTCCGGTACGACCGCGGTCGAGTCTAGCGACGGAAACCGACAAGCCGGAGCGCCGCGGACCGGAACCGGGTCACCGCCGCCGCACCCTTCTCAGAATCCACTTAAAGAACACTTCGTTATCGAATCGTTACGGTTCTCCGGACGCCGGAAACATCCCGTTAACCAGGCGGGACGTCCCGGCGCCCGGGAGCGGCCGGGCGGAAACAACATCAGGCAAGCCTGTGGTTTCTAAGGTTCGCCCGAAAAAACTGAGGGGCAGATCACACTGCCCCTCAGCAAAGTTACGGCCCTCAGCAAAGTTTCGGCGCGCACCGGGTGCCGGTCAGTTCGGCGCCCGGGTCGGCGCCGTCGTAGTGGTGGGGGTGCTCGTCGGGCTCGCCGGGGTGGTGGCCGGAGTACTGGTGGTGGGCGTGCTCGTCGGGCTCGCCGGGGTGCTGGTGGTGGGGGCGGCCTGCTGCCCACCGACGCCGAGCACCCGGAGCAGATCCGGCTTCATCGCCTTGAGCTGCTCGCCCCAGTACGCCCAGGTGTGGGTGCCGTTGGGCGGGAAGTTGAACACCGCGTTGCGGCCGCCGGCGGCCAGGTAGCGCCGCTGGAACTCCTTGTTCGACGACAGCGTGATGTTCTCCAGGTACTGGGAGCTGAAGTTCAGCCCGAAATCGTTGCCGGTGTCGAGGTCGGAGATCACCCCGGCGCCGCAGTAGATCCACAGCGCGGTGCCGTTGGCGACCAGCCGGTTGACGTTGACCGTGGGGTCGTGGCGCTGCCAGGCCACGTCGCTGACCGGGCCCCACATGTGGCTGGCGGTCAGCCCGCCGGCGTCCTTCATGGCCAGCCCGATCAGGGTCGGCCACCAGCCGGCCGAGGGGTTGAGGTAGCCCGACAGCGAGGCGGCGAAGATGAACTGCTCGGGATGCCAGGCGGCCAGCGTCAACGCCGCGCTGCCCGACATCGACACCCCGACCACGGCGTTGCGCTTGGGGTCCTGGCCGCGGTTGGCGGCGAGCCACTCCGGCAGTTCCTTGGTCAGGAAGGTCTCCCACTTGTAGGTCCGCACCCCGTCGGTGCCGACCGCGGGCTGGTACCAGTCGGCGTAGAAGCTGCCCTGCCCGCCGACCGGCATCACCACCGAGATGCCGGACTTGTAGAACCACTCGAAGGCCTGGGTGTTGATGTCCCAGCCGTTGGCGTCCTCCTGGGCGCGCATGCCGTCGAGCAGGTACACCGAATGCGGCCCGCCGCCCTGGAACTGCACCTTGATGTCGCGGCCCATCGACGCCGAGGGCACCTCGAGGACCTCGATCGGCAGCCCGTCGCGCGAGTAGGCCGTGGCCGTCGGGCCGGCGTGGACCGCCAGGGCGGGCAGCACCAGTGCCATCAGTGCGGCACCCAGCGCACGTGCGCGCCGCGTCAGACCCTTGCGCCGATCACCCAATTCAGTCACACCTCATCTCCTCCGTGACTCGCGCGCACGCTAACAACGCGTGACCGCGCCGGCACGGACGCAGCGCCGGGGGTTGATCGGCTCGTTACCGAGTCTTGTGCAGGCCGTTGCCGGTCATCCGAGGCGTTCGGCGGCGAACGCCGCGCCCTGCTGCACCAGCCCGGTGGCGATGTAGCTGTTGTGGGCGTTCATGTCGAAACCGCCGTCGAAGCAGATCGGGTCGTGCGGCACGCACAGGTCCAGCGCCTTGGGGGCGAACGCCGGCGCCACCCGCGGGGCGCGGCCCCGGGCCAGCACCGTGTCGGCGAAACCCGAACGCGGCCCGCCGAAGTCGACGATCGCGGCGACGTGGTCGGCCAGCTCGGGCGGCAGCTGATTGGTGGCCAGGTCGACCACGGCGGCGCCCTGCGAGAAGCCGCCCAGCACGATGCGGGTCTCCGGGCAGCTCGCCGCGACGGCCCGCACCCGCGCGGCGGCGTCGGCCGCGCCGGCGGGGGTGCTGGTCTGGAAGTCGTGATCGGCCGGGTAGGCCACGGCGTAGACCCGCATCGACCGGTCGTCGAGCCGGTCCCGCAGCGCGTCGACGAACGCCTGCCCGGTGCCGCCGACGCCCGGGGGTTCGGTGGTGCCGCGCGCGAACACCACCTCGACGTCCGGGCAGGGCTGCGCGGCCGCGACCGGTACCCCGGTCAGTGCACCGGCGACGATCACGGCCCCGAGCAGTGCGGTGCGGACGGACATCCTGGCTCACCTCCGGTCGATCGGGCGGCGGGTGCGCGGCGATGAGTTTCGGGCCGCCGCCGGGTCGGTACCCGTACCAGCACAGCACACCGACGATGGAGGAGACCGACATGACGCGCCCCACCGCGACCGGATTGCCGCCGGTCGTCGACGAGCAGACCTGGCGAGGCGAACTGGAGCGGCTGCGCCGCCGGGAGAAGGCGGCCACCCGGGAGCTGGACGCGATCGCCGCACAACGGCGCCGGCTGCCGATGGTCGAGATGGGCGACTACACGCTGGTCGGCGCCGAGGGCCCGGTTCGGCTGGTCGACGTGTTCGCCGGGCGCGCCCAGCTGATCACCTACCACCACATGTGGACCGACGGTGCGGAGTGGCAGTGCGGCGGATGCACGTTCTTCACCTCGCAGTTCACCCGGCTGGACTTCCTGGACAACTACGACGCGCGGTTCGTCGTGGTCACCAACGGGCCGATCGAGGAAGTGCTCGCCTACCGCGACAAGGTGGGCAACCGGATGACGTGGTACTCCACGGCGGGCAGCACCTTCGGCGCCGACGTGGACGCCCCGCCGGGCGGCGGGTTCGCGGTCAACGTGTTCCTGCGCGACGGGGACCGGGTCTTCCGGACCTGGCACACCACCGGCCGCGGGGTCGAGCAGCTCGGCTACATCTTCAGCCTGGTCGACATCCTGCCGTGGGGCCGTCAGGAGCAGTGGCAGGACAGCCCGGCGGGCTGGCCGACCCGGCCGGCCTACTCCGGCTGGCCGGACTCCCCCGACATCGCCCGCTGGTACGGGCGCGGCTGACGCCGGGTCGAGCGGGCGGCGGGTGCGGCCATCGCGGCCACCAGCAGCGCGACCAGCGCGACCACCATGGCGTGCCGGATCCCCACCGCGTGGCTGAGGTGGCCCAGCAGCGGCGGGCCGGCCAGCAGCCCGGCGTAGCCGACGACGGCGACGAAGCCGACCCGGGTGGCCGCCCCGTGCTCGGCCTCGCCGGCCGCCGACATCACCAGCGGAAAGCCGAGCGCGACGCCGATGCCCCACAGCAGCACCCCGGCCACCGCCACCGCCGTGCCGATGCCCGGGATCACCAGCAGCAGCCCGGCCGCCCCGCACAGCCCGGACACCCCCAACACGGCGGCCCGGCCGAACCGGTCCACCAGCCGCCCGCCCAGCAGCCGCACCACCAGCATCGCGGTGACGAACGCGCCGTAGGTCGCGGCCGCGACGGCCTGGTCGGTGGCGTAGCCGTCGACCATGAGCAGCGGGATCCAGTCGTGGCCCGCCCCTTCGGCCAGCGCCGCCCCGGCGATCAGCACGGCCAGGCACAACAGCCGCCAGTCCCGCCAGATCGACACGGCCGCACCGGGTTTCGTCGAACCGTGCGGTTCGAGTGCGGGCCGCGGCAGGCAGCCACGCGCGACGGCCAGGCCGCCGGAGGCCAGCACCGCGACCGCGGTCAGGTGCACCGGTGCGGACACGCCGAGTGTCGCGGCGGCGGCGCCGATGCCCGCGCCCAGCAGGTTCCCGGCGCTGTAGCCGGCGTGCAGCACCGGCATCAGTGAGCGTCCGGCGTCGCGCTCGGCGACCGCCCCCTCCACGTTGAGCCCGACGTCGGTCAGGCCGTTGCCGAATCCGAAGACGAACAACCCGGCCATGACGGCGGCGAGCGAGCCCCACGCGGTGAACAGCGCGGTGCCCCCGAGCCCGGCCGCCACCAGGGCCAGGCCGAGGATCACGGCGGCGCGGGCCCCGAAGGTGTCGACGAACCGTCCCGCCCCGAGCAGGCCGACCACGCTGCCGCCGGCCAGCATCAGGATCACGTTGCCCATCTGCGCGATGGACACCGCGAGGGCGTCGCGCACCGCCGGGGTCTGGGTGACCCAGGTCGCCATGGCCAGCCCCATCACGACGTAGAGCGCGAAGATCGCGACGTTGGACCGGCGGGCCGGCGCGCCGGCGCGGTCACCGGCCCGGGGGGAAGCAGTCACGCACGGTTCCGTTCGTTCCTCGGAGGTAAGTCAACTTATTCTGCCCGTCCTCGGCAACACCCCGCGAATGGCGTTGCTGACCCACGGCACACCTCGGGCTCAGCCCCGCTCAGGAAAACCCGGCGCGGGAGATACAGATATGCGCCAATATCTAGACAAGGTATATATCCCAGCGGATACAGCCATTCCCCCGAACTGTCGCCGTCGCCGGCCGCAACGAGTTGAGTCCCGCATAGTGGTGTAGCGCGGTTGCTGGGTTCGTCATCGTGTCGG
>NZ_CALDGS010000124.1 GCF_937941905.1 uncultured Mycolicibacterium sp. | reverse complement strand
CCTAGCCCGCCACGCCGCCCGGCACCGCTCCGTGCGCGCGGGGACTCGGGGGCGGGTGGAACCGATCCGGCGGGCGCACCGTCGAACCAGATGTAGCGCACCACCGACCGGAAGGACCGCCATGACAGAACCCGCGGGCCCAGCCCTGACCACCGACCTCGGCCTGATGGCGGCGGTCGCCGGGCACATCGACACGCGCAACGACGAACTGCGCACCATGCTGCAGGCGTTCATCGGCCGGATGTCGGCCGTGCCGGCCTCGGTGTGGGGCGGGGTGGCGGCCGGCCGGTTCCGCACCGTGGTGGACCGCTGGCACGCCGAGGCCGACACCCTGCACACCGCGCTGGGTCGCATCGCCGAGACCATCCGGCACAACGAACGGCTGCTGCGCGAGGCCGCCGAGGCCCACGCCCAGCGTCTCGACGCCGTCGCCGGCGGGCTGTGAGGTGACGGCCGTGGACCCGGTGCTGTCCTACAACTTCGCCGAGATCGAGTTCACCGTCCGCCAGGACATCCACGCCACCGCCGCCCGGTTCAACGCCGTGCTGGCCGAGCTGCACCAGACCCTCGCCCCGCTGCAGCAGGTGTGGACCCGCGAGGCCGCCGCGGCCTACCGGGCCGAACAGGACCGCTGGGACCGGGCCGCCGCCGGGCTCAACGAGATCCTGCACCGGCTGGGCAACGCGGTGCGCGACGGCGCCGAGGAGATCGCCGCCACCGACCGCAGCGCGGCCAACGCGTGGGGCCGCTGACCGGCCCCGCCCACGAGCCGGTGCGGTCCCGTCTGGAGGGGAGACGGGCGGGACCGCACCACCCGTTTTGACCAGCGCGGACGCCGACCGGTAAGGTGGTCCGCTGGCGTGTGGTGCCCCCGGCTCGGGGGGAGTGGGCCTCGGGTCAGTGTCGGTCGCCGAGACAACCCCATCCGCACCGCCTGACCGGCACCCGGGTCGACCGGGATCCGCACAACCGGGATGAGTCCCCCGAGAATGTAGAGGTAGCGCTTTGCCTACGTACACGCCGAAGGCGGGTGACACCACGCGGTCGTGGTACGTCATCGACGCCACCGACGTGGTGCTCGGCCGGCTCGCCGCAGCCGCAGCCTCGCTGCTGCGCGGCAAGCACAAGCCGACCTTCACGCCGAACAGCGACGAAGGTGACTTCGTCATCGTGATCAACGCCGACAAGGTCGCCATCGGCGGCAACAAGCTGCAGCAGAAGATGATCTACCGCCACTCGGGGTATCCCGGTGGCCTGCGGTCGCGGTCGCTGGGCGACCTGATGGAGAAGCATCCCGACCGCGTCGTCGAGAAGGCGATCGTCGGCATGCTCCCGAAGAACCGGCTCGGCCGGCAGCTGAAGCGCAAGCTTCGGGTGTACGCGGGTCCGGAGCATCCGCACACCGCGCAGCAGCCGATTCCGTACGAGATCAAGCAGGTGAGCCAGTGACCGTTGAGCCGACCACCGATGTGACGGCCGCCGAGCCGCAGCCGGTCCTCATCGACCGACCCATCCAGACCGTCGGCCGCCGCAAGGAGGCCGTGGTGCGGGTGCGCCTGGTGCCCGGCACCGGCCAGTTCAACCTCGACGGCCGCAGCCTGGAGGACTACTTCCCGAACCGGGTGCACCAGCAGCTGATCAAGGCCCCGCTGGTGCTGGTCGACCGGCTGGAACAGTTCGACATCTACGCCCACCTCGACGGCGGCGGGCCGTCCGGCCAGGCCGGTGCGCTGCGCCTGGCGATCGCCCGTGCCCTGGTGATCGCGCAGCCGGAGGACCGTCCGGCGCTGAAGAAGGCCGGCTTCCTGACCCGTGACCCGCGGGCCATCGAGCGCAAGAAGTACGGCCTCAAGAAGGCCCGCAAGGCGCCGCAGTACAGCAAGCGCTGATCCGAGCCCTGTTCGCCGGGCATGTGCCGTTCGCCGCACATGCCCGGCGAATTTTTTTGCCCCGAACCGTCGCTGCGGGGTTTGAACCCGGCCGGCCCCGGCAATGCTGCCCACCGGCCGATGATTCGCACATCGGCCTCCCGACGTGGGAGGCGGGACGCGGGGGAGATGCCCCCGCCCACGTCCGCATCCGGACGACCCGCCGAACAGCGAGAGGAGCATCCAGATGAGCATGGTGAGCAAGACGGCCTACGGCACGCTGATCGGCGGTTCGCTGCTGTTCACGGCCGGTCTCGGCCTCGCCGCCGCCCAGCCTTCCGACACCGGCACCGACAGCCGGGTCGATGTCGTCGACGTCGCGTTCGGCGACCACGTCCTCGAGGACGTCACCGTCGACACCGCCGCCGGGCTGGCCGGCCTGATCTGCGGGGACGGCACCGTCAGTGCGGCCACGCTGGACCAGATCGCCCGCGGCGACACCGACCGGGCCAGCTGCACCAGCACCCAGCAGGCCCAGGTCGTCACCTTCACCCGGGACGCCGCCGAGAGCGGTCCGGCCCGGGCCGGATTCGCGCCGGCCCCGGCGGAGCACACCGCGCCGGCCCCGGCGGAAGGCCCGGGTCCCGGTATGGCCGAGTGGCCGGACGGCGACACCGGCGCCACCGCCGGCGAGTAAGCCACCACCCCCGCCACCGCCCGCATCCCCGCGATGCGGGCGGTGGTTTCATTTCCCGCTGCCGCGGGCGGTGGT